>JAUIKL010000030.1 GCA_030430625.1 Gemmatimonadota bacterium
GCATCGGGGCCGTCACCAACCCGGCGTGGTCGCCCGACGGGCGTCACGTCGCCTTCTCCGGCTCCGTGGGCGGTATCTCCGACCTCTACCTGTACGAGCTGGAGACCGGCGACATCGTCCAGCTCACGGACGACAAGTACGCCGACCTCCAGCCGACGTGGTCACCCGACGGCGAATTCCTCGCCTTCACGACCGACCGAGGCCCCGAGACGGACTTCGAGCAGCTCGTGTACAGCAAGTTCCAGCTCGCCACCCTCGAGGTCGCGACGGGCGACGTGGAGGTGCTTCCGGTCTTCGGGAACGTCAAGCACATCAACCCGCAGTACTCGGGTGACGGGCGGACGATCTTCTTCATCTCGGACCAGGACGGCGTCAGTGACATCTACGGTTTGAGTCTCCAGACCGGTCAGGTGACCCGTCACACGAACGTGGCCACGGGCATCAGCGGTCACACGTACATCTCGCCGGCCATGTCGGTCGCGCCGAACGGCACCGTCGCGTTCACGATCTTCGACGAGCGCGAGTTCCACATCTATACCAACGACCTCGAGAGCCCGGCACCCAGCGTCACCGTCGTCGAAAACGCCGAGATGCAGCCGGGTCGGCGTCTCGTACCGGCCACACCTGCGCGGTTCAGCCGGATCGAGACGTACCTGGCGGACGCACAGACCGGACTGTTGCCGTCGAACACCTTCATGCCCGAGGACGCGGAACCGTACTCCTCGTCCCTCTCGCTCGACTACGTCGGACAGCCGACCATCGGCGCGGGCACCGACAGCTATGGGAACTACATCGGTGGTGCGACGTCCGCGTACTTCTCGGACATGCTGGGGGACAAGATCCTCGGTGTCGCCCTCCAGGCGCAGGGCACCTTCAAGGACATTGGCGGACAGCTCTTCTACGCCAACCAGAGCGACCGGCTGAACTGGATCATCAGCGGTGGACGGATCCCCTATCAGTTCGGGCGGTTCGGCTTCGGTTCGGACGAGTTCGGTGACTTCCAGGCACTCCAGCGCCAGCGGATCTTCATCACCTCGACGAACGGACAGCTGCACTACCCGTTCTCGACGACCGAGCGGGTCGAATTCGGCCTGGGCCTCACCCGGTACAGCTACGACTTCGAACTCGAGAAGTACTACTACAACGGCTTCGGTCAGACGATCGGCTTCGAGCGCGAAGATCTGGACGAGCCCGACCCGATGAACCTCGTCCAGGCGTCCGTGGCTATGGTCGGGGACAACGCCTTCTTCGGCTTCGTCTCTCCGATCCGCGGCGGGCGTTACCGCTTCGAGGTCGAGCAGACCACGGGGTCGGCAAACTTCACCACGGTGATCGCGGACTTCCGGCGCTACTACGCTCCCCACCGAAACCTGACCGTCGGCGTGCGTGGCATGCACTACGGACGCTACGGACTCAACGCCGACGAGCAGCTTCAGGACGGCTTCGGCATCCTGAATCCGCTCTTCCTCGGCTTCGAGACCTTCATCCGGGGATACGCGTTCGAGAGCTTCGAACCGAACGAGTGTTCGGCCGGGGCCACCCAGGCCGACACCTGTCCCTCCCTGAGCAGGCTCTTCGGTAACCGCCTCGCTCTCGGTAGTGTCGAGCTTCGCATCCCCTTCATCGGCGTCGAGCAGTACGGGTTGATCAACTTCCCGTTCGTGCCGGTCGAGCTGGTCGCGTTCGCGGACGCCGGACTGGCCTGGGACAACCCGAGCTGCTTCCAGGACCTCGGGACCGCGCAGACGATCTGCTCGGACGGTGGCCCTCCCGTGCTCGAGTGGAGCCGGAGCTCGGCCGAGCGTGTGCCGGTGGTGTCCACGGGCTTTTCGGCCCGAGCAAACATCCTCGGCTTCATGATTCTCGAGACCTACTACGCCTTCCCCTGGCAGCGTCCGGACCGCGGTTGGCACTGGGGCTTCAACCTGGCGCCCGGCTGGTAGGGTCGTCCCGACAGCCGAACCCTGCACGAGCGGGCGGTCGCGGTCAGCCGCGGCCGCCCGCTTTGTTGTGGGGGCCGCGACCGCCGGTGTCGTTGTGGGGGGGCGCGCCGCGGTGGCCCGAGAGCAATCAATCGACGGGTGCGCCGTATGAACGAGTGGTGACCGGCCTACCGCAAGGAGGTCGAAATGAGACGATCGACGATGATTCTGCTGGCCCTCGTCGCCGGGACGATGGCCGCGCCGCTGTCCGCCAGGGAACGCATCCTTTGCTGCGGCCTCGACATCCGATTGGCCGCGGAGGCACCTCTGCCCACGGGTGGCGTATTCGAGGGACGCGTGGTGGCGATACGAGCGGTCGACGAGACCTTTCACGGAACGGATGTTCCCCTCGTCGACGTGGACTTCGAGGTCCACCGATGGTGGCAGCACCGTCTTCCCCGCATCGTCACGGTGCGATCCGCGCTGGCGTCCGACTGCGGACTGACCGTCTTCGTCGGCGCATTCTACCTCGTGGCCCCACATCGGACCGACGATGGTAGGCTGACGGCGTACCGAGGAGAGGCGCTCTCTCTATGGAGCGACGACGCCCCGCTGATTCTCAGCCGCCTCGGAGAGGGCCGTGAGCCACGCTCCTTGGCCCGGGTGGCCAACCTCCCCGACTGGAGGTGGCGATCGGAACGTCGTAGGCCGTGGGTGGGGCCCGACGTGTCTACGATCGTGACGTGGTACTCGGTGGTGGCGCTCCTCGTCCTCGGAGGCCTCGCGTGGAGTCTGCGGCACGGCAACCGCCGGTACGGACGCGGTCCGACCCGGTAGTCGTCACCGGCTGCGGCGCGCCCGCCCGATGACCGACGAACAGAGGCGGGTGGGGCCGTGGCCCCACCCGCCTCGTCGTTGTTCGGAACGTGGACCGCTCACGCGGTCCGCCGATCAGAAGATCGAGATGTTGATGTACTTGCCCGGGTTGGCCTGCAGGTCGGCCAGGAAGGCGTTCAACGTCTCCGCTGCGCTCGTCATGCTGACGTAGAGGGTCTCGTCGGTCGAGAGTCGGCCGAGTGTGCCCTCACCCCGCTCCATGCGACCGAGTACGGTGTTGAGCGACACCATGGCGGCGTCGAGGGTCTCGCTGGTTTCGGCCAGCATGGCCATCGTCGAGTCTGCGGACGCCACCGCCGAGGCGATGTCCCCACCGGCCGCCGACGCGGCTTCGATGCCCTCGGCGGCTCGGCCGAGGCTCGCGGTCAGGCCGCGCAACTCACCCCTCTGCTCGTCGACGAGTCCGGACAATTCGGTCAGCAGACTCTCCAACTCGCGTGCGGTCCCCTGAACCGACGACACCGTCGAGTCGCTGAGCATCTGGTCGATCGATCCGAGTACGGACTCGGCACGCAGGGACAGCTGGTCCACCGCAGCAAGGATTCCGCCACCAGCGGCCCCCTCACCCTGGATCGTGTCCTGGTCCGCGTAGAAGCCCGGCCCCGGACCCCGTACGACCTCGAGCGTCCGACCGCCGAACATGCCCGACTCGCCCATTCGGGTCTCGGAACCGATCGGCACCCCCCACCGCTGATAGATCTCCATCGTGATCACGACGCGGTCGTCCCCGAGCATCTCGAAGTCGTGCACGCGTCCGATGTTCACACCCTGCATCTGGATCGGGTCACCGGCCCGAATGCCGCCCGCGTGGTCGACCTCCGTGACCAGCATGTACCGGCCCCGAAAGGTCGCCGGGTCGGTCATCCAGAAGAGCACGACGACGAAGGAAATGAGCCCGAGGAGCACGAACAGCCCGAGCTGTGCGTCGTTGGCGCCCGATCCTCTCGGCGTGGCGGAGGCGATCTCCGCATCGGTGGCCCTGCCCTGTTCCTGTCCGCTATCGCTCATGTCACCGCCATATCCAGGGCCGCCGCAGCAGCCGCCCGATCCACGAAGGCCCGGACCACGTTGTCCGGGCTGTTTCTGAATTCCTCCGGCGTTCCGCAGAAGCGGAGGGTCCCGCTGTGCAGCATGGCGACCCGATCACAGATCTGCAGGCCACCTTCGACATCGTGTGTCACGAGAAGCGAGGTGACCTCGAGGTCACCGGACAGCCGCTTGATCAGCCGCTCGACCGCGGCCGTGTTGATGGGGTCGAGGCCGGTCGTCGGCTCGTCCCAGAGCAGGATCTGCGGCCGCCCCACGATGGCGCGCGCGATACCCACCCGCTTCTTCATACCCCCGGAGAGTTCGGAGGGCAGCTTCGACAGGATCTCGCGCGGTTCCAGATTCACGATCTCGAGCGCATCCCATACACGCCGAGCCACCTCCTTCCTCGGGGTCCGCGCCAACTCGTCTTCCGGGAGGCCCATAGCCACGTTCTCGAAGACGTTGAGCGAGTCGAAGAGGGCGGCGTGCTGGAAGACGTACCCGATCTTCCGCCGGATCTTCTCGATGTTGGAGACGGGACCGAAGTAGACCGACATCCCGTCGACCTCGACATCCCCCCGGTCGGGGACGATCAGGGAAAGCGTGGTCTTCAAGAGGACGCTCTTTCCCGTACCCGAGGGCCCGAAGAGCGCGAACATCTCACCCGCCTCGACCTGGAGGTCCACGCCGGTCAGGACGGGGATGTCGAAGGCCTTGTACACACCTCGGTAGTGAATCACACGACCCGCCTTACTGGAGGAGGAGGGGCGGGAACATCGCGTCGAGAATCAGGATCGTGAGGATCATGAACATCACGGCCTGAGTCGTCTGGAGGCCGACGCCCTCGGCGCCGCCTCGGGTCCGGAGACCCATGTGTACCGAGATCAAGGGGATCACGAAGCCGAAAACGATCGACTTGGAGAATCCGTAGAAGAGATCCCAGTTGTGCCAGAAGAGACGAGCGCCGTAGAAGAAGCGCTCGGGCGCGAGCCCGACATCCAGGGACGCCATTTGCATACCGGCGTAGATGCCCACGAGGTCGGCGAAACCGACCAGGAGGGGCATCGTCAGGATGCCGGCCACGATACGCGGGGCGGCCAGAATCGCCACGGGGTCACGACCGAGCGACTTGAAGGCGTCGATCTGCTCCGACACCACCATCGTTCCGAGCTCGGCAGTGATGCGTGCACCGATCCGCCCGACCAGGACGATAGCGGTCAAGAGTGGGCCGAGCTCCAGGACGACGCTCTGGACGACCAGCGTCCCCAGGACATACCCCGGCGACGATGAGATCAGCTGGTAGCCGCCCTGCTGACTCGTGACGATACCGGCGAGCGACGCCGTGACGAACACGATGGGGAGACTCTGGATCCCCATGATGTACATCTGATTCAGCACGTCCCGGAAGCGGACCTTCAGGGAGACGATCGCGACGGCGCTGTCCCAGGTGAGCTTGCCGAGTCCGCCCGCGTGGTCGAGGGTGACGCGATAGCTACGCCCGATCTTGGCGAACCAACCGGTTACGACGTTCGAGAGCGGGAGGGCCACGGCCCAGGCGATGTCCGGTTCGGAGGAGTTTCGGCGTGCTTCAGCACAAAAGTTTCGGCCAAATCCGGCGTAAACTCAACCGCTGTGGGCAGCTCCGAGCCTGCGGAGCGTCGACTCGATCCGGGCCACGAAGAGCTGGGGGTCGATCGGTTTGCGGATATAGTCGTCGGCTCCCTCTTCCATCAACTGGGTCTCCAGCACCTCGTCCTTCTCGCCGGTGACCACGATCACCGGGAGGCGGCTGAGCGGGGGGGAATCGCGGATCTCCCAGATCAACTCGAGACCGTCCATGCGCGGCATGTTCAGGTCCGCGAGCACGAGCGAGAAGGGCCCCGCCTCGTGCAGGCGTTCCAGAGCTTGCATGCCGTCCGGGGCTTCGACGACCGGATGCCCGCGTCGCTCGAGCAGGGCGCGAACGAGCACCCTCGACGACGGCTCGTCATCGACCACGAGCACCGGTTGGTCCCCCGGGGCGACGGCGGTCGGTACAGCTGCATCACCGGGCTCGGTCGCTCTGGAGGCCGACCCGATCACCTCGTCGAAGAGGGCGTCGATGAGTTCCGGGGGAGCGACCTCGAAGACCGGTCGGCGGCCCGTGAGCCGCTCCAACTCGACCTCGGTCGTCAACGCCGTGGGGTTCGCGGTCGCGACCGTGATGGTGATGGAGTCCTCTCGGAGCGGAATCACCCTCGCGCTCGACGCGAGGGCCTCGGGCACCAGACGTCGAGCGCCGGCCGAGTGCCCCTGGCCCACGATGTCGATCCCGAAGTAGCGGGCCACCCGACTCGCCAACTCCGACACGTCACAACCCGCCGCCCGGCTCACCAACTCCCACCCTTCCACTTCACTCTCGACCGCGGGCGCGCTCGTGGCCGGCAGACCGGCGGCGACGGCCAACCACTCGGATTCGAATCCGGCGTCGTCCGACCCGCGGGCGAACCGAGCGAGTTGGGCGATCAGCCCTTCTACCCGCCGCAGGACGTCCTCGTCGCGGGACGTCTCGAGGAGCCCGGCTACGGAGCTGATCAGCGGAAACCCGAACGTCGCCCCCGAGCCGCGGAGCGACATGCCGATTTGTCGCGCCTCGTCCTCCGCCCGATGGTTCCCCTCGGACAGGCGCGGGCGTAGGGCTCGCAACTCGTCGACGCGACCCCGCATCGCCTGGCGATACCACTCCTGCAACTGTGCTCGATCTCGAGTCACGGATCTGTCGGGGTCGAAGGCTTCGGTGTCCGCAGAGACGAGCGTCCCGTCGCGGCATCGCCCAACGATAGGAAGCGGCGCACGGGCGGCCAAGCGAGTCAGAACGTCCGGGCGTTGTTCGTCGGGCCCGATCGGCCTACCGTGCGCGCCGTTCGACTCCCGAAACCCACCGGATGATTCGCATGACCCAGCCTACCGACCTGAACGGACGCGTCGTCCTCGTAACCGGAGCGTCGGCCGGGATCGGCGCGGCCACGGCGCGCACCCTCGCCCGTGCCGGAGCCGCTGTCGGTGTGACCGCTCGCCGCACCGAGAGACTAGAGACTCTGTGCTCGGAGATCGAAGCCGGCGGCGGGACGGCCTTTGCCGCATCGGCCGACGCGGCCTCCCTGGACTCCGTCCGCGAGGCCGTGGCCGAAATCGAGGGCCGGCTGGGCCCGATCGACGCGCTGGTGAACAACGCGGGTGTGATGACGATCACCCCTTTCGCAGAGAACGACGTCGAAGCCTGGACCAGGATGGTCGACGTGAACATCAAAGGGGTCCTCCACTTCCTCTCGGTCGTTTCCCCGGGAATGATCGAGCGGGAGCGAGGTCACATCGTGAACGTCGGCTCGGTGGCAGGCCGCCGTCCTTTCCCTGGGGCCGCCGTCTACTCGGCCACCAAGTTCGCGACCCGTGCGCTCTCGTGGGGCCTCCACCTCGAACTCGGCCACACGCATGGGATTCGGGTGACGGACATCCAGCCGGGCTACGTCGAGACCGAACTCCTCAGTGACCAGCCCGTCACCAAGGACGCCTGGGACGCATCGTGGGAGGGCCGCCGGACCCTTCAGCCCGAGGACGTCGCCCGTACGATCGAGTTCGCGCTCACCTCTCCGGACCACGTGACGGTCAGCGAACTCCTCGTCCGTCCGACCGACCAGCCGACCTGAGTCTCGCGCCCGACACCTCTCGTCGGGCCGATCACCCGTCGGGACCCATCCCCGAAAAGAGACGGGCGGGGCCGGCTCACGCCGACCCCGCCCGTTCACATCTTGGCCGTAGGGCCCTCGGACCTCGTTACGACATCGGACGGTCGTCCGTCGCGCCGTAGTAGATGCCGTTGAAGAGGAAGCCGAAGGTACCGTGCGGCTGCGCACGGAAGGTCACCTTCGGACCGAAGAGGAAAATCTTACCCTGGCCGTAGTCGGCCTCGATCGCGCCGACGCCGTTCTCCAGGTACCGCTCTCCCCAGGCCCAGCCCGAGCGAAGCGGGTTCGCCGTGTCGAACCAGCCGATCCGACGAACGCCCTGGCTCTCGGCACCGGGCTGCAGGGAGAAGGTCGGAGAGTGGCTAAAGAGGACATTGGTCCGATCACCGAAGCCGTGCGTAAGCGGGCTCACGTGCTCGACCTTCATGTCCAGGACCGAACCCGGCGTGAAGTAGTCCTCGCGGGTCAGCGGCTCGCCATCTTCGACGAGGTGGTTCTCGATCGGCAGGCCGGCGTGGTAGCCGAGCGCAGCCGACGAGCCGATCGCGATGACCGCACCACCCTCACGCGCGAAGTCGAGGATCTGAGGCACCGTGCCGTCGACCGTGACGTTCCCCATCCGCCGACGGTACTCGTCGGGAACGGTCGCCGGATCCGGGCCGCGGTTTCCACCGAAGCCCTGGCCACCCGCGCCCGACTGCGCCGCCTGCGGGATGGCGCCGTCCTCAAAGAGGAGAACGTCGTAGTCGTCGAAGTCACCCTCGTCGAAGTCCGGTGCATACAGCACGTCGAAATCGAACTCGAAGTCCTCGAGGATCATGCGCGTCCAGCCCGAAGGCATCGAACCGCCGTACCGATCCCACAGGGCGATCTTCACGGGCTCGAGCTCCATGGAGGAGCCCGACGGGGCGCGCGTCACGCCCACGAAACGCAGTCCCTTCTCCTGGGCCAGCGCCTCGATGATGTCGCGATCCGCCTCGAGGTAGAAGGCACCCACGTCGAAGGACACACCCTCGGCCTGGACCGGATCGGTGTACCAGCGCACATCACCACCAGCAGCCAACACGCGGTTGACCGCGACGAAGGCGTCGTTGATGTGATCGACGAGGTAGCCGGACGCGTTCGATGCCCCGGCGACCATGCCGGTCGGGGGCGACTCGATCACGTCGGGAATGAGTTCGAACGGGCCGTCGAACCCTTCCATCACCCGATCGAAATCGATGCCCATCTGCCAGGCCAGCGTCCACCCGGTGTTGTCGTACGGCGCCGTCGGAGGCGCGCCGGGGTACGCGAAGTCGTTCGGGTGCTGCTGCTTCTCGAACATGTCGAGAACGTGCGGCCGGAAGGCCTGGTTCCCCTTCACGACGTACGAGCCGGCCGGGTAGCTCTCACCCGCGACCGTGAAGTCCCGCGTGGCCCGATGCACGTCGACCCCGTTGTACAGGAGCGTGTTCACGAACTTCGTGGCTGTCAGGAAGTCCCGCTGATCCGCCGGAATGATGAAGCCCCGCGGGTCGCGATCGGACGGATCCCGGAGGATGCGATCGTAGTCGGCACGAGAGCCACGGAAGATCGTCTCCGCAGCCTCGTCGATCTCGAACGGAAGCGTGGTCCACGAGTCCGTGTTCCCACGCGCAATCGAGTTCTGCCCCATCTGCCAGATGTTGAACAGCAGGTGGTCGCTGTTGCGCGACGCGTAGTCGAGGACCGCCCAGTTGGCGGTCTGCGAATACTCGACCGACTGGCGGAAGTGCCACGGCCCCGGCTCGATCGGCATCGGAATGTCACCCCGAGGCATCTGCCGTTCCGGAATGAACGGGATCTCGATCGGCGTCGGGTGGCCGATCGTCTCTGTGAGGAGGCCGATCATGTTCTTGAAGTACGGTGTGGTGCGGAGTCCACCGTTCCACCACGTCGAGTAGGACGCGCCGGAGCGCATCGTCGTGCCACCCTTCCCTTCGAGCACGAACCGCTGATGCATGGCCGACCCCACCCGATCCAGCGAGGTGATGATCACCGGGTCGAGGTAGTGATTCGGCGGATCCCGGAACGGCGGAGCGAACATCACCGTTCCTGCCGGTCCCGTCTGGTGGTGGTTGTAGACGATCTGGGGGAACCACTCGCGGTACATCGAGCGGTTCATGTTCTGCGTCTCGGCGAGCGCAGCCATGTAGAAGTCGCGGTTGTTGTCGTGCCCCGCATACTTCTGGTAGAGCACCGGGACGCCGCTCGTCGAGCGCTCCATCGGGTCGTCGTTGCGCATGTACCAGTCGGAGACCAGGGTCATCCCGTCCGGGTTCGCGTGCGTCGCGAGGATGACCACATCGTCGAGGATGCGCAGCGTCTCCGCATCCGTGTACTCGTTCAGCCGGTACACCATCTCGGTCAGCTGTTGCGCGCCGAGCACCTCGGTGGCGTGCAGACCGCCATCGATCCAGATGATCGCTTTACCCTCTTGCGACAGAGCCTGAGCCTCCGCCCGGGATACGCCCGCGGACTTCGCGAGTTGGGCGCTGATTTCCCGATAGCGGTCGATGTTCCGGTGGTTCTCCGGAGAGGTGATGATGGCCTGGATTTGCGGCCGGCCCTCTTCCGTGAGCCCGAGGGTGTCGAGCACCATCCGATCCGACTCGTTCGCGAGTCGAATCCAGTACTCATGGAGCTGTTCGTAATTGAACAGCACGTAATCGGCCCCGATCTCGTGGCCGAAGAACTCGACTGGTGACGTGACCCGCTCCTGGGCCGCGACGGGCGCAGCCTGGAGGAGAAACGCACCGGCGAGCACGGTGAGTAAGCGAACGTGGATTCTACGCATGACCTTCGATCTGCTGGAGTAGGTAAGGCACCCCGATTGCCCGGGTGCCTTGCTCGTCCACGTAGCCGGCGGCGAGTTTTTCGCCGGACCGAACACGGACGAGGTAACGTAATGTACAGACACGCGCGGGCTTTGACTCTGTTGAGCGGAGGGTTCGCCTGGATCGCCGCTCCTCTCCAGGCTCAATCGGATGTCCGCCTGGTGGCGGAGCCCACCGCCGTCGAGGTGTACGTCGGCTCCTCCGCACCGCTGTCGGTCCGAGCGGTCGACGCCCGGGGCAACACCGTCGACCTCGCAGTCCGGATGGCTGCGCCGCGCTCGGCTCTCCGGGTGAGAGACGGCCGGGTCCAGGGCCTCGAAGCCGGCTCGTACGAGATCGTGGCAACGGCCGCCCTGCCTGCTGGCGCGGCCGGAGAGCCGCCCTCCCTTCGGATTCCGGTCACCGTGGGTTGGCCCGCCATCGCGCGTGTCGACGTGACCGCCCCCGCCTCGAACGTATTCGTCGGCACCACGCTCGAACACCGGGCGGCAGCCTTCCACGCGGACGGTTCTGCACGCCCCGAGGCCGCGATCGACTGGTCCTCTTCCAACCCGTCCGTGGCGTCGGTCGACGGGTGGGGGACGGTCACCGGGGTCGGCCAGGGATCGGTGACAATCTACGCCGAGGCGGAGGGTGTACGCTCGGCCGTTTCGTACGCCGTGGACCCCTTCCCCGCATCGGACATCACGATCCGCGGCGGGGGCGCCCCCGTCCGCACCGGTGACGTCGTCCACTTCGAGGCGCAGGGCCGTTCCGAGGGTGGCGCGCCCGTCGCCGACCTTCCCGTCACGTGGGCCTACACGTTCGTGCCCGCCGACTCGATCGTGGCTCCGGGCGCAGGAGCCACGATCGAGGACGGAGCCTTCGTGGCGGAGGTCCCCGGCCGCTACACCATCCTGGCCATGTCCGGCCCGGTCACGGCTCGAGCCACGCAGATCGTCACACCTCGGGACGTCGTCCAGCCGATCGAGCTCCAGGGTCGAGGCTCGGTGACGAACTCGCACACCTCGGATCTCTGGGTATTCGAGGGCGTCGACGGACGGGACTACGCCGTTACGGGTACCTGGTCCGCCAACGGTTGGGCCTTCTTCTGGGACGTGACTGACCCGACCAACATCGTGAAGACGGACTCGATCCAGATCGATGCCCGGACGGTCAACGATGTGAAGGTGTCGCCGGACGGACGGTATGCGGCGCTCTCCCGCGAGGGCGCATCGAACCGGAGCAACGGAGTCGTCATCCTCGACATGTCGACTCCGGCCCACCCGACGATCGCCTCGACCTTCGACTCGAACGGCGTGACGGGCGGTGTCCACAACATGTTCGCGACGAACGACTACCTCTTTGCCCTGGCCGCGGGTGACAAGTACGTCATCATCGACGTCACCGACCTCACGCAGCCCCGTTTCGTCTCGGAGTACAACCACCCCGACAGCCGAATCCACGACGTCTGGGTGCACGACGGGATCGCGTACTCCTCCGAGTGGCAGACGGGCGTCGTCGTGGTGGACGTCGGCAACGGACGCTGGGGCGGATCGATCGACAACCCGGTCTTCGTCACGGCCGTCCCCTACCCCGTCGGCGCGACCCACGCGGCCTTCCCCTACCTGCAGGAGGACACGGGCAAGTTCTACCTCTTCCTCGGCGACGAGATCAGCGGGTCCGCCGGCTCCGCATGGGCCGGCGAAGGGGCGGACAACAAGCCGTACGACCCGGTCACCGGTGAAGGTGGCGTTCAGGGCCGGATGGCGGGTTACGTCCACATCATCGACTTCACGGACCCGGAGAACCCCCGCGACGTCGCTCGGTACGAGGTGCCCGAGGCGGGCGCCCACAACCTGTGGGTCGAGGACGACGTCCTCTACCAGGCGTACTACAAGGGCGGCCTACGGGTCGTGGACGTCTCGGGCGAGTTGATGGGCAACCTCGGTGAGCAGGGTCGAGAGATCGCCATCTACAAGCCTCAGGATCCGGGCGGGTTTCTTCCCAACCAGGTCAGCGTCTGGGGGCCCCAGCCGTACAAGGGGCACGTCTTCTTCTCGGATATGAACTCCGGCCTCTGGGCGGCGAAGATCATGCCGAAGGGACGCCCGATCAGCTGACCGAGTTCAGCTTCCCCGCCAGGGAATCCTTGGGGCAAGGGCTCGCGTCCCTGGGATCAGCTCGGGGGGGTTCAGCCGAGGCAGTCGGGCTCCGAATAACGAACCACGGTCGCGGTCAGGCCGCGGTCCTTGCCCTCGTCCTTGTAGATCTCCCGTAGCCCCAGGAGGGCGTGCCCGCCGACCCGACGGGCTTCGTCCTTCATCCAGAACAGCATCGCGTCCCCGTGGACGTCGAGCGACTCCCACACCGTGACCAGTTCGAGTTCCTCGAACGGGCATTGCGGAACGCCGACGCTCATGACCTGGACCGGCGCCGACGGTGGCAAGGGCGCGTAGGGCCGCGCGATCTCGGTCGTCCTGGGACGCTCTGGCTAGAGGCCGTCCTCCATTCGCCAGAAAACGATCCCACCGGCCTGCTGGCCGACCTCCACCGACCCGACCATCTCGAACGACCGGAGATCGTAAACGTCCACCTTGCCCGGTTCGGCCCCCTTCCCCTCGACGCTGACGAAGGCGTAGCGTGAGTCCGGCGTCATCGCGACTCCGTGGGTGACGGTCGTCGTGCTCGGCACGACCGCGCGACTCTCTCCCGACGCGACATCGAAGAACTGGACCTGCCCCGCCCCCTTGAGTGACGCGACGAGAACGCGGCCGTCCGGGGTGATGCCGAGGTTGTAGGGAGCGCGGCCGGCCTGGAAGGTCCGGGTCACCGTCCACGCCTCGCGATCGATCTCGTGGATCACGTCCGACTTGTTGCACGCCACGAACAGCGTCTCGCCATCGGAGGTCGGCTGCACCCAGGTCGGTGAGCACGTCGGTTCGGCCATGCCCATGTCGTGCGACATCCCGCTCATCGAGTTCATCCCACCACTCGCCATCCCGCCCCGCGGGCGCATGAGGCCGTTGGGCCCCGTCATGATCTCGGGAGCCTCGTAGTCCGTGATCTCCATCTCGTGGCCCGTGGCGACCGAGAATCGCCTCGAGACCTCGAACGAACGCGTGTCGATCTCGACCAGCTGGTCGTCCATCATGCACAGCGAATACGCGAAGATCCCGTCCGGCGCCATCCGCAGGCCGTGTGGCATCGTGCACGTCGGGATCTGATCCACCTCCACCATGTCCGGCGTGTACACCACGGACACCGTCGACGGGACGTGTTCACCGTGGAGGTTGAAGTTCACGATGAAGGCGTAGAGACCGTCCGGGGTGAGGTCGAGCGTGGCCGGAAAGTTGCCCAGAAGGATCGGGGCGGCCACGAGCGTGTCGGGGCCGGCGTGGAATTTCCACAGCTTGCCGTCCGGGACCCCGTGGGCAGTCGTCATATAGAGGTGCTCGCCGTCGGGAGACACGTTGAGTCCGTGCGGACCCTCGGTTTCGACGGAGATCTCTCCGACCGGCGTCGTCTGATCGACGGACACGCCCGAGGCATCCAGCTTGATCCGGTGGATCAGGTCCGCGGACTCGGCCCCCACGTACACGTAATAGGTCGCGTCCGCCGGCTCGGCCGAAGCCGGGGTCGGCACGCCCTCGCCGCCACCACTCCCGGCGCACGAGGCGACCGCGGCTGCAAAGGTGAGAACGGCCAGTGGGCGCTTGTGGGTCATGTCGATACCGGTACAGTTGGGGTCGAACGGTGGCCGGGTCGGTTGCTGCCCGGCGCGATCGCGACGATCCTACCCGAGCGGGCTCGCGACGGACCCGCGCGGAGGAGTAATAGGCCGCACGATCAGGACCCGATCAAGGGAGTCGGAGGATGAAGCTTCGCCTGTGGGGGTGCGCTTGCGCCCTCCTGTTCCTGCCCGCGTCCGGTTGGGCGCAGGACGCATCGCTCGACGCGGGGCTGCGGGTGGCTCGACTCGTGGCCGAACCGGCCGACCCTCAGCTCCAGGCGGGCACACCGCTCCCCCTCACGATCCGCGCGCTCGATGCCGACGGGAACGAGGTCGACGCCCAACTGCGTGTCTTCGGGCAGGGACTCTCGTACGAGGACGGGATGGTCACCGCACCGAACGGGGGCCCTGCGGCCCTGATCGCCTCGGTCGTGCTGCCGCCCGAAGCGGACGTGCGGCCCGCGCAGCTCGTCCTTCGCCTCGACGTGGCCTGGCCGCAGGTGACCCGCATCGACGTCGAGCCGCGCTCGACCGAGACGCTGTACGCCGGCACCCGGGTGCGCTTCGGAGCGGACGCCTTCTTCGACAACGGAGGAAGGCACGGAGCCCCGGACTTCTCCTGGTCGACCTCCGACGCCTCCGTCGCGACCGTCGATTCGCGCGGCAACGTGACGGCTCACGCGCCGGGCCGAGTGTCGCTCACGGCCGCCTTCGATGGTGCCCGAGGGTCGGTCGAGTTGGACGTACCCGCGCTCCCGGCGTCCCGACTCTCGATCCGCGGAGATGCGGATCGGGCGCGGCAGGGAGATGTCGTCACCTTCTCCGCCGAACTGACCGGCGCGGGAGGTGTCGTGACCGACGCGCCCGTCGACTGGACGGTCTCCTTCCAGCCCGACGACTCCATCCATGCACCCGGCGCCGCAGGCATCGTGCGCGACGGCAAGTTCGTGGGTGAGGTCCCCGGCCTCTACACGATCATGGCGTCCGCCGGTGAGCTGACCGCGCGCGCCACGGTCGATGTCGCCCCCCGGGAGGCCGTGCAGGAGATCGAGGTACACGGCCAGGGCTCCGTCTCCGATGTCCACACTTCCGACCTCTGGATCTACGAGGGGAACGACGGGCGGGACTACGCGGTCACGGGCACGTGGGGCGGCGCGGGCTGGGCCTTCTTCTGGGACGTGACCGACCCCGCCAACATCGTCAAGACGGACTCGATCCAGCTGGACGCCCGTACGGTCAACGACGTGAAGGTTTCACCGGACGCTCGCTACGCGGCGCTCTCGCGCGAGGGCGCATCGGACCGCCGCAACGGGGCGGTGATCCTCGACCTGGCCGATCCGGCCCACCCGGTCATCGCCTCGACCTTCGACACCAACGGGGTCACGGGCGGGGTCCACAACATGTTCGCGACCGAGGACCATCTCTTCGCACTGGCAGGTGGCGACAAGTACGTCATCATCGACGTCACGGACATCACGAATCCGACCTTCGTCTCGGAGTACAACCACCCCGACAGCCGCATCCACGACGTCTGGGTCCACGACGGCATCGCCTATTCCTCGGAGTGGGGCAACGGTGTCGTCGTCGTCGACGTCGGCAACGGGCGATGGGGTGGCACGATCGAGAATCCCGTCTTCGTCACCAACGTCCCCTACCCCGTCGGAGCTACCCACGCGGCCTTTCCCTACTTCCAGGAAGACACGGGCAAGTTCTACCTCTTCCTCGGCGACGAGATCATGGCACGCGGCGGCGAGGCGTGGGGTGGGGCCGGCCTCGGCTCGATTCCGCAGCAGGGCGGCACGCCGTCGGTGACGAACGGGTACATCCACATCATCGACTTCACCGATCCGGAGAACCCGGTCGACGTCGCGCGCTACCACGCGACCGAGTTCGGATCGCACAATCTGTGGGTCGAGGACGACATGCTGTACGTCGCCTACTACGAGGGGGGCGTCCGGGTCGTCGATGTCTCGGGAGAGCTGATGGGCAACCTGGCCACCCAGGGTCGGGAGGTCGCCGTGTACAAGGCCTTCGACCCGAACGGGTACACGGCCAACGCGCCGATGGCGTGGGGCCCCCAGCCCTACAAGGGGAACCTCTTCTTCAGCGACTTCAACTCGGGCCTCTGGTCCGTTCAGGTCCGACCCAAGGGTCGTCCGATCTCGTAGACCCGCGTCGGTAGGACCCGACCCGGTCCTACGCACCCGCTTCCGAGGGGACGGTCGCCGCGACGCGGCCGTCCCCGCTATCTTGGCTGCCGATGGCTACCCTTCTCACGATCGTCGGGATCTCGCTGGCGATCTCGTTCCTCTGCTCGATTCTCGAAGCAGTCTTCCTCTCCATCTCCCACGGGTACGTCGCGATCCTCAAGAATCGCGGCGAGTGGGCCGGGGACTGGTTCGAGCACGCCCGTAGGAACGTCGAGGAGCCGATTGCAGCGATCCTCACGCTGAATACGATCGCCCACACGATCGGGGCATCGATGGGCGGACATCAGGCGGGCGAGTACTTCGGCTCGGCCGCCGTCGGAATCTTCTCCGGCGTCCTGACCCTGTTGGTTCTGCTCGCGACGGAGATCATTCCAAAGACGATCGGTGCCACGTACTGGAAGCGGCTGGCCAAACCGTCCGCGTACATCCTGCACGGCATGATCATCGTCATGAAGCCGGTGTTGATTCCGCTCCGGTGGATCTCACAGTTGATTACGCCCGCGGGTCACAGGCCCACCGTCAGTCGGGCCGAGATCGAGGTCCTGGCTGAAATCGGTCGGCGCGAGGGCACCCTCGACGACGACGAATTCTCCGTCGTGTCGAACGTGATTCGCCTCGACGAAGTGTCGGTCGGTGAAGTCATGACGCCCCGCACGGACATGGTCGGGCTTCCTGCCGACGCCTCGATCCAGGATGCGGCCGACATGATGCTCGAGACCGGGCACCTCCGTCTGCCCGTCTATCAGGACAACCTCGACAGCATCATCGGCGTGGTCGTCGGGCGCGACATCTGGAAGGCACAGCGCAACGGGGAAACCGACCTCGAGTCGGTCGTCCGTCCGATGCCGTACGCCCCGCAGTCGAAACGGGTGGAGGAGCTGCTGCCGGAGATGCGGGCTCAGCTGACGAAGATGGCGATCGTCATCGACGAGTTCGGTGGCACGGCCGGGCTCGTCACCCTCGAGGATCTGATCGAGGAGATCATCGGGGAGATCCAGGACGAACACGAAGGGGATGAACCCTCGGCGTTCGAACCCCTGACCGAGGGCCGCGTCCGAGTGTGGGGAGGCACGTCCCTTCGAGAGGCGTCTCAGCGCTTCGGCTTCGAACCCACCGACGACGAGGACGACGGCTTCGACACGATCGCCGGGTACGTCTTCGGGCGGCTGGCCCGGATCCCTGTGGTCGGTGACGAGGTCGAGATTCCGACCGGAACCCTGCGTGTCACGCAGATGCGGGGGCGCCGCATCGAGTACCTCTTGTTCGAGGCCGATCGGGTCGACGACGAGGACTGACGCGGCTCTCTGCGCGAGCCACCCGTCGGCTCACTCCGAGGGTGGCGGTGCCCCCGGCGCCTGACTGGTGACTCCTGTCTCCGTCTCGGTCGGGATGTCGGGTGCGGCCTTCGCGGCGGCTTCGTCCCCGGCCTTGGCGGCCGCTTCCTTCGCAGCTTCTTGTCGCTCCTCGAGCCAGAAGGAGATGGCCAGGAGGACGGCGCCGCACGTGATCGCCATGTCCGCGACGTTGAAGATCGGAAACGGTCCGAAAATCGGGAGTTGGACCGGCCCGAGAAAGTCGACGACCCCGCGGCTCCACCGGACCCGGTCGTACAGGTTCCCGACCGCACCCGAGACGACCAGCGTGATCGACAGGATCCGCAGGTAGTCGTTGCGCTCGGCCTGTTTATACAGGATTCCGAGCAGGATCAGGGCGATGATCGTGACGGGTACGAAGAACCAACGAGAGTCGTCCCCGATGCTCATCCCGAAGGCCGCGCCCTTGTTGAACGCGAGGGTGAGCGGGACGAGGCCACCGAGCAGTTCCCCACTCTCGAGGGCGAGCGCCTCGAGCGCCCAACGCTTCGTGATCACGTCGACGGCCATGATGACCGGGAAGATCAGAGCGAAGACGACAACTTTGGGGCGCACGGCGGGTCCGGAACGAGGAGCGGGGAGCGCTCGCCAAATATGGCAGGGGCCGAGCCCGAGTCCATGCCCGCACCGATCGCCGTCGCCGCCCGAAGCGAGAAGCCGCGCCGCCTCGGTCGTGTGGCTGCCCTCTGCTTGACAGCCTCGAAGGCGGTGCCGCAGCTTTGAAAAGCTGTACCGTACGCCCGGATCGGGGTGGACCCCCGATTCCGGGCCTTTTTGCCCGAAAAGCCATGCCCCCCAGGAACGTCCACAAGTGGCGCTCCGGCTTACGTTTCGGACTCTTCCTCTGCTGCTTCGTGTCAGGCCCTGCGGCCGCGCACGGGCAGGAGCTCGTGCTCAAGAGGGAGTACCCCGGATCTGGGCCGTATCAGTGCCCGACCCCAGTGGTGCCGCCGCTGCCCGAAGAAGACGGGCGCCTGCGGGCCGCGCAGCTCGCGACGGACGCCAACCAGGCGTTGGCGCTGGGGGACGTGGAGCGGGCGGAGGAGTTGCTGGCACAGGCGATCGATCTCGACCCGACGTCGGCCGACTACGCCTACCGGCACGCGAACCTCCTCGAGGAGCTCGGGCGCCCTCAGACGGCGATCCTGGAGTACTGCCGGGCCATCGACCTCGACGTCGAGGAGTTGGGTGTCCTCGGCGTTCGGCAGGAGATCGACGTCATCTGGACACAGATCCGCCTGCAGCTCCCCGAGGCGGCTCGCACCGCGTTCGCGGCCGGCGTGGCGGCGGCGGACGACAGCCTCTTCGTCGAGTCGTTGGAATCCTTCACGGACGCCATCGAGGCCGCCCCGGGTTGGCCGGACCCCGTGTACAACCGCGCCGCCATCAACGAACAACTCGGGAACGTCCAGGCGGCACTCATCGACTTCCGGTCGTGGCTCCTGCTCGTGGCCGACCCCGATGCGGCCGACGCCATCTCCGTCTCGGAGCGGATCGGTGAGCTGGAGGGCGCGGCCTCGGTCTCGACTCCGAGCCCTGCCGGCGCCCTGGCCCTGGGGTCGGCGATCCCGGGGATGGGTCACTACTTCACGCGACGGCCGGTCACCGGCACCGTGACGCTGGCGGCGGCGGGTGCCGCCATCGCAGCGGGCCTTCTGTTGAAGGAGCGCACCACACTCTGTCTGGACGACGTGACGAACGGGACGTGTCCCGAAGCGTCGATCGTCGACCAGACGACCGACACCCCCTACCTCTGGATCGGTGTCGGCGTCGGCGCGGCCTTCGGGATCGCGGGAGCGATCGAGGCCTACATCAAGGCCAAGCGCGCTCGGGCGGAAGCGGACGCGATCGCCGGAGGACTGTTCGTGCCGCCGCCGACCGAGGGCGTGGCATTCACCGGCCCCAGCGTGGCGACGCACGGTGACCGCGTGGACCTCAACCTCTTCGGATTGAGGTTCCGGTAACGTGACCCGCCGACCGCCATCCCACCTTCGCCGCCTCGTAGCTCTGGGCGCCACCGTCCTGGCGGCCGGCTGTGTGTCGGAGAACGTCATCACGGTCACCGTCGGTCAGATCACGGTGACTCCGGCGGTGGGGAGGGTGTTGGAAACCGAGTCGACCCAGTTCACAGCGACCGTCGAGGACCAGGAAGGAAGGGCGCTCAACCGGGCCCCCGTCATATGGTCGAGTGACGATCCGGCGATCGTTTCGATCGATTCCACGGGTATGGCCACCGGGATGGCCGAGGGATCCGTCACGATCCGCGCTGAGTTCAGGGGCGTAACCGGGCAAGCGACGGTCAACGTATCGCCCGCTCCCGAGGTCGAGTTCGCCATCGACTCGGCGACGATCGCGGCCGCCGTCGGGACGCTCGGGCCCGAGCCGACGCGGGTTCTGATCCTGAGCACCGCGGGCCCGCTCACGGATCTGACCGCCGAGGTGGTCTACCCGCCCGGGGGCACCACGGGTTGGCTCGACGCCACCCTCGAATCGACGTCGTCCCCGACCAACCTGGTCCTGACGCCCGACATCACGGGACTCCTGGTCGGCACGTACACGGCTACGGTCGCGGTCTCGTCACCCGTCGACCCCGACAGTCCCCACTTCCTTCCGGTCACCCTGACGATCGCCGGCTTCACCGTGACCGAGAGCGGTGGCAGCACCAGTGTGAACGAGTCCGGGACGACCGACGACTTCACGGTCGTCCTCGACGTCGAGCCGGAATCGGACGTCGTGATGAACGTCGTCAGCGCCGACCCCGGTGAGGTGACCGCCTCTCCGGTGTCCCTCACCTTCACACCCGGCAACTGGAGCACGCCGCAGACGGTCACGGTCACGGGTGTGAACGAGTTGATCAGCGACGGGGACCAGATCGTCCCCGTCGTCGTGATCGTCGATGACGAGGCCTCGGCGGACGCCTTCCATCCGATCCCGGGCGATACGGTCGACGTGACCAACGTCGACGACGACATCGCGGGCTTCACCCTGACCGAGAGCGGTGGCTCGACCGGCGTCAGCGAGGCGGGGACCACGGACGATGTGACCGTCGTCCTCGACGTCGAGCCGATCTCCCCGGTCGTCCTGACGATCGCCTCGACCGACCCGGGAGAAGCGACGGTCACCCCCGTCCAGATGACCTTCACGTCGGCCAACTGGGCTGCACCGCAGACGGTGACCGTACGCGGTGTCGACGACAACCTGCTCGACGGAGACCAGACGTCCCAGCTCCGGGTCTCCGTCGACGCAGCCGCCTCCGACGACTCGTTCGACGGCCTGGCGCCGGACTCCGTTCCGATCATCACGGCGGACGACGACGACGCGGGCATCGCCCTGACGACCTTCGGAGGCGGACTCGTCGACTCCCTGCTCGTCAACGAGAGTGGGACCAGCGCGGTCTTCAGGATGGCGCTGGCCGCCCAGCCGACGTCCAACGTCGTGCTGACCCTCGCGAGCGACGACGTGTCGGAAGCCACCGTAGCACCGGCTGTCGCCGTATTCACGGCTGCCAACTGGAACGTCCCGATCCAGGTGACGGTGACGGGCGTCGACGACGCGGTCATCGACGGAGACCAGTTCACCGACATCACGATCGCCGTCGACCCGGCGAACTCCGACGACAACTTCGACGGGATTCCGCCGCGCATCGTGCCGACGCGCACGGTCGACAACGACGAGGCCGGGTTCCTGGTCCAGCAGAGTGGCGGTTCTTCCTTCGTCGACGAGGCGGGCGGGACGGACAGCCTCTCGGTCCGACTGGTGGCCGAACCCGCGTCGAACGTCGTGATCACGGCGGGGAGCGCCGACACGGGTGAGGTCACGGTGACCCCCGCGACCCTGACCTTCACACCAGCCAACTGGAACGACGTTCAGGTCGTGGTCATGACCGGCGTCGACGAAGACGTCGACGACGGAGACCAGACGACCGAGGTCACGCTTTCCATCGATGCCGCAGCCTCGGACGACGACTTCGACACCCTCGAGGATGCGCTGGTCCTGGTCCGCACGGTCGACGACGACGTGGCCGGCTTCACCATCGTGCAGAGCGGTGGCGCGACTCAGGTGGCGGAGTCGGGGACGACGGACGACTTCACCGTCGTTCTGAACTCCGAACCGCTCAGCGACGTCGTCCTCACCCTTCTCGCTTCGGACCCGTCCGAGGCGACCGTCGCCCCGACCAACCTGACCTTCACCGCCACCGATTGGGACACGCCCCAGACGGTGACCGTCACGGGCGTGGACGACCTCGTCGACGACGACAACGTCCAGTCCGTCATCGCGGTCGCGGTCAGTGCGGCGCTGTCGGACGACACCTACGACCCCGTGCCCGATCAGACGGTCTCGGTCACCACCGTCGACGACGACTCTCCGGCCGGCTTCACCGTCACTGAGATCGCCGGGACGACCGTGAGCGAGTCGGGCACGACGGACGACATGACGGTCGTGCTGGACACGGAGCCGATCTCCCAGGTGGTCCTCACGATCACGAGCTCCGATGTCGGAGAGGCCGCGGTCAGCGTCCCGTCCATGACGTTCACCAACGCCAACTGGAACACCCCGCAGACGCTCGTCGTCACCGGTGTCGACGACGACGTCATCGACGGGAACCAGACCTCGAGCCTGACGTTCTCGATCGACCAGGCGGCCTCGGACGACAACTTCGACGCGCTCGCCGATACCGTGATCACGGCCACGACGACGGACGACGACGTGGCAGGCTTCACGGTCACGCCGTCGGATGGAACGACGGTCGTCAGCGAGGCGGGCACGACCGACGATCTCGCGGTTGTGTTGGACGCCGAGCCCGCGTCGAACGTCGTCATTTCGGCCGCGAGTGGAGACCTGGGCGAAGTCCT
>JAUIKL010000031.1 GCA_030430625.1 Gemmatimonadota bacterium
GCTTGTCCTCTTTCTTGCCGATCGTGAACCCGTCGGCGCCCTTCTCTACGATGAAGGCCGTGATGCCCTTGTAGCCCGCTTCCGGGTCGACCGTAGCGAAGACGATGAAGATGCCGGCTTCTTCACCATTCGTGATCCACAGCTTGTGCCCGTTCAGGCGCCATCCGTCGCCATCCGGTGCCGCTCGACACGCCAGCGCGAAGGCGTCCGATCCGCTGCCCGCTTCCGAGAGGGCGTAGGCTCCCACGGTGTCCGAGGCGATGCGTGGCAGGAAGCGAGCCTTCTGCTCGTCGGTGCCCCACCGCATGAACGCGTTGATGACCAGCGTATTTTGGACATCGACGAGGACTCCGACGGAGGGATCGACTCGCGAGAGTTCCTCGACGACGAGCACGGATGTGAAGAAGTCGGCCCCGGTCCCGCCGTGCTCCTCGGGGATCTCGATACCCATGAAGCCCATCTCGAACAGTTGAGCCAGGAGTTCCGGGTCGAACTTGGCCTCGGAATCCATCTCCTCCACGAGGGGCGGGATCGCGGTCGAGGCAAATTCCCGCACGGCCTCCTGGAACATGCGTTCCTGCTCGGTCAGGTCGGTCAGCGGAGGGCGGGAGGCAGCGATCAGAGAGGACATCGTGTTTTTCGAGCGAGCTTGAGGGACATCGACAATCTAAGGCTGATCGACCCGGGTTTCGAGGTGTCGCACGCGGCTGCCCTCCTCAGAAGTTGACCCCGAATCGAATCCACCTCATCCTCAGGCGCCGTTTCACAGCCGGCGCGTCCTCGGGGGACGCGTGGTGCCGAAAGCCCTGAGGAGGACGTGATGTCCGATATCCCCGCTGACCTGTACTACACAGAGGAGCACGAGTACCTCAAAGCCACCGATGAGGAGGGGGTGTACGCGGTCGGGATCACGGACTATGCCCAGGGTGAACTGGGGGATGTCGTGTTCGTGGAGTTGCCCGACGGTGGCACGAGTTTCAGCCGGATGGACGTCTTCGGCACGATCGAGGCGGTCAAGGCCGTCAGTGACCTCTTCTGCCCCCTGGATGGCGAGGTCGTCGCCGTGAACGACTCGCTGGACGACGATCCCTCACTGGTCAACAGCGATCCCTACGGAGACGGCTGGATGATCAAGCTGAAACTCGCCGACCCTTCCGCGGTCTCGGGCCTGTTGAGCCCCGACTCCTACGCGGGCCACATCGGCTGACACCTCCGAGTAGCCACCTCCGGTCGCACTCGGCCGAGTGCGACCCTTGTTCATGAGAGTACCATGACCCGCATCGACCCTCACGCCGATTTTGCGGCCCGCCACCTCGGCCCTGACGATCGCGACGTCGCCCGGATGCTCGCCGTCCTCGGGAAGGATTCGATGGGCTCCCTCATCGACGAGGTCGTGCCCTCGTCGATCCGCCTGGACGGGAGCCTTCGGATACCCGATGCGCTCACCGAGGCGGCGCTGCTGACCCGACTGCGTGCGATCGGGGCCAAGAACGATGTGTTCCGGTCCTACCTCGGCATGGGGTACAGCGACACACACACACCCGGGGTCATTCTTCGAAACATCATGGAGAACCCCGGCTGGTACACGCAGTACACCCCTTACCAGGCGGAGATTGCCCAGGGCCGTCTCGAGGCGCTCCTCAACTTCCAGACCGTCGTCATCGACCTGACCGGGTTGGAGATCGCGAACGCGTCCCTCCTCGACGAGGCGACCGCCGCCGCCGAGGCCATGCACCTCGCTCACGGCGCTGCGTCCGACTCCGCGAACGTCTTTTTCGTTTCGGAGCTCTGTCACCCCCAGACCATCGAAGTGGTGACGACCCGGGCCGAACCGCTCGGCATCGAGGTGGTGGTCGGCGACCACGAGAGCATGGTGCTCTCCGACGACGTCTTCGGGGTCCTCCTCCAGTATCCGGCGACCGACGGGCGTGTCCTCGACTACTCGGACTTCGCCGCCGCCGCCAAGGACGTCGGGGCCACCGTGGTCGTGGCGACCGACCTTCTGGCTCTCACCTTGCTCACGCCGCCGGGCGAGTGGGGAGCCGACGTCGTGATCGGGAACTCACAGCGGTTCGGCGTGCCCCTGGGGTACGGCGGGCCGCACGCGGCCTTCATGTCCGCCCGCGAGAGCTTCAAGAGGAGGTTGCCGGGCCGAATCATCGGCGTGTCCGTCGACGCCGACGGCCATCCCGCCCTCCGGATGGCGCTCCAGACCCGAGAGCAGCACATCCGGCGCGAGCGCGCGACGTCCAACATCTGTACCGCGCAGGTCCTCCTGGCCGTGATGGCGGGCGCCTACGCCGTCTATCATGGACCCGAAGGACTCCGGCGGATCGCCCGCCGTGTTCGCGAACTGACCGCTGCACTCTCCCGTGGACTCGGTGCCTCGGGTCACGAGGTACTCACGGATGTCTTCTTCGACACCATTCGTGTGAGGCCCAAGGAGGGAGCGGAGGTCGTTCTGGCGCGCGCGAAGGATCACCGTGTGAACCTCCGGGACTTCGGTGATGGCACGATCGGGGTGGCGCTGGACGAAGTCACCCTACCGGAGGATCTGAACACCCTGTTCGACATCTTCGGACGGTCGGACGAGTCGGTCGAGGCGCGGACCGTGGCCGAGGAGTGCGCGGCTCCGTCACTACCGCAGTGGGCCGACAGGACGTCGGGCTTCCTCGACCACGAGGTCTTCAACCGGTACCACTCGGAGACCGAGATGCTCCGGTACCTCCACCGCCTCGAGTCCCGAGATCTGTCACTGAACACGAGCATGATCCCGTTGGGTTCGTGCACGATGAAGCTGAACGCGACGACGCAGATGGCCGGGGTGACGTGGCCGGAGTTCGCACGCCTGCACCCGTGTGCGCCGAGCGAGCAGGCGGCGGGGTACATGGAGATCTTCGAGGAGCTCGAACGGTGGCTGGCCGAAATCACCGGCTTCGCCGCGACCTCCCTTCAGCCGAACTCCGGTGCTCAGGGCGAGTACACCGGACTCCTCGTGATCCGCCAATACCACCTCGCCAACGGCGACACGAACCGAAAGGTGTGTCTGATCCCCGCCTCGGCGCACGGGACGAACCCGGCCAGTGCGGTGATGGCCGGGATGGAAGTCGTCGTGGTCAAGAGTGCCTCCGACGGAACCATCGATCTCGAGGACCTACGCGCCAAGGCGACGGAGCACTCGGATCGGCTGGCGGCGTTCATGGTGACCTATCCGTCGACCCACGGAGTCTTCGAGAAGGGGATCGACGAGGCGTGCCGAATCGTGCACGAGAACGGGGGCATGGTCTATCTGGACGGTGCCAACCTGAATGCCCAGGTCGGGCTGTCGCGGCCTGGAGACTACGGTGCCGACGTCTGCCACATCAACCTTCACAAGACGTTCGCGATTCCTCACGGAGGCGGTGGCCCGGGGATGGGCCCGATCTGCGTGAATGAAACCCTGGCCCCCTTCCTACCGCGTCACACCGTCCATCAGACGGGGACGAACGACGGGATCGGAGCCGTATCGGGAGCAGCGTGGGGGTCGTCGAGTATCCTTCTGATTTCGTGGGCGTACATCGCGATGCTCGGACACGACGGCGTTCGCCGTGCGTCGGAAGTGGCGATCCTGAACGCCAACTACATGGCCGCTCGGCTCGGGGAGCACTTCGACATCCTGTATCGGGGAGAGCTCGGCTGGGTGGCTCATGAGTTCATCCTCGACCTCCGGCCGCTCCGCAAGGAGACGGGGATCACCGAGGAGGATGTCGCCAAGCGTCTGATCGACTACGGCTTCCACGCACCGACCGTCTCGTTCCCGGTAGCGGGGACCCTCATGATCGAACCGACCGAGTCGGAGTCCAGGGGAGAACTCGACCGACTCGTCGAGGCGCTGATCCTCATCAGGGGGGAGATCGACGAGGTGGCCCGCGGTGAACTCGACCGAGAGGACAATCCTCTCAAGAATGCTCCGCACACCGCCGCCATGGTGACTGCCGACGATTGGGCACGCGGGTATTCGCGCAGTCGCGCGGCGTGGCCCGCCGCCTGGACGCGGAACGGCAAGTTCTGGCCCTCGGTGCGGCGTGTGGACAACGCCCACGGGGATCGGAACCTGATCTGTGCGTGCCCGCCGATCGAAGCCTACGCGGACAGCTGATCGAACGGCGGAGCCGCGGGCGGAACCTCAGCCACCCGATGCGTAGGGTGGATGGGCGGCCAGGTAGGACACGAGGTGCTCGGTGACGAGTGCGGAACCGCGCTCTGTGAAGTGGACGTCGTCGTAGAAGACCTCTGTCGTCTTCGGAAGAGCTCCAGCCAGATCCACGCATTCGACCCCCTCGTCGCGGCAGACGTCGAGGAGGATGGTGTTGTACGCGTCCATGGCTTCGGCGAGTGCGACGGCGCTGAAGTACTCCATGCCGCTGGTCGACTGGAAGTCACCGATCCCACCGAGCCAGAGTAGGCCCTCCTCCTCGGGGGTGAGGTCGGCGCGCCAGAACACCGGTTGTGTCACGAGCACCAGGCGCACGTCGAGGGCCTTCGCGGACCGCGCGATCCTGGTGAGGAGGCCCCGGTACTCCTCGAGGGGACGTCCGAGATCGGGCAGGGAGTCGTGGACGGCCGAGGCACCCGCGCGGTGTGCTCTCCACGTTTCGTACGTCCTTCCGAAGGCGTCCTGTTGGGTCCCGGCCCTGGAGGCCTGAATGTTGTTTCGAACCAGCCGGGCGAGCTGGTAGATGGCGGTCCTCTTGTAGAAGGGCACCCCGTCCTCACCGTACTGCGTCAACCGGTCGTGCAAGCCGCCGGGCACCTGCAAGAAGGCTTCGCGAACCTGGGCCTCGAGGGCGGATGGGTCCGTGAGAGCGAGGGGAGGGTCGTACGCCCAGCCCATCCGAAGGGCCCGGGTGAGGTCGTTGACCCCGAGCAACATGACGACGGCATCGACCCCTGGTAGTTCCGGCAGCAGCCGCTCGAGTTGCAGTACGTGACTGCGGGCAGTGTGACCCGACCTACCCACGTCACCCGTCCAGGTCGTCGGGGCGCCGGGCAGTGCAGCCAGCTGCTCACCCAGCATCAGGGTCCAGGTCTCCGACTGGTCGAGGTAGGCGTTCTGGGTTGTACTACCGCCGATCGCCAGGATCCGATACTCGTCGTCCGAGCCCATCTCCTCCCCGCGGATTCCGAGCGACGATGTCCGGTACTCGGCCGCGCCGTACACCCCGGGAACGATCTCTTCGATCGGCTCCAGCACGCTGTGATCGTTGGGCGGGAGTACGAAGTGACGCTCGGACTTGGGGTACATCGTCCGAAGGGCCCCCTCTACGACGAGGACCGAGAGGGTCGTGGCGACCGCCAGCGCAGTGAGGTTGAGGGCGAGTTTTCGCATGAGGGTTTCCGGGGGGAGGACACGGGTCTCAGCTACAAACGGAG
Source organism: Gemmatimonadota bacterium (assembly GCA_030430625.1). Taxonomy (GTDB): domain Bacteria; phylum Gemmatimonadota; class Gemmatimonadetes; order Longimicrobiales; family Gaopeijiaceae; genus UBA2589. The sequence goes on from JAUIKL010000031.1 coordinate 5,413, forward strand.
GCTGGGCGAGGGGCCGCGCAAGCAGTGCCTCCCGACGGACGCCGGTGGCGATCTTCTTGTGGTCCGCTGCTCCGGGCTTGAATATCGATATACGGACTTCGGTCTGCATCTGGTCATCACACGACCTTCTCCCCCGCCCCCCATATGACCCAACCGACGTACATCCTGGGAATCTCGGCGTACTATCACGACAGCGCTGCGGTCCTGCTCAGAGACGGAGAGATTCTCGCCGCCGGCCAGGAAGAGCGGTTCACCCGGATCAAAGGGGACGCATCGTTCCCGAACGAGGCGGTCGCCTATTGCCTCGACCATGCCGGAATCGGGATCGAGGACGTGCGGTACGTCGGCTTCTACGACAAGCCACTCCTCAAGTTCGAGCGCATCCTCGAGACCTACCTGTCGATCTCACCCGGCGGCTTCGGCTCGTTCCTGAAGGCCGGTCCGTTGTGGATCAAGGAGAAGCTCTTTCAGAAGGATGATATCGCGAAGGAACTCGGGTTCGAGGGTGAGATCCTCTTTGCAGAGCACCACGAATCCCACGCTGCGAGCGCCTTCTTCCCGTCCCCCTTCGAGGAGGCGGCCATTCTCACGATGGATGGCGTAGGCGAGTGGGCGACCGCGTCGATCGGGATCGGTAGGGGCCGCGATCTCGACATCGTCCGTGAGCTGCACTGGCCGGACTCGCTGGGCCTGCTGTACTCCGCGTTCACGTACTACACCGGGTTCAAGGTGAACTCGGGCGAGTACAAGGTGATGGGGCTCGCTCCCTACGGAGAGCCCAAGTACGTCGACAAGATCCTCGGGGAGCTGATGGACCTCCGTGAGGACGGGTCCTTCACTCTGGATCAACGGTACTTCAACTACCTCGGTGGGCTCACGATGACGAGCCCGGCCTTCGACGAGCTGTTCGGCGGCCCGCGCAGGAAGCCGGAGACGTTGATCTCACAGCGTGAGATGGATCTGGCTCGCTCCGTTCAGGACGCGTGTGAGGAGATCGTCATGCGGATGGCGCTGACGGCCCACAAAGAGACCGGCATGAAGAACCTGTGCCTGGCGGGAGGTGTCGCCCTCAACTGCGTGGCCAACGGCAAGATTCTCCGGAACGGGCCCTTCGACGAACTCTGGATTCAGCCGGCAGCCGGCGACGCTGGCGGGGCTCTCGGCGTGGCGCAGCTGATTTGGCATCGTCACCTCGAGAAGGACCGGACGCTCAACGGTCGACGGGACGGTATGTCCGGTGCCTACCTCGGTCCGTCGTTCTCGGCCTCACAAATCGAGGCGACGTTCGATCGCTTCGGGGCCAAGTACGAGAAGCTCGAGAAGGCCGAGCTGATCCAGCGCACGGCCGGACTGTTGGCCGAGGAGAACGTGATCGGCTGGTTCAATGGTCGCATGGAGTTCGGTCCACGCGCCCTGGGAAGCCGGAGCATCATCGGGGATCCCAGGAGTCCCGAGATGCAGACGAAGATGAATTTGAAGATCAAGTTCAGGGAGAGCTTTCGCCCGTTTGCGCCGAGCGTACTGGAGCATCGAGCCGCGGACTACTTCGACCTCGAGGGTGAGTCCCCGTACATGCTGTTGGTGAGCCCGGTGCGGGAAGACCGTCGGAAGCCGATGACCGACGAACAAGAGCGACTCTTCGGGATCGAGAAGCTGAACGTGCCGCGCTCCGACGTGCCGGCCATCACACACGTCGACTACTCGGCTCGGGTACAAACTGTCAGTAAGGAGCGTAGTCCGGACTACTACGACCTGATCTCGAAGTTCGACGAGATCACCGGCTGCGGACTCGTCGTCAATACGTCGTTCAACGTCAGGGGTGAGCCGATCGTATGTACCCCGGCGGATGCGTACGTGTGCTTCATGCGCACCGATATGGATTACCTGGTGGTGGACAACTACCTGCTCGACAAGCGCGAGCAGCCCGAACTCGTCGAGGAAGGAGACTGGCGTGATGAATTCGAACTCGACTGAGTTCACCGCATCGGACGGCCGGAAGTTCGCGTTTCCGGTCGGTACCGCGTTCTTCGTTCTCGCGGCGATTCTCTGGTGGCGGGGCCACGAGTCTCCCATGCGCGTGATGTTGGCCCTCGGGGGCACGCTCTACGTCCTCGGCACGATCGTTCCCGGCTACCTGGGGCCGATCTATCGCGGCTGGATGGGTATGGCGCTCATGATCTCGAAGGTCACGACACCTGTCTTCATGGGCGTCGTCTACTTCTTGGTGCTCACACCGACGGGCCTTCTGATGCGCGTCTTGGGCCGCAAGCCGATGCGTCACGAACTGAGGAATGGTGGCTACTGGCACTCGACCGAAGCTCGAGAGCACAGTGACCTCCGGCGGCAATTCTAGGGTCGGGGCGCTCCCCGGCCGGTATCCAGAACGATTTCAAACGGAAGGACCAGATGAGCCTGCTCAAAGAGCTTTGGGCGTTTATGAAGGTGCGGAAGAAGTGGTGGCTCCTCCCGATCATCGTCGTCTTGATGCTCGTGGGTAGTCTCCTGGTGTTTGCCCAGGGGTCGGCACTCGCGCCGTTCATCTACACGATCTTCTAGTCCTGATCGGAGGCCCCACGGGGTAGTCCCGGCTGACCACGATCCTCGGTCTGATTTCAGAGCCGCGCGTTCGCGACCCGTGACACCCTCGAGCGTCGTCAGCTGCAGCGATCGCTGAGGGGGGTGCCCTCCAATCGTACCACCCGGTCCGTCCCGAAGGCGGCGATGATGTCGTCGGCGATTCGACCCGGAAGGGAGGCCGACGGTCCATCCGCTGCCACGGGATAGATGCACTGGACCGCTCGTTCAGCGATCAACGACCCGGCGCCGGTAAAGAGTGTCCCGGTGACGTGAAGGCCATCCGGCGCCACCTGGATGACGATCTCGACGACCCGCAACGGGGCCGTGGTCTCCGTGGTCGCCTCCAGGATGGCGCGGGTACTCATACGGGTGTGGCCGAACGGAATCGAGATGACCGGTCGCGGGGTGTTGGAAACTCCGATGAAGCGGTGGACCACGTTGGCGTGCACGGCGCCGACCATGGCGTCGGGTAGAGCGTTCGTGGGGTGAACGATCGGCTGAAGGATCGCGATTCGTGCGTCGGGTGACACACGACCCTCGTCGCCGACGAGGGGCCGTACCGAGACCCCGCGGAGCCACCAACCGACGCCGATCGAAGCGAGCACCACGAGGGCGGTCAGGAGGGCTACTCCGACCAGGGCGAGGAGACGACGCGGGAACACGGACGGGGGCCCGTGGGCCTCGTCGGACCGGGTGATGTCCACGGGCCGATCCCCGAGTGGGGCGTGGGACGCACCTGCGTCCGACTCGGGCGACGCGACCCGATCCGCCTCGCTCGCGGCCCACTCCGCGCCGATCGCCTCCAGTCGCCGCCGGATACCGTCCAGCCACTCCTGGACCGGCTGGTTGTCGTCCGAGTTCCAGCCGCGGAAGAAGTCGGGGTCGAACGCTCCGAGGTCGTCTGCGGTGTGTCCTTCGTTCGCTCGCTCGCCCCGATCGTAGGCCGCCAGGACCTCCCGGGCGTCGAACCACACCGTTTCGGGCGCCACTCGGATCCTGTCGCCGGCCACGTTCTCGACGACGCTGTTGCCCATCGAACGCCGCAGGTAGAAGAGGGCCTGGGACAGCGCGTTCCTGGCCCGCTCTTCGTCCTTGTCCGGCCAGAAGAGGGCCACGAGGGTCGATCGGGTGACGGGTTCGGCCTGGAGTGCCAGGTACGCCAGGAGACAGAGGCGTTTGGGTTGAGCCAGCACCGACTGGATCTGCCGCCCATCGGGTCCCCGCAGGTCCCACGCGCCGAGAAGGCTCAGCCGATACGGCGGAGCCCCCGTAGGCTCGAGAACAGGTCGTGCACGGAGGGGCGAGGACATGATGCATGGTGCGGAGCGCCGTCGGCTTCGGCAACGGAGGGGCGGATAAGAGGCGGATAAGCGTTCCTTGCCTACCTTCCTCTCGCCGTGGTTTCTTGCCTGTTCCAGACCCACGCGCCGGTGGACCGACCCCGTAGGTCGGACACTGCAACCCATTCGAAGACCCATGGCGACTCTGACCTTCCACGGCCACTCCACCTTCTCTCTTCGCACCGACGAGGGACTCGATGTCGTGATCGATCCGTTCTTCTCGGACAATCCCGGCTTCGACGGGTCACTCGAGGACGTGGCGGCCGACTTCATCCTCCTGACGCATGGGCATCACGACCATGTGGCCGACGCCATCCCGCTCGCGGAGCGTACGGGCGCCACGATCATCGCGTCGTACGAGATCGCCTCGTACATGGAGAAGCGTGGCTTGTCGACGAGCCCGCAGCACATCGGGGGCGGCGTGGAGTATCCGTTCGGCTACGTGAAGATGACGCCCGCCCTCCACGGCGGGATGGTCGAGCTCCCTGACGCCGAGGCCTTCACGACGGTCCCGGCCGGTTTCTTGATCCAGCTGAAGGGTGGGAAGAGCGTGTATCACGCCGGGGACACGGCGCTGCTCACCGACATGCAACTCCTCAAGGGTCGGGTCGGTGTCGCGATCCTTCCGATCGGCGACCGGTACACGATGGGGCCCGACGACGCGGTCCGCGCCGTGGACTTCATCGAGCCCGACATCGTCGTTCCGTGCCACTACGACACCTGGCCGCCGATCGCTCAAGATGGTGACGCCTTCGCATCCGCGGTCGGCACCCGAGCGCGGGTCGAGCTCATGGCGCCGGGTACGTCACTGGAGTTGTGAGCTTTTGACCCCCGAAGCCGACACCCTGTACTGGTCGGTCCTCCGCGACCCGCCCCGGTCCGGGGCCTGGAACATGGCCCGCGACGAGGCGTTGGCGAGGACGCTCCGAGAGGGGGAGGCCGTTCTCCGGCTGTACGGGTGGGAGCGCCCGACGATCTCGTTCGGGCGAAACGAACCCACCCGGGACCGGTACTCCCCGTCCGAAGGGACCCGTCTCGGCTACACCTTCGTCCGGCGTCCCACGGGCGGTCGGGCGGTGCTGCACGACGACGAGCTCACGTACGCGGTGATCCTTCCGGCTCGGTCCGCCGGGGGCGTCCGCAACGCCTACCACCGGATCAACAGGGCCCTGGCCGCTGCGTTGAATCAACTCGGCGCCCTCGTCGGACTCGCCGGGGGGACCGGCGCTGCGCCGCTCGACGCCGGGCCGTGCTTTCAGTCTCCGGCACCCGGCGAGGTGACGATCGACGGACGCAAGCTGGTCGGGAGCGCCCAGGCCAAGGTCGGCCGTGCGCTCCTCCAGCACGGGAGTGTGCTTCTGGGTGGGGACCAGTCGGGGCTGACAGCCGTATCCCGGGACGGAGCGGATACCGGCGCCCCGGTCACGTTGCGTGAAGTCGTGCCCGGTACCGCGGACGAGGATGTTTCGGCCGCGGTCGTCGACGCAATGCAGGACGAGTTTCGAGGTGAATGGGTGGACGGTCGCCCCATGGAAGCGACCGATGACGTGGCACGGGAGTTGATCGATTCCCGCTACGGCTTGGAGGGGTGGACGTGGCGTCTATGAACGAGTGGTTCGAGGTACGGGAGACCTTCATGAAGAAGTCCGTTTTGATCGTCGTGGCCATGGCGGCCGCATGTGGGGGAGATTCGGAGGTCGTGACGCGGTCGACCGATCCGTTCTGCCAGGCGGTGTGGCCGGCGGTCGACGCGTATATGGCACGGGTGGCGGACGAACACCCGACCCCGGACGACCCGCGCTACGGTGGGACCGTGGTCGTGGGCACGATCGGTGAGCTCTCGGACGGCATGAATGCCGCCGTGGCCACGGACTACGCTGCTCAACAGCACCACCAGTTCGTGAACCTGATGACGCTCATCGAATACGACGAGGACTCCGAGCCCCAGCCGTATCTCGCCGAGCGGTGGGAGGTGTCGGACGACAACACGTCGATCACCTTCTACCTGCGGGACGACGTCTATTGGCACGATGGAGAGCAGACGACCGCGGAGGACGTCGCCTTCACGTATCTGACCGTGACGAACCCGGCCACGGCCTTCCCGAATGCGTCCTTCTGGGATCAGTACGTCCGCGGTGAAGAAGGTGTGGAGGTGCTCGACCCCTTCACGGTCCGGATCCATCTCGAGCCCCACGCGGAGTTCATGGATCCCTTCCGGACCGTCGGGATCCTCCCGGAGCACCTCCTCGGAGACGTTCCGCCGGAGCAGCTCAAGCAGCACCCGTTCGGGTCGCAGTGCCCGGTCGGAAACGGCCCGTTCGCCTTCGTCTCCCACACCGACCAGGATCGTTGGGTCTTCCGAGCCAACCCGGGCTTTTCTCCGAGTCTGGGCGGTCGTCCCTTCGTGGACCGCTACGTCTACCGGGTGATCCCGGAGCAGACGACGCTGCTCACCGAACTGCTGACCGGCGGCATCGACGTCTACATCCAGCCGAACCCGGGGCAGGCCGAAGACATCCTCGCCGATCCCGATCTCGACCTCCGCGCCTACCCGTTCCGGGACTACGTCTTCGTCGGGTGGAACTCCCGGCGACCCCAGCTCCAGGACCCGCGCGTCCGACGGGCCATCACGATGGGAACGGATCGCGCTTCGATCGTGGAGGCGATCCTGGCCGGCTACGGGTCCGTGGCCAACACGAGCGTGCCCCCCTTCCACTACGCCTTCCAGGACGAGCTCTCGGGCGCGCCCGAGTACGACCCCGACGCGGCGATGGCCCTTCTCGACGAGGCGGGGTGGCGGGACCGTGACGGCAACGGGGTCCGCGAGAATGCGGACGGGCTCGAACTCTCATTCTCGATCAAGTACAACGACGGCAATCAGCAGCGTCAGGACATCGCCGAGATCATGCAGGCGCAGCTGTCCCAGATCGGTATCCGGGTCGAGCCGCGGGTCGTCGAGTGGGCCACGCTCCTTCAGCAGATCAACACCCCCGAGCTTCGCGACTTCGACGGGGTCGTGATGGGGTGGGTGGTCGAGTTCAAGCTGGACGACACGGACCTCTTCCACTCCGATCGGATCGACCAGCCCTTCCAGTGGGCCGGCACGAACAACCCGGAGATCGATCGCCTCCTCGAGGAGCTCAAGATCACGGTCGACCGCTCGGAGGCTCGCGAGATCTGGGCCGAATACCAGCAGGTCCTGATGGAGGAGCAGCCGTACACCTTCTTCTACTTCCGCCAGAGGCTCGACGGAGTGAACCGCCGACTTCAGGACGTGGAGATGGATGCGCGCGGCGAATGGGTGAACATCCGCGAGTGGCATATCGACCCGGCCAGTCGATAGCGGTCACCGGAGTCGGGCCGTGAGGAAATACGTCCTACGGCGCCTGGCCGGGGCGATCCCGCTCGTCCTCGGGATCGCCACCCTGGTCTTCGTGCTGGTGAGACTGGCTCCGGGCGATCCCGTCATGCTCCAGGTGCCGCCGGGCGCGAGCCCGGACGTCATCGATCAGATGAGGACGAACCTCGGACTCGATCAACCGCTTCCGGTGCAGTACGCCCGCTGGCTGGCACGGACGGCTCGCGGTGACCTGGGCGTCTCGTTCCGACTGAATCGACCCGTCCGCGACATCATCCACGACACCCTGCCGAACACGCTGATCCTCTCCGGCGCGGCCCTGGCTCTGGCCTTCCTGGTGGGGATCGCGGTGGGGACGGTCCAGGCCGTACGACAGTACTCGGTCATGGACTCGGTCCTGAGTGTCGTCCTGCTCTTCTTCTACTCGATGCCGTCCTTCTGGCTCGCCCTCATGTTGGTCCTGGTGATGAGCCTCTTCGCGCGGAATGCGTGGGACTGGCCGATCTGGTTCCCGGCTTCGGGCATGCGCAGCGTGGACGCCTCGTCGATGACCCCGTTCGGCGCCTTCCTCGACCGGCTCTGGCACCTCGTCCTTCCGACGCTCTCACTCGCACTGGTACTGACGGCGGGAATCGCGCGCTACATGCGCACCAGCATGCTCGAGGTGATCCGGCAGGACTATGTCCGGACGGCCACCGCCAAGGGGCTGAGTCGGAGTGCGGTCGTCTTCAAGCACGCGCTGCGAAACGCACTCCTCCCGATCGTGACCCTCGTGGGGCTGTACATGCCCTACCTGTTCAGCGGTGCGGTCTTCATCGAGTACGTGTTCGCGTGGCCGGGCATGGGCCGCACCCTCGTCGAGGCCGCACTGAACCGCGACTACCCACTCGTCGTCGGAGGGTCGCTCTACTTCGCGGCCATCGTCGTGGCGGCCAACCTCGTAGCGGATCTCCTGTATGCGGTCGTGGATCCGCGCATCCGGTATGACTGAGCCGACCGTCTCCGGGCCCGAGCGTGTGGCGGCCGTGCTCCTTCCGGGGGCACCCCAGATCGCCCGCGGAGGCTCGCCCCTGGCCTGGGTCGTCCTCGGTGTCTGGTTGGGCATGCTCCTCGTCGTGGCGACTCGTTTCGGTCGTCTGGTGGAGGCGATGTCCGGGCCGTGGGACTCACGACTGGCCGTCTTCACCGTGGTGGGCTCCCTGGCGGCGTGTGTGGCGTGGTCGTGGCGCTCTCTCGCCGCTCCGACGGGGCCCGCCGAGGGGGTGAGCCAATGGGGGCTGGCCCTACGTGCCTTCTTGAAGAATCGGGCCGCGCTCTTCGGACTCGGCATCATCGTCGGCTTCTATCTACTGGCCCTGATCACCCCGGTCATCGCCCCACACGACCCGGACGTACAATTCGACCTGGTGCGCGAGCGTCTCGTGTCGATGTCGGCCAAACACCCGCTCGGTACGGACCACCTGGCCAGGGACGTCCTGTCCCGCCTCCTCTACGGAGCCCGAATCTCGCTCACTATCGGTTTCGTGGCCGTCGCCATCAGCGTGAGTGTCGGGACGTTGCTCGGCTCCATCGCCGGCTTCTTCGGCGGCATCGTCGATACGGTGATCATGCGCTTCGTCGACATGATGATCTCCTTCCCGCGGCTGATCCTGCTGATCACGATCATCGCCCTCTTCGACGCGTCGATCTTCCTCATCATCGCGATCCTGGGGCTCACGCTCTGGCCTTCGACCGCTCGCCTCGTCCGGAGTGAAGTCCTCAGTCTCCGTGAGCGCGAATTCATCCAGGCCGCCGAGGCCCTCGGGTACCCGCGCGCCAGGATCATCGTGCGCCATCTGATTCCGAACGCACTCGGTCCGGTCATCGTCGCGGCCACCCTCGGAATCGGGAACACCATCGTCCTCGAAGCCGGGCTCTCCTTTCTGGGCCTCGGGGTCCAGCCTCCCACGGCTTCGTGGGGCACGATGGTGGCCGACGGCCGGAACGAGCTGATCAACGCGTGGTGGCTCGCGACGTTCCCCGGGCTGGCGATCGTGTTCACGGTCCTGGCGTTCAACGTCGTCGGAGACGGCTTGCGGGACGCCCTCGACCCGAGGCTGCGTCGATGAGTGGTCCCGCTGACGAGCCCCTGCTTCGCGTCCGAGACCTCCGGACCTGGTTCGAGTTGGACGATCATGTCGTCCGGGCCGTGGACGGTGTCTCGTTCGACGTGCGGCGTGGGGAGACCGTCGGACTGGTAGGCGAGTCGGGGTGCGGCAAGACGGTGACCTCCCTGTCGATTCTCGACCTGCTCCCCCATCCGCCCGCGGTCGTGGGGAAGGGGAGTTCGATCCGCTTCTCCGGGCGCGAGTTGGTCGGTCTCCGGGAGCCCGAGATGAGATCACTCCGAGGTGCCGAGATCGCGATGATCTTCCAGGAGCCGATGAGCTCCCTGAACCCCGTGTACACGGTCGGAGGACAGGTGGCGGAGGTCGTCAGGCTCCACGGGTCTGACGGTGCCGACCCACGGGAGAAGGCGATCCGGCTCCTGGCCGAAGTCGGAATTTCGGATCCCGATCGAAGGGTCGACGAGTACCCCCACCAGCTGTCCGGGGGGATGCGCCAGCGGGTCATGATCGCCATGGCGCTCGCCGGTGAGCCCAGCCTCCTCATCGCGGACGAGCCGACCACGGCGCTGGACGTCACGATTCAGGCCCAGATCCTCGACCTCCTCGCTCGGCTGGGAGAGGCCCGACAGATGGCGATGCTTCTCATCACCCACGACCTGGGTGTCGTGGCGGAAGTGTGCGACCGGGTCGTGGTCATGTACGCCGGCCAGGTCGTGGAGGAGGGGTCCGTCGAAGACGTCTTCGACGATCCACAGCACCCCTACACCCAGGGGCTCCTCGCCGCACTTCCCTCTCCGGAGCGCACACGAGGCGCCTTGCAGTCGATTCCGGGCACGGTGCCGAGCCCGGCGGCCTGGCCGGAGGGGTGTCGGTTCCGCGAGCGGTGCTCGTGGGCCGAAGGGACATGCGCGGAGGAGCAGGTCGAGCGCACCGTCGGAAAGGGTCGACGCGCCCTGTGCTGGAAGGCGTTTCCATGAGTGGTGAGCGCTTCGTCGATCGCACCGAGCCGCCGCTCCTCTCCGTGACGGATCTCGCTGTCCACTTTCCGGTCGGGGGGGCGTCCGGGTCCGTTGTCCGTGCGGTCGACGGTGTCTCTTTCGACCTCTGGAAGGGAGAGACCCTCGGGCTCGTCGGTGAGTCCGGCTGCGGAAAGTCGACGACCGGACGGGCGGTACTTCGACTTCTCGAACCGACTTCGGGACAGGTCCGCTTCGACGGGGAGGATCTGGGGTCGCTCGATCGGACCCGACTCCGCGCGTTCCGCAGGCGAGCCCAGATCGTTTTCCAGGACCCGGTCGGCTCCCTGAACCCCCGACTCTCGGCGGGAGCGATGCTCGAAGAGGCGCTCCTGGTGCACGGCCTCGGCGGTGCTCGACGCCGGGATCGTGCGGTCGAACTTCTCGAGCTCGTCGGCCTCGGAGCGCAGCACCTCGATCGTTATCCGCACGAGTTCAGCGGTGGTCAGAGACAGCGACTCGGGATCGCACGATCGCTCTCCGTCGAGCCCGAATTGCTGGTGCTGGACGAGCCCGTCAGCGCGCTCGACGTGTCGGTCCAGGCGCAGGTCGTGAACCTGCTCGTCGACCTCCAGGATCGCCTCGGTCTCACCTACCTGTTCATCGCCCACGACCTCGCGGTGGTGGAGCACGTAAGCGACCGCGTGGCAGTGATGTACCTCGGCCGGATCGTCGAGGACGCCGCCGCGGATACCCTGTATCGGAGCGCGCGTCACCCCTACACGCGAGCGCTTCTCTCGGCGGTTCCACGCCCCGCACCACGGTCTAACCGCAACGCCCGCATCGTCCTGTCCGGTGACGTTCCGAGTCCGGTGAACCCGCCGGGCGGTTGTCCCTTCCACCCCCGCTGTCCGAACCGACTGAAAGACGCCGCGTGCACCGACGTACCTCCCTCCAGAGAAGGGGTAGGACAGGGTCACGTCGTGGCGTGTCACCACCCGCAATCGGGACCGGTTTCGGGGGGTTGACACCTGTCGGGGAGCCCGCCCATGTTGCGGGCCTCTTCATTCCCGCCCTTTCACGCTCGGACAGGTGGAAGGGCTCTATCACGAACTTCGGAAGAACTTCGGCTGGAGGTTCCGTTGGTCCATCTGTACGCTGCCCTGCTTCAGATTCCGGGCATGGACAATCCCGAGCTCACGTTCCAGGAGCAGCTCTCCACCAACTGGGAGGGGATGGGCTTCATGCGCTGGCCGCTGGCCTTCTGCCTGGTTCTCGGGATCATTGTCATCGTCATCAAGTTCATCTCCCTTACCGCGAAGGCCTCCAAGACCAAGCGGATTCTCAAGGATGTGGATGAGCTTCTCACGCAGCAGCGCATTCGCGAGGCGCTCGAGCTCACCCGTGACACCGATTCCCCGGCGGCGAACATCCTGTACGCCGGTCTGGAGCGTCATGAGGAAGGCACCGAGCGCGTCATGAAGGCGATCGAGAACCAGGGTCTCATCGAGATGAGCAAGCTCGAGAAGGGTCTCGTGATTCTCGCTACGCTGACGAACATCGCGCCGCTCCTCGGCTTCCTTGGAACGGTCATCGGTATGATCCTCGCCTTCCAGTCGATCGAGCAGGCCGGTGAGGTCGAGGCGACGCTGGTTGCCGGTGGTATTAAGGTCGCGCTCCTGACGACGGCCGCTGGTCTCGTCATCGCGATCCCGGTGTCGGTCGGTCACAACTACTTCGTGGCCCGCATCGACAGCCTCGTCATCGACATGGAGGAGTCGGCGCAGAAGATGGTCGACACGCTCCACGCCATCGAGACGGGTCGCGCTGGCTGACGCCGACGCACAATCCGTGGCAACGAGGCCGTCCCTTCGGGGGCGGCCTCGTTTTTTTTGGCCCCCTCGAGGTGTCGGAGTGTATTGTAGAAGCCCGGCCTCCCCACTCCGGTGACTTCGCCCCCAGCCTCGTCGTTCCGCATGACAGCCCGACTCCTCCTGACGTCCGTCGCCCTCCTGACTCTCACCGGGGCCACGCACGCCGGGCGCGCACCCGAGGCCTTCGACCCGAGGCCCACGGAGCGCGGTCTTCGGCTCACGGCGATCCCGGATTCTGCACGGGACGAGTTCGAGGCGGGGCGGTACTGGCACGCCACGCTCCTCATGCGCGCGGCGGGGGCCGCCGACGGGAGTCCCGAGGATGTCGTCTTCCTGGCCGAGGCCGAGGCGGGATGGGAGAACTGGCCCGCCGTCTCCTCACTCCTGGGATCGGCGTCCTGGGTCGACGGGCATGTCGACGCACGGGCGCTCTACCTGAGGGCCCGCGCCGAGGAGTTCGAAGAGCGCTGGGAGGCGGCTGCGGGCACGTATGCCCAGTACGAGCAGCGGACGGACGTGCCCCTGGAAGACCGGCCCGCCGCGACGGCACGCCGAGTTCGTGCGCTCTGGCGAGCGGGTGAGCGGACCGACGCGACCGCCCTCCTCACGCAGTTGCAGCCCGTACCGCACCTGCGTAGCTGGACGGCGGTGGAGCTGGCCCTCCAGTCGGTCGACGAAGGAGAGGTCGAGAGTGTGCTGTCCTTGGCCGGACATGCGGTCGAGCCGCGTGCGGCCACTCGGCTCTGGCGGGCCGAGGCCGATGCGCTCTTGAACCGCGGTGATTCCGCACGGGCGGCCGACGTCTTCGCGGAGTTGGCGGGCGTGGCCGACCCGACGAGGGCTGCGGCTGCTCGGGTGGAGTGGGGCCGCCTGCTGATCGCACGCGGCGACACGGCGGCCGGTCGGCGTGAGGTTCTCGCGGCATATGGAGACGCTGCAGGGTCCGCGCGGACGCGGGCCGCTGCGGCCCTGGTCGATGTCGGAGAGGGTGATTTCGAGGCCGTGCTCGATCACGCACGTGTGCTCGACCGCGCCGGGGACGGACGGCGCGCCCTTGTTGCGTACGACAGGGCGGCGGCGTTCGCGGACGCCGAGGGGGTGGAGATGCCCTTGGCCAGTCGAGTCGAGCGAGCCCGGATCATGGGCACGGTGGCAGCTCGGCAGGAGGAGGCGCTCGACGAGTTCAGAGCTGTTCGTGAGATCGTCGAAGATCCCCGCGTGGGTGCCCGCAACCTCGAGCTCTGGGCTCAGCTGCGGCGCCGACAGGGCATGAACTCACAGGTCTCCACCCTTCGCCGTTGGCTGCTGGAGAGTTACCCCGAGAGCTCCGAGGCCGCGGAGGTCGTCTGGAGTCAGGGGAGCTCGGCGGAGTCCCGCGGGGCGATGGATCAGGCTCTCGAACGGTATGCCTTCGTTGCCGAACACGCGCGGACACACACACGTGCGGGTCAGGCCCGGATGCGGTCGGGTCAGATCCATCTCCGCCGGGGTGACCTGGCGGCCGCAGCCGAAGTGTTCGAGGCCTACCTCGAGGACTTCCCGAACGGGCGGCGGTGGCAGGAGGCGGCCTACTGGGCCGGCCGCACCCGCCTGGAGTTGGGTGAGTCGGAGGCCGGATCCGCGCACCTCGAACACGTGCTCACGCAGCCGATCGAATACTACGCGGTCATGGCGGCCGACCTGCTCGGCGTCGACTTCGAGTTGGACCTGCCGGTCGGCGGGGCCTCGGTCGAGCCCGGTTGGCTCACCGAGGGGCTGGCCCGCCTCGATGCGCTCGTTGCGGCCGGACTCGACCGGGGGGCCTCGGACGAAATCGACCGGCTCCGAGAGCGCGCCGACGGTACCCGGGGCCCGCGTCTCCGCCTGGCCGAGGCTCTCATCGAGCGCGGGCGTACGATCGACGGCATCAACCTCGGTTGGGCTCTGCTTCGTGACGAGGGGTCGTGGGATCGTCAAATCCTCCATGTGGCCTATCCCTTCCCGTACCGGGAGTTGGTCCGGCGTGAGGCCGCGGAGTGGGGGATCGACCCCTTCATGATGGCGGCCATCATCCGCCAGGAGTCGGCGTTCGATGCCCAGATCGTCAGTCATGCCGGGGCCATCGGCCTGATGCAGGTCATGCCGCCCACGGGAGCCCAGCTGGCACGAGCCCACGGTCCGTCGGGCTTTTCGAGCACGTCTCTCACGAAGCCCGAGGTGAACCTCCACCTCGGAGCGGCTTTCTTCGTCGACATGAGTCGGCGCTACGACAACGAGTTGCCCCTCGTCCTGTCCGCCTACAACGCCGGCCCGACCCGGGCTACCCGGTGGCGGCAGTATCCGGAGGCGAGCGACCCGCTTCGTTTCACGGAGCGCATTCCGTTCACCGAGACGCGCGGATACGTGAAGAGTGTGCGCCGAAATCTCGGCCTCTACCGGGCGCTGTACAGCGACGACTAGAGCAGGGAAGGCGCGGCCCCTGCCCGATGGGCGTCAGGGGAAAGCCGCGTCCCTATTGGGCGCACGTGTGTCTTGCTTGCGGACAACGCTCGACAGTCCGCAGAATTGAATACGCCATGTGGTGCATGGCGTCTGTCGACTTCGCAGGCGGAGGTAGCTGTATGAAAGGAACCGTCAAATGGTTCAACGACTCCAAAGGCTACGGCTTCATCGAGCGGTCCGAAGGTGACGACGTGTTCGTCCACTTCTCCGCGATCGAGTCCGAAGGGTTTCGTACCCTTGCCGAGGGAGAGGTCGTCGAATTCGAAGTCCGCGACTCCGACAAAGGCCAGCAGGCAGCGCACGTGATTCGCGCCTGACACGCCTTCGGAATCGCCCAGAAGGGCCTCGCGACCCCCAGGTCGCGAGGCCTTTTCTTATCTGTGGACCTCTCGGCCGACCCCCTTCGTTTCGACGGCGGGCCCGCCTACCTTCACCCGGCCTCTCGCCTCCCCCTCCCGCAGGAACCGGTGCACGTACCACCGAAGACACGCCCACGGATCTTCCTGGTCGACGCGTACGCGCTGATCTACCGCTCGTACTTCGCCTTCATCAATCGGCCGCTCACGAACTCCGCGGGTGAGAACACCTCGGCACCGTTCGGCTTCACCCGCTTCCTGATGGACATCCGGGAGCAGTTCGAGCCCGACTACCTGGCCATCGTCTTCGACTCCGGGGACTCGTTTCGGGACCAGATGTATCCGGAGTACAAGGCCACCCGGGAGAAGATGCCGGACGACCTCCGCGCGAGCCTGGGGTGGGTACGGCAGATCGTCGAGGGCTTCAACGACCCGGTCGTCGAGCTGGATGGCTACGAGGCCGACGACGTGATCGGAACCCTGGCCGTGAAGGCTGCGGATGCCGGCCTCGACGCCGTGATCGTCTCGGGGGACAAGGACTTCTACCAGCTGGTCGGTCCCCACGTCCACCTGATGAATCCGGGTCGCGGGGGTTCGACCGGAGTGGCCGCCGAGTGGGTCACCGAGGAGAACGCCGGCGACAAGTTCGGCGTGCGCCCCGATCAGATCGCCGACTACCTGGCCCTGGTGGGGGATTCGTCCGACAACGTTCCCGGCGCTCGCGGAGTGGGGCCCAAGACGGCGGTCAAACTCCTCGGGGAGCATCCCGACGTCGAGACCCTGATCGAACATGCCGGGGATCTCAAGCCGGCGCGCGCAGCGAAGTCCCTGGCCGAGAACGCGGACGAGGTGCGCCTCTCGAAGAAGTTGGTCACGATCATGACCGACCTCGACGTGGCGCTCGACCTCGACACACTTCGGGTCCAGCAGCCCGATCCCCTCGTACTGCGGGACATCTTCGTGGCGCTGGAGTTCCGCCGGCTCGCCGACCAGTTCGCGCTGGAGGCTCAGGAGGCGGACGGCGGACACCGCGGAACGTCGGAGGTGGAAGCCGGGTCGATCGAGTACGACGTGCTCGACGATGTCGACGCGCTCGGCGCGTGGGTGAAGCGCGCCCGGAGCGAGGGCAGGGTGGCCCTCGCCCTCGACACCGACGATGGGGGGACGCTGCGAAGCCCTCTGGTCGGGATCGGCGTATCGACGGCCGCGGGCCGGGCGTCGTACCTCCCCTTCGCCCACCTGCAGCCCTTCGAGTTGACGTTCGAGGGGGAAGGGCCGGGAGAGGTCCGGAACCTTCCGCCCCTCGATGCGCCCGCATGCGCGCCCCTTCGCGAACTCCTCGAGGACCCCACGGTCCGAAAGGTGGCGCACGACCTCAAGCGCGTGACCCTCGTCCTCGGGCGGGCGGGCGTGACGTTGAGGGGAGGCGACTTCGACACGATGGTCGCCAGCTACGTGATCGATCCGGGCCGGCGGGGCCACGACTTCGCTCCGCTCACCATGGATGTCTTCGGGCACAAAGTGGCGGAGCGGGAGAGCGCGACCGGGTCAGGGCGTGGCCGCACGACGCTGGGCGAGGCTCCGGTGGAGAGGGCGCGGGCCTACCTGTGTGAGACCGCGGATCTCACGCTCCAACTGGCCGACCACTTCGGATCCAAGCTCGAAGAGGCTTCGCTCGACGCTCTCATGAGAGAGCTGGAGATGCCCCTCGTTCCCGTGCTGGTTCGAATGGAGCAGGCCGGGATCGGGATCGATCCGGACTTCTTCTCCGAGATGCGCAGTCGCTTGAAGCGTGAGCTCGATCAGATCCAGGACGAGATCTACAAGCTGTCCGGGAGCGACTTCAATCTGAACTCGACGCCCCAGCTGAGGCAGGTGCTGTTCGAGAAGCTGGAGCTCCCGGTCCTCAAGAAGACCAAGACGGGACCATCGACCGACGCTTCGGTGCTGGAGGAATTGGCCGCGCTCGGCCACGCCGTGCCGCGGCTGATGATGGAATACCGGGAGCTCGAGAAGCTCCGGTCCACCTATGTGGACGCCCTCCCGAAGTTGGTCGATCCGAAGACGGACCGGA
>JAUIKL010000249.1 GCA_030430625.1 Gemmatimonadota bacterium
CCATACGACCTCCTAATGATTTAGTTGACAGTACGCGGGAGGCGACCGGCTGTCAACTAACGATTTAGTTTACTGGCCGTGGGGCCCGGGCACCTCGACACCGCACGCATCCTTTGAACCGAATCGGCCGTCTCACCGTAGTAGAGATCAGACACTCGGCGTCGCCCGATGAGGACCGAGACGAGGAGGGATCGTGGCCCAGTGTGAGGGAAAGACCAAGAAAGGCGAGCGGTGCAAGCGCGATGCTGGCGCGGGCTCCGGCTTCTGCTCGATCCACGTCGACCAGGAGGTCCGAAGTCGGAAGGAACCCACGGCCGAGTGGGACACCGACTCGATCATGAAGGCCGCACTCGGCTTCGCCCTCGTCGGCGCGATCTTCCTCTTCCGCTTCCGGCGCTAGCCCGCTCCCGAGTCGATCACCCGACCCGTCACCGCCGCGTCAGAAGTGCTCGGCGCCCAGGTTGTAGCGACGGCTCCGGAAAACGTCCGGGGTGAAGAAGCCGAGGGAGAGCATGTTCAGCTCGAAGGTGGCCCGGAACTCCGGGTCGCCCGTCGTCTCCCCGAAGGGGAAGGCGTAGTCGAGTCGGAAGACGTGGCGGGTCCCTGACGGGAGCCCGAGTCGGAGCCCGATGCCGAGCGCACCCTGCCATCCGGAGTCCACACCGTACGGCACATCCCCGGGCCAGACGCGACCGTAGTCGACGAAGGCGGTCATGCCGACATCGATCGAGCCTCGTCGCGGCCACGGAAAGAGGACCCGGTCCTCCGCCACGAAGCGGACCATCCGCCCGCCCGGGAACCGATCCTCCTTCAGTGAACGGATCCCTTCGCGTCCGCCGAGGCTCAGCTGGAAGGGCAGCTCGGTATTCCAACCACCCGCGAACTGCGTCCGCAGGAAGAAGGTCTGCCCCGGTAGGGCATCGTTGCGCAGGTAGGCCACGAGATCGGCGTCGACCAGTAGGTCCCGCCAATCCCCCCGGTCCCGTCGGGTCTCGAGCGTCCCACCGCCGTGGAGGAGGGACGAGCCGATCGGAGCGGTGAACGATGCGTGGGCACGGCCGAAGTAGTCCTCGACCGCCGGGACGTCACTCGGAACGAAGAGATCGAAGCTCCGCCCCACGGTGAGCCCCGCGTACATCCCGATCCCCACACGCATGCGATCCCGCAGGCCGTCGATCGCTTCGTAGATGACGTACTCCTGACGCCGCGTGCCGATGTGGAACGCCAGCCGACTCGCGCCGGACTCCTGAAATTGCGTCTGGAGAAAGGAGGGTACCGTGCCCGGGTACGGCTGCTGGTCGTTGAAGTTCTCGGCGTAGATTACGTTCGGGCTGCCCGGAAATCGAATGACGTCCCGGGTGAACGTGACCCCCGCGATCACCGACTTGAACGGCTCGCCGAAACGTCGTGCGACCGAAAACTCGAGGAGTTCGCGGAACGCGGGTACGAGGACCTGGGTGAAGTCCTCCTGGGCCGCCGGGTCGGTCTGGTCTCCAGTCGCATACGAGAAGAGGCGCGTCGACCGATCGTACCCGTGCCGCAACGAGTACCGGCCGGTCTCCCCGATGAAGGGATAGCGGAGGTACTCGTTGAAGAAGTTGCCGGACCGGTCCCGCCCGATCTGGAAGCTGGCATCCGCTCGACCGAAGAAACGCGGCGTCGCCAGTCCGATCGCCTGCCGGCGGGCCTCCCGCCGCTCCCGATGCGTGACCTCCGCAAAGACGCCCTGCCCGAGGAAGTTCTCCTCGGTGATCTCGAGCTTCTCGAGGTTGAGGCCTTCGTCGTACGTGATCCCGACGTCGACCTGCGTCGACCACTCGTCCTGGGTCTCGACGGTGACGATGTGTCCTCCCTCGCCGTCGGGCTCGGTCGTGACCGTGGCGTAGCCGATGAAGCCGTAGCTCTCCAGCAGTCGGGCCGACTCGTCCAGGTAGAACGAGTCGAGGCAGTCCCCCTCCTCGAAGAGCAACTCCCGGCGGATGAACGCAGCCGAGGTGGTGATGTGGAGGAGATTCAGCGCCCGATAGGTCCACGCGAGGGCTCCGACCGTGGTCGACTCCGGGTCGTACACGGTGCGCCGATCGAGCACGATCCGACTGATCGTCCCGTCGACACAGATCGATGCCTCCGCATCGGACAGCGCCTGCCCGTAGGCCGGCCCGTTCGCACCGAGAACGCCGAACGCCGCTGCAGCAGCGGCGATCGGGAGCGTTCTACGAAAGGTGCGTGAGGGCGTACGGTCTATGGGGCCTCCAGGGCTCGTGGCGACAGCGCCGAAGATAATCGAGGAGTCCGGTAACCACCGAGTCACACAGGGATGACCGCGGCGTATCGAAGAAGGTGAAACGTCGGGCTCTGGGGGTGTAACCGGGCCCGGCTTTTGCATACCGTTGGTCGCCCGCTGTGTTCGCGCAGGTCAGACTTTCCCTGAGGACATGTCCATCCTCGTCTCCGTGTTGTACGCGAGTGCCGCGCTCCTCGGCGCCGCCTTCGCGCTCGTCGAATTGCGCATGCTCTGGCGCTTCGTCACCCACCGCTCCGAGATCCGTGAAACGGTCCACTCGGACGAGACGAAGAGCCGGGACATGGCCGAAGCCCCCACCGTCACGATCCAGCTCCCGCTCTACAACGAGCGACGCGCCGCCGAGCAGATCGTCCGCGCCGCGGCCCTCCAGGACTACCCGGTCGATCGTTTCGACGTGCAGGTGCTCGACGACTCGACCGACGAGACGAGCGACATCGTCGCGGCGGCCGTGGCGGAGATGGCGGGCCGGGGAGTGCGGATCGAGCACATCCGCCGGGACAACCGGGAGGGGTACAAGGCCGGCGCGCTGGCCGAGGGGCTCGAGCGTTCGGAGGCCGACTTCGTCGCGATGTTCGACGCCGACTTCGTCCCCGATTCCGACTTCCTTCGGAGGATCCTCGTCGACTCGGGGGCCTTCGACGATCCCAAGGTCGCCTTCGTCCAGGCGCGCTGGGCGTGGGCGGAGCCCGTCCGCGGGCTCCTGGCCTCGGCTCTGGCGCTCCTTCTCGACCGTCATTTCTTCGTGCAGAAGCCGACGCGGGCCTACGTGGGCAACGTCACGACGTTCAACGGCTCTGCCGGCATCTGGCGTCGCTCGGCGATCGAGGACGGCGGGGGCTGGTCGGCCGACACGCTGACCGAGGACCTCGACCTCAGCTACCGATGCGCGCTCAAGGGGTACCACGGCCGGTACCTCCAGGACGTGCCCGTCGTGAACGAGCTGCCCGGTCACATGCGCGCCTTCAAACAGCAGCAGCACCGCTGGGCCAAGGGGAACGCGCAGTGTTTCCTCAGCCTGACCGGACGGGTCATGAAGTCGCGCGGCGTCCTGAGGGACAAGCTGGACGAGGCGTTCCTGCTGGCGGGGTACGCCATCCACCCCATCCTGATGGTGAACCTCCTGCTCTGGCCGTGGGCGGTGCTCCTGATGGACCGGACCGCCTTCTGGATCGTGCAGGCCATCATGGGCCTCGTGATCCTGGTGGCCCCGATCAGCTTCGCGCTTACGGTCATCGAGCGCGATCGCGGTCTGAGCTTCGGGTCGGTCGGTCAGATCGTGGCCGGGGTGTGCATCGGCATCGGGCTGATGGTCAACAACACCGCCGGACAGATTCAGGGCTTCCTGTCGTCGGGTGGTGAGTTCGTCCGAACACCGAAGGACCACCACGCCGGAAGTGACGAAGGCGACGCCTCGACGCCGAAGAGCGTCGGGACACCGAAGCGGTATCGCAGTCCGCTTCACTGGACGTTCTACATCGAGCTGCTGGTCATCACGTACTGCCTGGCGTCGACAGCCATGCTGATCCAGGCCGGCGAGGGTCTCTGGGCCGTTCCCCTGGTGTTCTGGTCGGCGTGCCTGGCCATGGTCGTCCAGCTTCAGCTGACGCCACGCCACGCCTGACCCGGAGCGGCTCATGCAGCGCGGCTTCGTGACGATGGCTGTGGGGAGCCCGAGGTTCCTCGAGATGGGCGTCGACATGGCGCTCTCCCTGCGCGAGCACTC
>JAUIKL010000250.1 GCA_030430625.1 Gemmatimonadota bacterium
GTGGCCCGGGCCTCGTCGGCGGTCACGACGACCTTGCCGGGGGGCACGGGGATGCCGCTGAGTGCGAAGCGCTCCTTCGCCTGGTACTCGTGGATGTCCATGCGTTCTCTCGCAGGTGGATTCCCGAGCGCGACACGACGCGCGTTCGGGGAGAGCACGAAAAGCTACCCGTGCCCCGTAAGGGGATCAACGGGCCTCAGCGGCTCCCGGCCTGCAAACGCTGGAGAAGGGTCCGCAATTCGTCGAGCGCCCGTCCGTAACCCTCCCAATCCCCCGCCCTGGCCCGGTCCTCCGCGCTCTCGAGCAGGCTGAGGGCCGCCGCGGGCCACTCGGCGGGATCGGTCGACAGCGTTTCGTCGCGAGGGCCGGCCGGCTCCGGAACCATCGCGCCGCTCGACGACTCACGACCGGATAGTCGAGCGAACGCCCCGGCCAGGGTCTGGTCCATCACCACCCGCACGCCATCGCTCACGACGAATCGGGTCAGATCGGGAATCGCGTCGTCCTCCGCGGCCAGAAAGACGGGCTCCATGTACAGGATGCGCCTGCCGACCGGCACGACGTGGAGGTGACCCGTCCAGACCTGGCTGCCCCCCGTGCGCCAGAGAGAGAACTGCTGCGAAATCTCGGGGTCCTGCTCGGCGAGGGCCTCGATCTGGCGGGGGCCGCGGACCTGATCGGTCACCGAGAGATCGACCAGGTGGAGTTCGGGTACGCCCGCGTCGTCGGTCCGTGCCGAGAGAAGCGCGGTGAGGTTCTCGCGGCCGGCCGGCACGAAGACCGTCGTCAGCTGGAAGCGCGCCTCGTCCTCGCCCGGCAGCCGGTAGATGGCGTACTCGGGAACGTAGGGTACGGCCTGAGAGCCGTTGGACAGCTCCTCGGACTCGAGCCAGACGTCCTGCTGTCCATGGAAGGTGGCCGCGGTTTCCTGATGGTACTGGAGGAGAACCGAGGCCTGGACGTCGAGAAGCGCTCTCGGGTAGCGGAGGTGGGAGCGGAGCCCATCGGGCATTTCCGCGATGTCCCTGAACAAGCCCGGGTACGCCGATGCGTAGGCGTCGGTGAGGGGGTCCTCGATCGGAACCCGGTAGAACGAGATGTCCCCGGTGACCGCGTCCACGGTGATCTTCACGCTGTTGCGCAGGTAGTTCACGATCCGACGGGCTCCTCCCGTCTCGTATCGTGCCGACAGCGGGAAGGAGCGAGTTCCGACGAAGCCGTCGATGATCCACACGACCCTTCCTTCGTGAATCACCGGGTAGGGGCGTTCGATGAAGCGTAGGAACGGGGCGATTGCGGCTGCCCGCGCCACGACGTTTCGGCGGTAGAGGAAGCGACTGTCGTCGGTCAGCTCCGCCGAGAAGAGGAGGTTGGCCGAGGTGAACTCCCACGCCAGGAGTGCGGTCCGGATCGGCCCGCTCATCTGGATTCCCTCGGGAAAGTCCCGCCCCGCGACCCCGTCCGACGAGTCCGGTGCCAGGAACTGATCCGCGCCCGGCGTCACCACGACGTAGGGGCCCTGCTCGATGGCGCCGTAGAAGATCTGCGGGCGATCGAGTTCGAGGCCTGGGACCGAGGCCTCGGAGGCGACTTCGGGTGGAAGGCCCCGAACCAGCATCTCCGGTCGGCCTTCGGGGGTTCGAACCGTGGCGTTGCTCGCCACCGCTCCCATCCCGGCCACGTACAACTCCCGGAGATGGAGGTTCTGCCAGTTCCGGATCGGGATGCCCGCCTGGTCCACATGCCGCACCGAGATGGCAACCGGAGTCGGTCCGTTCTCCGTGGGGTACCGGTCGACATGGACACGGTCGAACTGATAGTACCGGAATCGAGCCTCGACTTCGTTGTACGTGGTCAGTACGGGTGAGGACGTTCCGGACCCCCAGATCGGCAGGCCCGCGAACTGGCTCGCAGCGTCGGCCCAGTCGATCGACGAGGCCGCGTCGTACGGAAACGTGTCGCGCTGGACATCGTCGATAGCGAAGCCCAGGCGGGTAAAATCGAGGTTGTGCTCGATGAAGGGGGTCTCGCGCTCGAGCTCGTTCGGCTCGACACGGAAGCTCTGGACGAGTCCAGGCACCAGGTTGCCGATGACCAGGGTCGCCAGCATCACCGCAGCCACGCCCACGAGAACCGGGGCCGCGGAGTCGCGTCGTGCGCCCCACCCGGTGAGGCCAGCCGCCAGCAGGCAGATGAACGCGAGAGTCTGAAGCGCCGGAAGCCTCGCCTGAGCGTCCGTGAAACCGAAGATGCCCTGCACCCCGGAGGTCCCCCCCAGGAGCAGGTCGTAGCGGCCGAGTAGGAGCTGCCCCGCCAGGAGGACGAAGAAGACGATGAGGAGGACGGCCAGGTGGGTCCGAGCGATCGGGTGGGCGCGGAGTCGGCCTCCGACCCACGAGAGGGCCCCGGTCGCGGCGTATCCCGCGGAGGCCAGTGTGAAGAGCAGAAAGGTCGTGACCAGACCGAAGGTGACGCCGGCCCCCAGGACCGGATACCAGAACACGTAGAAGCCGGCGTCCCGGCCGAGAATCGGTTCCTGGATGCCCCAGGCTCCGGAAGAGACGGCCAGCAGCAGTTGCCACCCGATTCCGGGCGGAATCGAGCCGCCGAACCAGAGGCCGATCAGAACCGCGGCGGTGCCGAGGGCCAGAGTGACGAGCCTCTTCGGTAGGCGCTCCGAGATCTCGAGGTTGCCGAAGCGGCGCCGGATCTGAATGCCGCCCAGTGTCGTCGCCGCGATACGGAGGTTCAGAAAGACCAGGACGCCGACGATCGTCCCCGCCGCGATGCGGACGCCCCACTCCCACAGGAGTCGACGCTGAAAGACGTCCAGGTAGCCGGCCTCCGCCTGCCAGAGGACCTCGATGTAGAAGCCCGCTGCCGCGCGCCCCGCAGTGAGGACGAGAAGGACCGCGACGAGGGCCGCGATCAAGAGGCGAGACCCTCTCAGGAGGTTGGGTACTCCGGGCGTCGAAGCGTTCATCGGGCGGTCGCGAGCCGTCTCCTGACTACGGGAGACTCACACCGTGGTCGGCGAGCCAGTCGGCGACCTCGTCACGGATCTCCGTCAGGCGTTCCTCGGTGCGAGCCTCGAAGCGGGCCACGATCACCGGTTGGGTGTTGGAGGTCCGTAAGAGGGCCCAACCGTCTCCGAAGAGAACCCGCGCGCCGTCGACGTCGATCACGTCATGCGTGGACGAGAAGTGCTTCACCGCCTTTTCGACGATGTCCCACTTCTGCTCCTCGGTCACGTCGATCCGGATCTCTGCGGTCGAGACGTAGCTCGGAAAATCCGACACGATCTCACCGAACGATCGGTCGCGGTGGCTCAGGATCGAGATGAGGCGGCAAGCGTCGTACAACGCATCGTCGAAGCCGAAGTAGTCGTCGGCCACCATGATGTGGCCCGACAGTTCGCCAGCCAGAAGCGCCCCGGTCTCCTTCATTTTCACCTTCTGGAGCGAATGGCCGGTCTTCCACATGATCGGCTCCCCGCCCGCGGCGCGGAAGACGTCCGGAAGCGCCTGGCTGCACTTCACGTCGAAGATCAGCTTCTGGCCCGGCCCATGCTTGTCGAGGAGGTCCAGGCCGAAGAGGAGGACGAGGAGGTCGCCGCGCACGATGTCCCCGTTCTCGTCGACGGCCCCGATACGGTCGGCGTCCCCGTCGAAGGCGATACCGAGGTCGTGAGGTGCCCCGCGCACGGCCCCAATCAGGTACTCGAGGTTCTCGTCGACGGTCGGGTCCGGGTGATGGTTCGGGAAGGTGCCGTCCGAATCGCAGAACAGAGGGGTGATCTCCACCCCCATGGCTGCGAACAACTTTTCGGCCACGAGGGCCCCGCTCCCGTTCCCGCAGTCGACCGCCACCTTCATCGGCCGGCCCAACTCGAAACGACCGGCCACATCGGCCACATAGTCTTCCAGGACTTCGACCCGTTCGACCGACCCCTCCCCCGCATCGAGTTCCCCCGCTTCGATCCGGCGCAGGAGGTCCTGGATCATGTCGCCGTAGAGCGCACCAC
>JAUIKL010000251.1 GCA_030430625.1 Gemmatimonadota bacterium
ACGTGGCAGGAGACTCCCCTCCTGTTCGAGATGAGTCCGGCAATACGTCCCACCTCTCCGTCATGGACGAGAACGGGATGATCGTGGCGATGACCCAGTCGCTCGGACCAACCGGCGGATCGCGCGTCGCGACACCGGGCCTCGGGTTCCTCTACGCGACGACCCTGGGGTACCTCGATGCCACCCAGCCTGGAGAGCGACCCTGGTCGTCACAGTCTCCGCTCATCGGGCTTCGGGAGGGGAGGCCCGCCCTCGTCATCGGGGGCGCGGGTGGGCGGCGCATCGTCTCCGCCATCGTCCAGACGTTGGTACGAACGGAGATCGACGGCCTGGGGCTGGAAGCCGCGATGGGCGCCGCCCGGCTTCACCCGACCGGACGCTGGCACTTCGAGCAACTCGACGAAACCATCGAGCCAGCCGGGGCGGCGATGGCCCGGGCACGAGGGCAGAGTGTCCTGGTGCGCCCGTTCGAGTACTACTTCGGCCGACTGAACGCCATTGCGGTCCTGGAGAACGGCTCGCTCGTCGGGGTCGCGGACCCGCGATGGGCGTGGGGGTCGGCGATCGGGGTGAATCGAGGTGGGTGATGGGCGATGAGGACCCTCCTGGCCATTCGTGCTCGACCAAATCCGGACCGTCGACCGGCGCCGACTCGTCAAACGCCTCGGCCGGATCTCGTCTCCGACGATGTCCAAGGCTCTGGGCGTGCTCGAGGAGATGTTCGCGGCATAGCCGTTCGCCCCGAACCGGGGCGAACGACCGATCACCGCCGGTCGTCCGCCCCGTTCCAGGATCCTACACCCCCTCGCCGCCCGACGCCCGGTACATCCGGTCGTACAGCACCGGGAGCACCAGGAGGGTGAGCAAGGTCGACGTCACCAGACCGCCGACCACGGTGATGGCCAACGGGCGTTGGACCTCCGAACCCGGCCCTGTGGCCAGGAGGAGAGGAATCAGCCCGAGACTCGTCGTGGCGGCGGTCATGAGTACGGGTCGCAGCCGCAGGACCGCACCACGCTCGACGGCGTCGCGTACCGGCATGCCGTCGTCCGAGCGCAGCTGGTCGAAGTAGGTGACGAGGACCAGTCCGTTCTCCACGGCGATGCCGAAGAGTGCGATGAAGCCGACGCTCGCGGGCACCGAAAGACTCGAGCCCGTGGCCAGCAGCGCCACCATCCCACCGACGAGCGCGAGCGGGATGTTGAGGAGGATCAGGAGGGCCTCCTTCACACTGTTGAACGAGGCGAAGAGCATGCCGAAGATCAGGAGGACGGTGATCGGGATCACGACCGCGAGGCGCCGGTTCGCGGCCTGGGCCAGTTCGAACTGACCTCCGAAGGTCAGCAAGTAGCCGGGGGGTAGGACCACCTCACGATCGAGCCGCTCCTGGGCCTCGGAAACGAAGCTTCCGAGGTCGCGTCCCCTCACGTTGAGCTGGACGGTGATGAAGCGCTGGTTGTCCTCGCGTGAGATCTGCCTCGGACCGACCAACGTCTCGATCTCGGCCACCTGGTCGACGGGGACCCGCCCACCGTCGGGCGTATCCAGGAGCAGGGCCCGGACGTCCGACGGGCGCGCGCGGGCGTCCTCGGCGTACCGCACGTGGATCGCCCACCGTCGTTCGCCCTCGAAGACATGTCCGACCGACGCCCCGCCGATGGCCGCGCCGATCTCACGCTGCGCGTGTTCGACCGAGAGCCCGTAACGGGCCAGGGCGTTTCGGTCCAGCCGAATCCGGAGTTGGGGCTGGCCGGTGACCTGGTCGACCTGGACCTCGGACGCCCCGTCGACCTCGCCCAGCGCCGCCGCGATCTCGCCGGCCTTCTCGAGCAGAACGTCGAGGTCGTCTCCGAACAGTTTGACCGCGATCTGCGCCTTGATCCCGGTGAGCAACTCGTCGACCGCTGACGCGATCGGCTGGGTGAAGTTGAGCTGGACCCCCGGCATCTCTCCGAGTCGTTCCTGCATCGCCTCGACGAGGTCGTCCCGGTTCTTCGCCGTCGTCCACGCCCCGGGCGGCCGCAGGTCGACGAAGATCTCGGCGTTGTTCACGGGGTCCGAGTGCGCGCCGATCTCCCCACGCCCGATCCGGCTCACCACCTGGGTGACCTCGGGAAATGTCATGAAGGCGCGTTCGATGCGAAGCACCGTGGCTGTCGACTCGGTCAACGCGATCGACGGAGCCATGGTCGCGCGCACCAGCAGGGTTCCCTCGTCGAGGGTCGGGATGAACTCCCGGCCCAGGAAGGGGAAGGTGGACATGCCCAAAGTCAGGAGCACGACCGTGCCGCCTCCCACTCGCGCCGGGTGACTCAGCGCCCACCGCAGAGTGCCGCGGTACCGGTCCTCCAGGTACGCGACCCATCGCACGCTCTCCGACCCTTGGTCCTCGACCGGAGTCGACTGACCCGCGCGCCCCCGTCCGAGGAGCAGGGTGGCCAGGACCGGTGCCACGGTCAGCGAGAAGAGGAGCGAGCCCAACATGGCCAGCGCGATCGTGTAGGCCAGGGGCCGAAACATCGTCCCCTCGACGCCCTGGAGCGTGAACAGCGGAAGGAAGACGATGATCACGATGCTGATCGCGAAGAAGATCGGCCGGCCGACCTCCCGGGCCGCGCGGCCGACGACCTCGATCTTCTCCTCGTCGGGATCGGAGTCGTCATGCAGCCTCCGAAAGACGTTCTCCACGACGACGATCGCCGCGTCGACCATCATGCCGATCCCGATGGCCAGGCCACCCAGTGACATCAGGTTGGCACTGATCCCGAAGTGCCGCATCAGAGCGAAGGTCAGCAGGATCGAGAAGGGCAGGGAGGTGGCCACGATCACCGACGATCGGAGGTTCCCGAGGAAGAGCGCGAGTACGAGCGTGACGAGGATCAGCCCCTGCCACAGGGCACTCGTGACCGTTCCGGTGGCCCGACGCACGAGCGTCGACTGTTCGTAGTACGGCACCAGCTCTACACCGTCGGGCAGAGCGGTGCGCAGCTGATCGAGGCGTTCGGAGACGCGGTCGATGACCGTCGACGTGTTCGTTCCGAGCAGCTTGAGGACGAAGCCGACCACGACTTCGCCTTCTCCATTACGCGTGACGAGGCCGCGCCGGATCTCGGGCCCCAGGGCCACGTCGGCCACGTCACCGACGCGGATCGGTGTCCCCTCGTGGACCTCGATCGCGATGGCGCTGAGGTCGTCCACATCCTCGGCCAGACCGACGGACCGGACGACGTACTCCTCGCGGGCCACCTCCAGGAAGCTCGCCCCGACGTTGAGGTTGTTCTCCCCCACGGCATCCAGGACGTCGTGCAGGCTCAGATCGTATTGTCGCAGCGCCTCGGGTCGAACCACGATCTGGTACTGCCGCACGTGGCCGCCGATGGAAAGCACCTCGGTCACGCCCGGCACGGTCTGCAGGTTCCGCTTCACGATCCAGTCCTGGATCGTACGCAGCTCTTCGAGCGAGTACCGGTCGGGGTCCGCGTCCAGGTAGTAGAAGAGGACCTGGCCGAGTCCGCTCGAGATCGGACCCATCGCGGGGTCCCCGAGTCCGTCGGGGATCTGGTCTCGCGCCCCCTGCAGACGCTCGTTCACGAGTTGCCGCGCGAAGTAGATGTCCGTGCCCTCGTCGAAGTACACGTTCACGACGGACAGGCCGAAGTTCGAGACGGAGCGGACGCGTTCGAGCCCCGGAAGCCCGTTCATGGCCACTTCGACGGGGTAGGTGACGAGCTGCTCGACCTCCTCTGGAGCGAGCCCTTCGGTTTCGGTGAACACCTGCACGAGCGCCGGCGAGATGTCCGGGTAGGCGTCGACGGGCAGCCGTGTGTACGACCATGCCCCCGACGCGATCACCGCGAGCGAGGCCAGGATCACGAGCAGCCGCTGTCTCAGGGCGAAGTCGATGATTCGATCGGTCATCTCGCCCTCCTAATGGCCGTGGCCGCCGAACGCACCCTTGGCGAGTTCGGCTTTCAGGGTGAAGGCACCGGCCACGACCACCGCGTCTCCAG
>JAUIKL010000032.1 GCA_030430625.1 Gemmatimonadota bacterium
AGCCGTGGTCGTCGGGAGCCGTCACCCGTCCCGCATTCGATGCGACGCTCATGGCGCCCATCACGCGGGAAGAGGCGCCGGCGCCAGCACCTCGCCAGGAAGCGCGGCGGATCTCCGTCACCTGGACCGAGGCTCCGATCAACGACGTCCTGCTGGCCTTCGCGGCCTTCTCGGGCAAGTCGATCGTGCCGGGTTCGAACGTGACGGGCTTCGTCACGGCGGACATCAACGATCAGCCCTGGGACGTCGCCCTCCAGCACATCCTGCAGGGGCAGGGGCTCGCGGGTGAAGAGACGACCGAGGGCATCATCCGGGTCGACAACATCTCCGACCTGAACGATCGCGAGGCCATCGAGCAGCTCGTCACGCGTCCGTACCGGATCTCCTTCGGGACGGCCGCCGAGCAGGCCGCGGCCATCACCCCGCTCCTCACGGAGCGTGGGTCGGTCACGACGAACCAGGCCACGAACACGCTGATCGTCTCCGACATCCAGCGGATTCAGGACGCCGTGCAGAGCCTCCTCGAACAGTTGGACATCGAGACGCCGCAGGTGTCGATCTCGGCGAAGATCATCTTCGTGAACCGCACCGACCTCGACGAACTCGGTGTGACGTACGAGTTGAAGGACTCCCGCGGGAACCAGTTCAACACGCTGAGCAGCGGTTTCGCCGACACCGACGGTGACGGAACGCTCGAGGTCATCGACCAGGGGACGTCCGTCGTCGCCCTCGGGGGGAACTCGATCGCCGCGCTCGGAAACGCGAACTCACGGGTGGCTTCACCGTCCCTCCAGCTGTTGTCGTCGCTGGTGCTCGGACGCCATCAGCTCCTCTCCTTCATCGACGCTCTCGAGTCGGTCCAGCTCTCGGACGTCGAGGCGAACCCGCAGGTCACGGTGCTCGACAACCAGCTGGCCGACCTCCTGGTCGGTGAGTTGACCCCGATCCGTACGATCGACGCCGGGGCGGGCGGTGGTGAAGGCGGCCAGTTCCCGGTGGCACAGGTTCAGCAGCAGGAGACGGGTATCAAGCTCCAGGCCACGCCGCACGTGACCGCGGAGGGACACATCCTTCTCGAGGTCCTCGCCGAGCGGTCCGCCGCCGAGCTGGCCGACTCCGATGCCGGCTTCATCTTCCGGACGCAGCGGGCCACCACCCGGGTCCTTGTCCAGGACGGTGAGACGGTGGTGATCGGTGGTCTGACGCAGACCGAGCGCACGGAGGCCGTGGCCGGTATCCCGGTCCTCATGGACCTCCCGCTGCTGGGCGGACTGTTCAAGACCACGCGAGAGCAGGAGATCCAGCGCGACCTGATCATCCTGGTCACGCCGACGATCGTCCGCTCCGACTTCAACTAGTCGCGAACCCGAAACCGACCGAGACGACGATGACCGAGTCTTCGAAGCGCTTCCGGAGCCGCCTTGTGCTCCTCGCGGGCGCCGTGCTCCTGTCGGCCTGTGCGGGCGAGAACCTCTTCACGCTCACGGGGGTCAGCGGTTCGGGCCCGCAGATCGATATCACGTCACCATCGTCCAACTTCGACGTGGTCGCCGGAGACTCGGTTCTCGTGCAGGCCAGCGTCTCCGCGACCGTGGGCCTCGCGTCCGTACGGTACGCCGGGTGGTACGCGGACGACGGGTTCGCGGCGTTCAACTCGGAGTCTGAGACGTTGGACGGCGTGGGGGTCGCGAACCTGTCCACGTATCTCACGGCCGTCTCCGGACAGGCCCCCGGTGATGTGTACATCGTTGTAGAGGCAACGGACCAGGGGGGCGCCGTCGCCGCGGACTCGGTGAAGATCACGGTGAACTGACCGGCGAGGGGGGTGGAGCCGCACCCCGGCCATCTATATAGTAGCACGCGCTCCGAGCCATTCGGAGCAAGCCCGGCCCCGCCGGGCTTTTGCGTTCCTCGGCGCCAGCTTCGATGCATCACCTTCGCTTTCGCACGGCCGGAGAGTCACACGGACGTGCACTTACCGCCCTCGTGGAGGGCCTCCCGGCCGGTCTCCCTCTCGATATGGAGCGGGACGTCGATCCCGAGCTGAAACGCCGCCAGGGCGGCTACGGACGCGGCCGGCGGATGCAGATCGAGTCGGACCGGGCGGAGGTCCTCTCCGGCGTCCGCCTGGGCGAAACACTCGGTTCTCCCCTGTCGATGGTCGTCTGGAATCGCGATTGGGAGAACTGGACGACGGCCATGAGCGCGACGGAGCCGACCGAGGAGGTCAATCCGAAGGCACTCCGGCCGCACTACCTGCCGCGGCCCGGACACGCCGACCTGGTCGGAGCCTTCAAGTACGACCGCCGGGACGTACGGGACATCCTGGAACGCGCCAGCGCGCGGGAGACGGCCGCTCGGGTCGCGTGCGGGGCGGTCGCGAAGCGGTTGCTCGACGAGCTCGGCATCGCCGTCGAGAGCCACGTGGTGTCGATCGGAGGGATTCAGGCCGACCTCACGGAGCGACCGACTGCACTGAACGACGCCGTGGCCGAGAGCCCCGTGCGCTGCCTCGACCCGTCGGCCGCCGAACGCATGATGGCGGAGATCGACGCGGCCAAGGAGAGAGGCGATACCCTCGGTGGCGTCTTCGAGGTCGTGGCCACCGGACTGCCCGTGGGGCTGGGCAGCCACGTCTCGTGGGACCGGAAGCTCGATGGGCGCCTGGCCGGAGCCGTGATGTCGATCCAGGCGGTGAAGGGCGTCGACCTCGGTATCGGCTTCGATGCAGCCCTCCGCCCCGGCTCGAAGGTGCACGACCCGATCGTCCTCGCGCCGGAGAAGCGGCGGGCCGGGGGGATCGGCCGGGCTTCGAACCGCGCCGGGGGACTCGAGGGCGGCGTGACGACCGGGGAGCCGCTCCTGGTTCGCGGGGCGATGAAGCCGATCGCGACGCTGCGCTCCCGGCTGCCGAGTGTCGACCTCCGGGACGGGACGCCCGGGGACGCGGCGCACGAGAGAAGCGACGTCTGCGCGGTCCCTGCCGCGGCCATCGTCGGTGAGGCCATGGTGGCGCTCGTGCTCGCGGATGCGGTCCTCGAGAAGTTCGGTGGAGACTCCCTCGGTGAGATCCGTCGGAACCTCGACGGGTATCTCACCTATCTGGACGAGCGGGGCTACGGCGCCCGTTGACGGACGCCGATGTCGATCGGGTTGTCCTCGTGGGCTTCATGGGGGCGGGGAAGAGTGCCGTGGCCGATCGGCTGGCAGCGCGGTTGGACTGGACGGCCGTCGACACCGATCGGCTGATCGAGGCCGAGGTTGGGCGTTCGATTCCGACTATCTTCGCCAAGGACGGCGAGGCGTACTTTCGGGAGGTGGAGCGACGGGTCGTGGCCGAGGCCCTCGGGTCGAGGCAGGTCGTGGTCGCGACCGGCGGGGGCTGGGCAGGGCGACCCGATTGGCTGGACGACATCCCGCCCCGGTCGCTGACGGTGTGGCTCGACGTGTCGACCGAAACGGCGCTCGAACGAGTCGGTCCGGATCCCCGGGACCGACCACTCCTGGCCACGGAGGAGGGGCGTCGGGAGGCGGATCGTAGACACGAAGGACGGCGGGCCTCGTACGCCCTCGCCGACCTGAGAGTGGACACGAACGTCCCGACGGTAGATGATGTGTCGGCACGGATCTTGGAGGTCTTGGCCGAAAGCTCGTGACGAACCAAGGACGGAATGAGTAAGAACGGAGGAAAGCACCTCGTCATCGTCGAGTCGCCCGCAAAGGCTCGTACGATCGGTAAGTACCTGGGCCCCGACTACGCCGTGGAGGCGTCGGTCGGCCACGTCCGGGACCTTCCGAGGAAGGAGCTCGGCGTCGACGTCGAGCACGACTTCGAACCGACGTATGTGACGATTCGAGGGGCCGGTCCGGTCCTCACGAAGCTCAAGAAGGCCGCCAAGGATGTCGACTCCGTCATCCTCGCGACCGACCCCGATCGAGAGGGTGAGGCGATCGCCTACCACGTGGCCGAGCAGCTCGGCTACGAGAAGAACCGCGATCGTTTCCAGCGGGTGACCTTCCGGGAGATCACGAAGAGCGCCGTCCAGAAGGCCCTCGAGTCCCCCGAGCAACTCGACACGAAGAAGATCGAGGCCCAGCAGGCCCGGCGGATCCTCGACCGCCTCGTCGGCTACAAGGTCTCTCCACTCCTCTGGCGCCCCATCCGCCCCGGCCTGTCCGCCGGCCGCGTCCAGACCGTCGCGCTCCGGGTCATCTGCGAGCGCGAGGACGAGATCCGAGCCTTCGTCCAGGAAGAGTACTGGTCGATCACCGCGCACCTCGAGCGTGAGGCGCAGGGCTTCCCCGCCAAGCTGCACCAGATCGACGGGAAGTCGTTCACGCTCGGCAACGAGGAAGCGGCCACCGGCGTCGTCGACGCGATCTCCGGTGTGCCGTTCGAGGTCACGTCGGTCAAACGCCGTGAGCGGAGGAAGAATCCCGCAGCGCCGTTCACGACGTCGACGCTCCAGCAGGAGGCGGCCAAGCGGCTCCGCTTCTCCGCCCGGCGGACGATGTCGAATGCCCAGCGCCTGTACGAGGGTCAGGAGATCGGTGACCGGGGACAAACCGGTCTGATCACCTACATGCGAACCGACTCGACACGGGTCGCGCGCAGCGCCGTCGACCAGGCGCGCTCCTGGGTCGAGGGCGAGTTCGGGAAGGACTACCTCCCCGACGCCCCGCGGCTCTACGGTGGCAACCAGCAGCGCGCCGCCCAGGACGCGCACGAAGCGATCCGACCCACCGACGCGACGATCCTCCCGAGTGAGGTCGCCCGCTACGTCGAGCCCGACCAGGCCCGTCTGTACGAGCTCATCTGGCTCCGCTTCGTGGCGAGCCAGATGTCCCCGGCCGTCTACGACACGACCACCGCCGACTTCGAGCTGACCGGCGCCGACGGGAAGAGCTATCTCTTCCGGGCCACCGGGTCGATCGTGAAGTTCGACGGCTTCACCCGGCTCTACCTCGAGTCGACCGAGGACGGCGAGAAGCGCCGCCTCGACGATCTCGAGCCCCTCCCGGAACTCGCCGAAGGCAACGCGGCGGACCTCAAGGACGTCGAGCCGAAGCAGCACTTCACGCAGCCGCCCCCGCGCTACTCCGAGGCCTCGCTGGTCAAGGAGCTGGAGAAGCAGGGGATCGGGCGGCCGTCGACGTATGCATCGATCATCTCCGTGATCGTCGATCGCGGTTACGTCGAGCTCGAGAAGCGGCGCTTCCACCCGACGGACCTCGGCGAGGTCGTCTCGAAGCTCCTCGTGCGCGTCCTGCCGAACATCTTCGACGTCGAGTTCACCAGCCGCATGGAGGGTGAGCTCGACCGGATCGAAGATGGAGACGTCGAGTGGCGGGCCCTTCTCGGCGACTTTTATCCGCGCCTGATGGAGCGGGTCAAAGCCGGCGAGAAGGACTCCGACGAGATCATCAAGGAGATCCTCGCGGCCGAGGGCGAGACGTGCGACAAGTGCGGGCGCCCGATGCTCGTGCGTTGGAACCGGTACGGCCGCTTCCTCGGCTGCTCGGGATACCCCGACTGCAAGAGCACGCGCTCCCTGGACGGCTTCAACCCCGAGGGTGAGGAGCTCGGCACCCACCCGACCGAGGGTCGCACCGTCCGCCTCAAGTACGGGCCGTACGGTCCCTACGTCGAACTGGACGCCGAGACCGAGGACGGGCGCCCCAAGCGGGTGAGCATCCCGAAGGAGAAGGAGCCGGCCGACGTCGACTTCGAGTACGCGCTCAAGCTGCTCGAGTTGCCTCGCTCGGTCGGCGTCGACCCCGGGACGGGAGACGAGATCGTCGCGGGCATCGGTCGCTTCGGACCCTTCGTCCGGCGCGGCAAGATCTTCGCCTCCCTCTCTCAGACCGAGCAGCTCTGGACGGTGACGGTCGAGGAGGCCAACGAGCTTGTGAAGGCGAAGCTCCCGCTCAAAGAGCTCGGGCCGCACCCGGACTCCGGTGCCGACGTCGTCATCAAGCCCGGCCGCTTCGGCCCGTACGTGACCGACGGGAGCGTCAACGCGACGTTGCCGAAGGACATGGAGCCGACCGAGGTCGACATGGAGATGGCCGTCACCCTCCTGGCCGAGAAGGCCGCGCGGGGTGGTGGACGCGGCCGGCGAGGCCGGAAGCCCGCGGCCAAGAAGAAGGCCGCGAAGAAGAAGCCGGCCAGGAAGAAGGCAGCCAAGAAGCCCGCGAAGAAGAAGCCCGCCGCCAAGAAGAAGACGGCCAAGAAGAAGGCGAGCGGCGGCTCGAAGAGCGAGTGACCCGCGTCACCGTCGTCGGTGGAGGACTCGCCGGCTGTGAGGCGTCGCTTCAACTCGCGGCCGCCGGGCACGAGGTCCGCCTCGTGGAGATGCGGCCCACACGCGGGACCGAGGCGCACCAGACCGACGGCCTGGGTGAGCTCGTGTGCACGAACTCGTTCAAGAGCGAGGCCCCGGAGAACGCGCACGGGCAGCTGAAGCGGGAGATGCGAGCCCTCGGGTCGGTCCTTCTGCGCAGCGCCGACGCGTCCCGGGTGGCGGCGGGCTCCGCACTGGCCGTCGACCGTCACCTCTTCTCCCAGGCGATGACCGAGGCCGTCACATCCACGCCCGGGATCGAAGTCGTTCGGGAGGAGTGCACCGAACTCCCGGACGGGCCCACGATCATCGCGACCGGACCGCTCACCTCGGGGGCCCTGTACGACGCCATCGAGGCCGCGCTCGGGGACGGTGGGCTCTCCTTCTTCGATGCCATCGCACCGATCGTGCATCGGGACAGCCTCGACGAGTCGATCGTCTTCGAGGCCGGGCGCTTCGACGAGGACTCGGACTACCTCAACTGCCCGATGGACCAGGAGGAGTACGAGGCGTTCATCGAGGCGTTGAACGCCGCGGAGGGCCACGAAGGGCACGATTGGGACAACGTGCCGTACTTCGAGGGCTGTCTGCCCGTCGAGGTCATGGGTAGTCGCGGCGTCGACACCCTTCGCTTCGGTCCGATGAAGCCGATCGGACTCGTCGATCCGCGGACCGGGAACCGGCCGTGGGCCGTCGTCCAGCTGCGGCGGGAGGACCGGGCCGGCCAGATGTGGAACATGGTCGGCTTCCAGACCCGGCTGAAGATCGGGGAGCAGAAGCGGGTGTTCGGGATGATCCCCGGGCTGGCCGAGGCCGACTTCCTGCGGTGGGGTTCGATCCACAGGAACAGCTACCTGAACTTCCCCGAAAGGCTGACCGAGTACGGCTCGTTGAAGGACCGTTCCGACGTCCTCTTCGCCGGCCAGCTCACCGGGGTGGAGGGCTACACCGAGTCCGCCGCCAGCGGCATCCTGGCCGGGATCAACATGGCCCGCCTCCTCGCCGGGGACGACCCGTCCGTGCCGCCCCCCACCACGATGATCGGTGGCCTGTACCGGTACCTGCGGGACGCCGCACCCGGCCGCTTCCAGCCGATGAACTCCAACTGGGGCCTCATCGACCCGCTGCCGAAGCGGGTGCGGGACAAGCGGGAGAAACGAGCCAAGCTCGCGGAGCGGGCCCAGTCCGACTTCCTCGTCTGGATGGAGACGATCGGACGCGCCGTCGCCGTGGGATGAGCGGTGCGCGCGCCGACTTCCTGCGCCACCTGAAAGACGAGCGCCAGCTCGCCGACAACACCGTACGGGCGTACGAGCGCGACCTCGACGAACTCGTCGGCTTCCTGAACGAATACCTCGGCCGCACCGATTGGCGGTGGGGTGATCCCGAGGTCGACCGCCTCGCACTCCGCTCCTTCCTCGGTTGGTGCGCGCGCCAGGGTTGGTCCAAGCGGACCGCCGCCCGGAAGCTCGCCGCCGTGCGAAGCTTCTTCGCCTTCCTCCATCTCGAGGAGCGCATCGACACCAACCCTGCCCGCACCGTCCGGGCCCCGAAGCTCGAGAAGCGCCTCCCCGGCCACCTGTCTGGGGCCGACGTCTCCGTCGTCTTCGAACACGCCGAGACCCGAGCCGCCGAGAACACCTTGGCCGGCACCCGCACGCTGGCGGCCCTCGAGCTCCTGTACGGAAGCGGGCTGCGCCTCGCCGAACTCCACGGCCTCGACCTCGCCGGCATCGACCGGGCCGGTCGTCAGATGAAGGTGGTGGGGAAGGGGTCGAAGGAGCGGATCGTCCCCGTGACCGAAGCCGCGCTCATCGCCGTCGAGCGCTACGAACCCCGCCGAGCCGAGGTCGTCCAACCCGACGAGCCCGCCCTCCTCGTGAACCCATCCGGCACCCGCCTCTCCCGCCGCTCCATCCAGAGCGCCGTCCGCGGCTGCTTCGAGCAGGCCGCCGGCGCCCGCGGCCTCTCCACCCACGCCCTCCGCCACACCTTCGCCACCCACCTCCTCGAAGCCGGCGCCGACCTCCTGGCCGTCAAAGAACTCCTCGGCCACGTCTCCCTCTCCACCACCCAGATCTACACCCACACCACCCGAGACCGCCTCCTCGCCGTCTACCGCAACGCCCACCCCCGCTCCGAGTAGCCGGCGGAGCCAAGCCCACGCGGAGCGGCGAAGCCCGCTCCGCCCCCGCCGGGCCGCCCAACCACCCCTGCCGCGCCCACCGGACTTGCCGACCTGGCAGGTCCCCAACCGGTGTGCCGACCTGGCGGAGTGGCCGTGGGGGTGTCCGGGCGCGGAAGGCTCGCGAGCGCGTAGCGAGCGCAGCGATGGCAACGCGCGATGAATGAAATCGCCGCAACCCCAGCCGCCGAGCGGCCTTCCAAGCCCGGACACCCCCACGGCCACACCCCACCCAGCCCGTCACAAACCCACCCCACGTCCACCTGCCATATCGGCAGAAATCCGGTTACATTCGTGGCCTTGCACTTGCCTCACTCCCCCAACTCACGGGGCCGTCGGCCCCCTGCGCCACGATCCCGAGGCTTCGACGCCATGCCGCTACCAGCCGTACACGCCACAACCGTTCTCGCGGTCCGAAAAGACGGACGCGTCGCCATGGGGGGCGACGGCCAGGTCACGATGGGTGATACCGTCGTGAAGGGCAGCGCCCGGAAGGTCCGGGCCCTACGTGACGGAACGATTCTGGCGGGCTTCGCGGGTGCCGTGGCCGACGCGTTCACCCTCTTCGAGAAGCTCGAGGAGAAGTTGGAGCGGTACCCGGCCAACATGACCAAGGCCGTGGTCGAGCTGGCCAAGGATTGGCGGATGGATCGTTACCTCCGTCGCCTCGACGCCCTCCTGGCGGTCGCCGATCGGGACCACCTCTTCCTCGTGTCCGGAAACGGTGACGTCATCGAGCCGGACGACGATGTGGTGGCCATCGGCTCCGGGGGGTCGTACGCCCTCGCCGCCGCCCGCGCTTTGAAGGACCATTCGGACCACCCGGCGGAACGCATCGTGCGCAACGCCCTCGAGATCGCGGGAGAGATCTGCATCTACACGAATCTGGACATCACGGTGCTCGAGCTGGGGCCGGAAGGGGGAGACGAAGGATGAAGACCGAAGCACTCGAACGCACCGACAGGCAGCTCCCCACCGAGCGGGACGAAGACGAAGAGGGGGTGTGGCTCGACGAGCTCACCCCGCGCCAGATCGTCGGCGAACTCGACAAGTACATCGTCGGTCAGAACGATGCGAAGAAGGCGGTCGCCATCGTCCTGCGGAACCGGTGGCGCAGACAGCGGGTCGAGGAGGAGATGCGGCACGAGATCGCGCCGAACAACCTCATCCTCATCGGCCCCACGGGTGTCGGTAAGACCGAGATCGCCCGCCGCCTGGCTCGACTGGCCGGCGCCCCCTTCCTGAAAGTCGAGGCCTCGAAGTTCACCGAGGTCGGCTACGTGGGCCGGGACGTCGAGTCGATGATCCGTGACCTCGTCGACATCGCCATCAACCTCGTGCGCGCGGACCGGGAGTACGAGGTGCAGGGCACAGCGGAGGAACGCGTCCACGAGCGGATCCTGGATCTTCTTCTCCCCGCCTCCACGCCCCAGGCGCCGGCGCAGCCGACCGACGGGTCGAACGTCTTCGTGGCTGGTCCCGGGGGGGTCGAAGCCCAGGATGCCGAGAGTGTGCAGGAACGGCGGGCTCGCACCCGTGAGAAGCTCGCGGCCCTCCTCAAGGACGGAAAACTCGAAGACCGCGAGGTCGAGATCGAGGTGACCCAGAGCCCCTCCATCGACGGGATGATGATTCCGATGGGTGGCGGCGAGGGGATGGATCACAACTTCACCGAGATGCTGCAGGACCTCCTTCCGAAGAAGAAGAAGCAGCGGACGGTGACGGTCTCCGAGGCGCGCCGGATCCTCCTCCAGGACGAGCTCGACAAGCTCGTCGACATGGACGAGGTCGTGAACGAGGCCCTCTACCGGGCCGAGGAGATGGGGATCGTCTTCCTCGACGAGATCGACAAGGTGGCCGGGCAGCGGGGCGGGCAGGGGCCCGACGTGAGTCGTGAGGGTGTCCAGCGTGACCTCCTTCCGATCGTCGAAGGGTCCACAGTGGCCACGAAGTACGGGCTCGTCCGCACGGACCACATTCTGTTCATCGCGGCCGGCGCCTTCCACGTGGCCAAACCCTCGGATCTGATCCCGGAGCTGCAGGGCCGTTTCCCGATCCGGGTCGAGCTCCAGAACCTCGGACGGGAGGAGTTCGTGCGGATCCTGAAGGAGCCGCGCAACGCCCTACTCCAGCAGTACACGGCGCTCGTCGAGACCGAGGGTGGTTCGCTCGACTTCACCGACGACGGCGTGGAGGAGATCGCGCGGATCGCGATGGAACTGAACGAGCGCATGGAGAACATCGGCGCGCGTCGCCTCCGCACGGTCCTCACGACGCTGCTGGAGGACGTGATGTTCGACCTGCCCGAGGCCTCGGGGGACAAGGTCACGGTCGACGGGGATTTCGTCCGAGGCCGCCTCGCGGACCTGGCCGACGACGAGGACCTGAGCCGCTACATCCTGTAACGAAGTTCGCACCGACTCTCACACCCACATCGGACCGGAGCGCTCGCCCATGAGCGATGGCCTGAAGACCACACCCCTGCACGATCGTCACGTCGAACTCGGCGGAAAGATGGTCCCGTTCGCGGGCTTCTCGATGCCGGTCCAGTATCCGACGGGCATCAAGGCGGAGCACGCCGCCGTTCGGGAGAAGGCGGGTCTGTTCGACGTCTCCCACATGGGCGAGTTCATCGTGCGGGGCCCCGGTGCCCTCGACCTGGTACAGAGGATCTCGGTCAACGACGCCTCGCGCGTCGAGGTCGGTCAGGCCCAGTACAGCGCCATGTGTCAGGATGACGGCTGCGTGATCGACGACCTGATCATCTACCGGTTTGCCGACCGGTGGATGCTCGTCGTGAATGCGGCCAACCTCGAGAAGGATTGGGCGTGGGTTTCGAAGCACGCGAAGGACTTCGACGTCGAGTTGACCGATGCGTCGGAGGACACCGCGCTTCTGGCCCTGCAGGGGCCGGCGGCTCGCGAGATCCTGAGACCTCTGGCCAGCCTCGACGTCGACGACGTGAAGTACTACCGATTCGCGGAGGGTGAGGTCGCCGGGGTGGCGGGTGTGATCTCCGGAACGGGCTACACGGGTGAGGACGGCTTCGAACTGTACCTCCCCGCGTCCGGCGCTGTCGCGGTCTGGGATGCTCTTCTCGACGCAGGCTCCGAAGCGGGGCTGATCCCTGCCGGACTCGGGGCTCGGGACTCGCTCAGGCTCGAGGTCGGGTACGCTCTCTACGGCAACGACATCGACGACGAGCACACGACGCTCGAGTCGGGGCTGGGGTGGGTCACGAAGCTCGACAAGGGTGACTTCGTCGGTCGAGACGCGCTCGCAGCGCAGAAGGAGCAGGGCATCGAGCGGCGGCTCGTCGGGCTCCGGCTCACGGGGAAGGGCTTCCCGCGCCCCGGCTACGACATCGTCTCGGACGGTGAGGTCGTCGGTTCGGTGACGTCGGGGACGGTCTCTCCGACCCTCGGCTACGGGGTCGCGCTGGGGTACGTCCCCGTCGGGCTGTCGAAGGCCGACACCGAGCTCCAGATCGACGCCCGAGGCCGACTCGTCGATGCGGTCGTGCAGCGGCCGCCCTTCTACACCGAGGGCTCGATCCGCCGCTGACCGTGACCGACGAACCGATCACCTTCGGCGTGCTCACCGTGAGCGACCGATCCGCGGACGGCCGCAGGCCGGACACCACCGGTCCGGCCATCGTGACGTGGGCCGAGGCTCGCGGAGGGGTGGTGCGCGAGCGAGCGATCGTGCCCGACGAAACGTCCCGGATCACCCCCCTGCTGGCGGAGTGGGCCGACGCGGGGATCGACGTGGTGATCACGACCGGCGGCACTGGTTTCTCACCGCGCGACGTGACGCCCGAGGCCACGGAGGCCGTCATCGAGCGTGAAGCCCCGGGGATCTCCGAAGAGATCCGTCGACGTGGCCTGGGCGCGACACCGTACGCCGTCCTGTCACGGGGGCTCTCCGGCATTCGAGGTCGCTGCCTGATCGTGAACCTCCCCGGAAGCCCGGGAGGGGTGAAGGATGGCCTGGAAGTCCTCGACCCCATCGTCGATCACGCGGTCGCCCTCCTACGGGACGAAGACCCGTCGCACGCGAAGCCGGGTTCGCCCGGGAGCACGGGGGCGGGCGCGGGCACCGAAGATCGTGGCGTCGGGAGGGACGTGTGAGCGACTCCGTCCACGTCCTGATCTCGACCCACGACCTCCCTCGGGCCGGCGCACTGCGCGATGGCTTCGAGGCCGCCGGGTACGACACGGAGTTGGTCACGCCGGGTGAGTCGTTGAACGGCAACGGCGGTGCGGCGCTTCTCGTTCTCACGGGCGAAGGGGAGGACGGAGACACCCGTCTCGCGCGGCAGGCCATCGATCGCCTCCACATCCCGGTCTTCGCTTTCTCCGTCAGAGAGGAGGTTCCCACCGCCGAGCTGGCGGGGTACGAGGAGGTCTTCGGCCCGTCGTCGGACCCGTCGGATGTCGTCCTGCTCGGCAGTCGCGTCGTCGAGCGAACCCGGCTGCGGGCCCTCACCGGGATCGTCGGGCAGACCGACGCCATGCGTCAGGTGCTCGAGCGTGTCGTCCAGATCGCGCCGGTCGCGTCCACGGTGCTCGTCACGGGCGAGTCGGGGACCGGTAAGGAGTTGGTGGCCCGAGGCCTCCACGCGCTCTCCCCGAGGCGTCACAAGCCGTTCATCGCGGTCAACGTCGCGGCGCTCTCCGAGACGCTCCTCGAATCCGAGCTCTTCGGACACGAGAAGGGCGCGTTCACGGGCGCCATCGACGCGCGCCGCGGTTTGTTCGAGCTGGCCGACGGGGGCACGATCTTCCTGGACGAGATCGGGGAGATGCCCGTCTCGACGCAGACGAAGCTGCTGCGCGTGCTCGAGGCGCGGGAGTTCCACCGCGTCGGTGGTGAGGCGCCCATCAAGGTCGATGTGCGCATCGTCGCGGCCACGAACCAGGATCTACGCCAACTGGTGACCCTGGGAGAGTTCAGGCGCGACCTGTACTTCCGCCTCAACGTGCTGTCGATCGAACTGCCCGCCCTCCGCGAGCGTCGGGCCGACATCCCGCTCCTCGTCGAGTCGTTCGTCCGCGAGGTGTCGGACCGCAACGATCGGGCGTTCCCGGGGATCTCGCCGGAGGCGATGGAGCTGCTGATCGACTACTCCTGGCCGGGCAACATCCGCGAGCTCCGCAATCTGGTCGAGTCGATGGTCGTTCTGGCACCGAACCGCATGATTCGTCCGGAGGATATCCCGGACGAGGTCCGGGGTGGAGCGGGGGCGGCCCTCCTGCCGGTCCCGATCCCGCGTGCGTCGGGCGGAGATGGAGACCCGGCCGCCAAGATCCGACCGGAGCTCGAGTTCATCTTCCGGACTCTGGTCGAACTGCGTGTCGACATGGACGACCTTCGCCGGGAGTTCGAGGCGTACCGTGAGGACGTCTCTCTTCCCGTGGGCGACGCGATTCTGGGTACGATGACGGGTGGGGGGCGGTCGTCCGCCGGCCGCGGCGTGGAGATCGCGCCGTACGACCCCGGAGCCACCGACGACGCCGACGAGGTCGAAGAGGAGGTCGAGGAGAGTGTGGTCGTCTTCCGGCCCGGCATGACGATCGACGACATGGAGCGCGCCGCCATCGGCGCCGCCCTGGAGGAGGTCGACGGGAATCGCCGACGGGCTGCCGAACTGCTCGGCATCGGCGAGCGCACGCTCTACCGCAAGATCGCCAAGTACGGCCTGGAGAGCTGACCACCGCATCG
Organism: Gemmatimonadota bacterium; assembly: GCA_030430625.1. Taxonomy (GTDB): domain Bacteria; phylum Gemmatimonadota; class Gemmatimonadetes; order Longimicrobiales; family Gaopeijiaceae; genus UBA2589. Next base: position 14,254 of record JAUIKL010000032.1, read on the forward strand.
CGCACGGTTCACCGGCTCCTCACCGCATCGCGCACGGTTCACCGGCCCGCGACTGCCTCCGCTCCGTGGCCCGTGCCGGCTCTCGCCCTCGCCCGCCCACGCTCGGCTTGCACCCGCGGTAGGATCGAGCCCCAGATCCCGGTCTCGTCGAAGCCGTACACCAGCGTCATCTCGGCTTCGAGGTCGACCTCGGGGCCGAAGGCGTAGACGGCCATCTCCGCACGCCGCTGCTCGACCCGGTTCTGCCCCCACGACGGGGTGATCGGAAGGATCGAGAGCGGTCGGGAACGCAGCCCTCGGGAGATCAGGTGCACCTCGTCCGGGAGGAACCGCATCCCGGCCTCGTTCGAGTAGAACGAGACGAGGAAGAGCCGGCTGTCGGGCGGTGCGTCCCCGCGGTGCGCTCGAGCGATCCCCGAGAGCCGGGCGTACGTATCCGGTGCCGTCACACGGGTGACGGACTCCGCGAGAGGGGTCACCTTCACCTCCAGGCCGCGGCTGACGAGGGAGATAGTGACGTCGTCCTGAAGGAGCGTGCCATGACCGGCCGGAGGTAGCTCCTCGACTGCGGTCGGTGCCGGTTCGTTCGCGGGTGCGGGCGCGATCGTACACGCGCTCCAGACCGGGATCGAGGCCGGCATCGACGCGAACAGCGCGAGCGCGACTCTGCGTCGAGTGGGGTGCGCACGCCGGCGCCGAGGGGCGGACCGAGCGGGCGAACCCCGTCGTCTCACGCCGCGTTCGCCTCGCCGATGAGTTCGGAGAGTGCGTCGAGCAGCACCTCCCGCCCCTCGCCGGTCTTCGACGAGAAGGGGACGAGCTGACCCTCTTCGACTCCCAGTGCCTTCATCGCGCGTTCGATCGTCGCTCTCCGGGCTCCCCGTTTCACCTTGTCGATCTTCGTCAGCACGACGAGGGCGGGCAAGCCGAGCTCGGCCAGGTAGGTCACCATCCGCTCGTCGTGGGCCGTCGGCTCATGGCGAGCATCGACGAGGTGGACGACCCCGCTGACCCGACCCGGGTCGGCCAGGTACCACTCGATGAGTTGGCTCCACCCGTCTCTCACCGCCTCGGGGACCTTGGCGTATCCGTACCCCGGAAGGTCGACGAGGAAGAAGTCGTCGTTCACCCGGTAGAAGTTCAGCGCCTGCGTCTTGCCCGGTTTGGCCGAGACGTGGGCCAGCTTCGATCGGGTACGTCGGAGGAGGGTGTTGATGAGCGACGACTTCCCGACGTTGGAACGCCCGGAAAACGCGACCTGCGGCAGGGTACCGGGGGACGGCCCACCCACGTTCGCGATCGTGCCCGCGTATTCGACGGTGCGGATCTTCATCCGTGCGGGACGGGCACTCCGATCTCGGTGTCCCGTCGAGAGGTGTCGCCGCGCCGCGCGAGGACGGCATCCATGACCTCGTCCATCGTCTTCACGAGGTCGAAGCTCATCTGTTCCAGGACCTCGGCGGGCAGCGTCTCGAGGTCGTTCTCGTTGGCTTTGGGGAGGACGACACGGGTCATCCCGCTGCGGAGAGCGGCCACGGCCTTCTCCTTCACGCCCCCGACCGCGATCACGCGGCCGCGGAGGGTGATCTCGCCCGTCATGGCGACATCCGCCCGCGTGGGTGTATCGGTGAGGGCCGAGATGAGCGCCACCGCGATCGTGATCCCCGCCGACGGTCCGTCCTTCGGGGTCGCGCCCTCGGGGATGTGGATGTGGACGTCGATCTTCTCGTGGAAGTGTGGGTCGAGTCCGAGGAGCTTCGCGCGCGATCGTGCGTACGTGACCGCGGCCTGGGCGGACTCCTTCATGACGTCACCGAGCGTTCCCGTCAGACGGAGGTTGCCACCTCCCTCGACGATCGCGACCTCGACGTCCATCACCTGGCCGCCCGCGTTCGTCCACGCCAGTCCGTTCGCGATCCCGACGCGGTCTCCGTCCTCGTCGCGCTCCGGCGGCTGGTACGTCTCGGGGCCGAGCAGTTCCTTCAACTCGTCGGCCTCGACGATTGGGCCCGCCACGGTGCCATCGGCCACGGAGCGCGCCAGCTTTCGCGCGATGCGGGACAGACGCCGGTTCAGTTCCCGGACGCCGGCCTCCCGCGTGTAGCGCTCGATGATCTCGTGCATGGCGTCCGGCGACAGGGTCACGGACCCTTCGGCCAACCCGTGCTGAGCGGCCTGGCGTGGCCAGAGGAAGCGGTGCGCGATCTCCCGCTTCTCGGTGTCCAGATAGCCGGGGAGTCGGATGACTTCCATCCGGTCCCGCAGCGGCTCGGGCACACCCTGTAGGGTGTTCGCCGTCGCCACGAAGAGGACATCCGACAGGTCGAACTCGAGCTCGAGGTAGTGGTCCGTGAACGAGCGGTTCTGCTCGGGGTCGAGGACCTCGAGCAGAGCGGCGCCCGGGTCTCCGTGGAAGTCGCGGGCCAGCTTGTCGATCTCGTCGAGGAGGAAGACCGGATTCCTCGTGCCACTGCGCCGCATGCCCTGGATGACGCGGCCGGGCAGGGCACCGACGTAGGTACGCCGATGACCCCGGATTTCGGCCTCGTCCCGCACACCACCCAGCGAGACACGGACGAACTCCCGGCCGAGTGCGTTCGCGATGCTCCTCCCCAGCGACGTCTTCCCGACACCCGGAGGTCCGACCAGACAGAGGATGGGACCCCGCATCTCCTGGACCAGGGACAGGACCGCCACATGGTCGAGGACCCGCTCTTTGACTTCGCCGAGGCCGAAGTGCTCCTTCTCGAGGATCTCGTTGGCGTGCTGGACGTCGAGGTTGTCCTCCGACCGACCGGCCCAGGGGAGGGAGACGATCCAGTCGAGGTGCGTCCGGATCACGGCGGCCTCGGGAGCGACCGGGTTCAGCTTTTTGAGCCGCTTGAGCTCCTTCTCCGCCCGCGTCCGCGCGTGGTCCGGGAGGTCCCGGTCCCGGATCTGCTCCTCGATCTCCTCCCACTCCTCGGTGTCCTCGCGGCTGGACGTGCGCCGCTCGGACTTCGGACCGAGGTCGAAGGGCGACCCCTTCCCGCCGAGCTGTAGTTGAATCTGGCGATCGAGCTTTCGTTCGATCCGGAGGATCTCCAATTCGCGCACGAGCATCTCTCTCAGGATTTCGAGCTGATCGTCCAGCGCGGTGGCTTCGAGTAACTCCTGCTTCTCGAGGGCCGGCACGATCAGATGCCCGCCGACGAGGTGGGCGAAGCGGACGCGATCCCCCTCGGCCGAGAGCATGCCGGACAGCTCTTCCGGAATCCGCTCGTGGAGGCGGGCGTACTCCGCGTAGAGCCGGCGTACGTTGTCGACGACGGAATCGAGCGTCCGCGTCCGGGCCACCTTGGCCGCGATCTCGGCCGCGGACGCGGGGTCGGCCCCGAAGACCCCCTCGTCCTCGGCCGGGTCGGCGCCCTCGCCGTCTCGACCGCCGGTCACGACCGCCGCCTCGCCGTCCTTCTCGGACTCGCACGGGACGAACAGCTCCACCGAAGCACGGAGCGCCTCGGTCGTCGTCGTCAGGCGTTTCATGCGCGCCCGACCGAGCCCCTCGAGGACGACCCGACTCGTGCCGTCGGGCAGGGTCGTCACCTGGACGATCCGTGCCACCGTCCCGACGCGGAATAGATCCTGAGCGGACGGATCGTCCGTGCTCGGGTCCTTCTGGGCCACGAGAAGGACGAGGCCGTCGGTCTCCTGCGCCGCCTCGAGTGCGGCTACCGAGCGTCGGCGGCCGATGAGGATCGGGAGGACGATGTACGGGAAGAACACGAGGTCGCGCAGCGCGACCACCGGGAGGCGGTCGGGGACTTCGACGTGATCTTCGGCCCGTATCAGGGTCGCCATAAAACGGCTCGAGGCGCTGTGCGTGGGGGCTGACCGCGTATCGTATCCATCATCTACCCCCACCGACAGGGAAAGCCCGCGACCACGGGGTGATCGCGGGCTTCTTGTCGTCCCGGCAACAGCTTTTCGAGGGGTTACGCCTCCAGGGCGCGCTCCTCGGCGTGGAGGACCATGAGGGGCCGGACGCCGTCCTCGATGCACTCCTTCGTGATCACGACCTCGCGCACGTCGTTGCGGGACGGAATCTCGAACATGATGTCGCGCATCGTCGTCTCGATGATCGACCGGAGCCCACGGGCTCCCGTGTTGCGATCCAGGGTCTTCCGGGCGATCGCGCGGATCGCCTCGGGATCGAACGTCAGGCCGATCCCCTCGAGGTCGAACATCTTCTCGTACTGCTTCACGAGAGCGTTCTTCGGCTCCTGGAGGATCTGGACCAGCGCGTCCTCGTCGAGGTCGTCGAGGTGAACGCTGACCGGCATCCGGCCGACGATCTCGGGGATGAGGCCGTAGCGCTGCAGATCCTCTGGCTCGACGAACTGCATCAGGCCGCCTTCGGCGTCCCGGTGCTGTACGACCTTCTCGTCACCGCCGCCGAAGCCGATCGCCTTCTTCCCGATACGCGCCTCGACGATCTGCTCCATCCCGTCGAAGGCACCCCCGCAGATGAAGAGGATGTTCTTCGTGTTGATCTGGATGTACTCCTGCTGCGGGTGCTTCCGGCCCCCCTGGGGCGGCACCGAAGCGACCGTCCCTTCGAGGATCTTCAGAAGCGCCTGCTGTACACCTTCACCCGAGACATCGCGGGTAATCGACGGGTTCTCCGACTTCCGCGCGATCTTGTCGATCTCGTCGATGTAGACGATGCCCCGCTCGCACTCGGCCACGTTGAAGTCGGCCGCCTGGAGGAGGCGAACGAGAATGTTCTCGACGTCCTCACCGACGTAGCCGGCCTCGGTCAGCGTCGTGGCGTCGGCGATGGTGAAGGGCACGTGCAGCGTGCGCGCCAAAGTCTGGGCCAGGAGGGTCTTACCGACCCCCGTCGGCCCGATGAGCAGGATGTTGGCCTTGTCGATCTCGACGTCGTCGAGGACGCCCTGGTGGCCGACCCGCTTGTAGTGGTTGTACACGGACACGGCGAGCGCCTTCTTGGCGGCCTCCTGTCCGATCACGTACTGGTCCAGCGTCGATTTGATCTCTTCCGGTGTCGGGGAAGGGACCGTCTGTTCCTGGGCTTCGCGCTCTTCTTCCTCTGCGAGGATCTCGTTACAGAGCGAGATGCACTCGTTGCAGATGTAGACGTTCGGCCCGGAAATGAACTTCTTGACGCTTTCCTTGGACTTTCCGCAGAAGCTGCAGCGGAGGTGCTTGTCCGTCATGTCCGGCTCCTGGCTGCCACGCGGGGGGCCCGGCTACTCGGCCGAGTCCGAATCGGCGGGCTTTCCATCGGTCTGCTGCACGGGGCCCTCGAGGACCCGATCGATCAGACCGTACTCGACGGCGTCGGCCGGGCTCATGAAACGATCCCTGTCCACGTCGTCGGCGATCCGATCCACCGGCTGACCCGAGTGCTTGGAAATAATACCGTTCAACTGCTCACGAATACGCAAGATTTCCTGCGCCTGGATCTCGATGTCGGCAGCCGTTCCCTGGGACCCGCCGGACGGCTGATGCAGCATGATCCGCGAGTTCGGGAGGGCGTTGCGCTTCCCCTCGGCGCCGGCCGTGAGGAGGACCGCACCCATCGACATCGCCATACCGACGCAGAACGTCGATACCGGCGCGCGGAGGTGCTGCATCGTGTCGTAGATCGCCAGCCCGGCGTACACGCTCCCGCCGGGGCAGTTGATGTACATGTAGATGTCGCGCTCCGGATCCTCGGCGTCGAGGAAGAGGAGCTGCGCGAGGATGATGTTTGCGACGTTGTCGTCGATCCCCGTACCGAGGAAGACGATCCGGTCCATGAGCAGCCGACTGAAGATGTCGTAGCTGCGCTCGCCGCGGCTGGTGCGCTCGATGACGTACGGAGGATAGATGGCCATGGTCTCTAGGCTGCGTCGATGATCTCGGACTGGTTCATCAGGAAGTCGAAGACGGCCTTCTCGGTCAGCTCGCGCTCGAGCGACTCGAGGCGTCCGGCCTTCTGAAGCTGTGCATACACCTGAGCGGCGTCGGAGTTGTTCGCCTCGGCGATCTCCTCGACGCGGTCGTCGATGTCGTCGTCGGTCGCCGCGAGTTCGTGCTCCTGGGCGATCTTCTCGATGACGAGAATCCGCTTCACGGCCCGCTCGGCCTCCGGAGCGATCTGCGCCCGGAACTCGGCGAGCCGCTCCGGGTCGATTTCACCCGGGTTGCCGATGATGCCGTCGGCGTACCGCTCGACCATCGAGGCGGGGACCTCGAAGGGGTTGGCGTCGATGATGAGGTCGACCAGACGGCCGCGGACGACGGCGTCGGCCTGCTGATCCGCCTCCTTCGTCATGTCTTCGCGGATCTTGGTCGTCAGCTCGTCGATCGTTTCGAAATCACCCACCTGGCGCGCCAGATCGTCGTCGAGCGCCGGAACTTCGAGCGTCTTGCGAGCGGCGAGCGTGATCCGGATGCGCTCCTGGTCTCCGCGGCGCTCCTCGTCCGGGAAGTCGTCGGGGAAGGTGATGTCGAAGTCGCCCGTCGAGCCCGGCTCGAGCGTGCGGATTCCCGCCTCGATGTCGGGAATCGCTTCACCGGAGCCGATGACGAGCTCGTAGTCGCGACCCTCGTCGGCCGGCTCGTCGTCCTCTCCCAGGCGGGCGATGTGGACACTCACCATGTCCTTCTCTTCCGGCGAACCCTCCTCGAGCGGACGCCAGACGCCGTTCTGCTCCTGGATCCGCGCGAGCACGCCGTCGACCTGCTCCTGGCTGATCTCCTGAGCGGGGCGCTCGACGGAGAAGCCGCTGAGCTTCTCGACCGAGAAGACCGGTTCGACATCGAAGGTGATGGCGAAGGTGAGGTCCTGCTCGGGCTCGTACTTGAGATCCTCGATCGCACCTTCGCTGATGGGACGCAGCTCCCGGGCGGCGAGTGCCTCCCGGTAGGCGGTGCCGATCAGCTTGTCGAGGGCCTCCTGGCGGAGGGCGCCTCCGAAGCGCGACTCGATGACCTTCCGCGGCACACGGCCCTTGCGGAAGCCCTTGAGGCGGGCGCGGGAGGCGAGTTCACCGGCGGCGCGCCGCTCTTCGGCTTGTACGACGTCGGCCGGAACCGTGACGCTCATGCGGCGACGCCACCGAGCCTCTTCTTCGACCGAGATGTCCAGGGACGAGACGTCCAGATTCATACGATACCAACGACGGGATGGAGCGGGACTTGAAGGGACATGCGAAAGGGGGGACTCGAACCCCCACGGCACGGGGCCACGGGATCCTAAATCCCGCGCGTCTACCAATTCCGCCACTTTCGCGCGCCGAGAAAGATACCATCGCCAGGAAGTGCGTTGAAGCTGGTGGGCTCGGGTAGCCCGTTTTCGGCCGACCTGTCGGAACGACGAAGGCCCGGCCCACCACAGGGGTGAACCGGGCCCGTCGAGGTATCGTTCGGATGCGCCTTACGGCATCCGGACGTTCACCACCCGTTCGTCACCTGCCGCATCGGCGAAGTGCAGGGAGACGATCTCACCGGGAAGCACCCCATCGAGCACCGAGCGGACGTCGTCCGGGCTGCCGATCGAACTGTCGTTGATCTGGAAGAGGCGCATCGTTCGGTACGCGCCGACGCCCCTCCGCTCGGCGGCGCTTCCACGCGCCACGTCCATCAGCAGGACCCCGGGCGCACCGTTGAAGGCCGCGCTGGCCGGATCGATCGCCTCGACCTGGATCCCGAGGCGCTCCTGCCCACTCGTCGCGGTGCGGGAAGCCACGGTCTGGATGTTGTTGATCGGAGCTTCACCGAGCCGGACGGTCACCTCGCGCGGAGACCGATCGCGGTAGACGGTCAGCGTGACCCGATCTCCCGGGCGTCGCTCGGCGATCTCCGCCTGGAGCTCGGAGACGTATCCGACCGGGCGCGCATCGAGCGCGACGATCACGTCCTCCTGCTGGAGGATCCCCGCAGACGGACCGTCACCAGG
>JAUIKL010000252.1 GCA_030430625.1 Gemmatimonadota bacterium
TCGGCGTCCCCGTGTTCTTCGACGTCGGTGGGAGAGTCGTCGCATGCCGCGAGGGCGAGCGAACCGAAGATGGCCAACGCCAGGAAGGACGATCTGAAGCGAAACTGCATGGTATGACTCCTGAGATGCTGATTTGAATTGCGAAACAAGAAGTGGGCGGGCTAGAAGACGACCCGGTACGTCAGGAAGACGCCCCTCCCCGCCTGGGGCATGATTTCCTTCACTCGGGAGAGGTGGTTGCGATACGTCCGATCGGTGACGTTCTCGAGCCTGAGAGTCAGCACGTTCGAACGACCCCCGATCGGCAGTCGGACCCCGGCTGCGCCGTGGTAGACGGCGTATCCGGACGTCGCCTGCTCGAACTCGCCGACGCGACCTTGTTCAGCGGCGAACTCGGCCTCACCACTCACGAACCAACCCGCGCGGTCGTAGGCGAGGACAGCACGCCCCTGTAGGGGTGGAATCAGCGGTAGCGGCTCGTGGGACTCCTTCAGCGACCCGCGCACGAACGATCCCGTCGCGTCGAGTCGGAGGTGATCGGAAAGGGGCCAATGGAGGGCTCCCTCGAACCCCGTCAGGACTGCGTCCCGCGATCCGAACTGGTACACGGGGAGCTGGACTCGGCTGAGACGCCCGGTGTTTTCCGCGTAGACGTATCCCCTGATGTCGTTGTAGAAGCCGGTCCACTCTGCTTCGAAGGCATTCGAGACGAATCGCACGAACGCATCGAACCCGCGCCCCACCTCGGTTCCGAGTTCCGGGTTCCCGACCTCGTAGGCATACACGGCGAGATGGGGCCCCTCGGAGAACAGCTCTCCGATGTCCGGCGGCCGGAACGCCTGCGCGAGCGAGGCTCCGACGATCAGCCCACCTGCGACCTCATACAGGATGCCCAGGGAGCCGGAGGCGGCGTGGAAGGTGCGGGCGCGAACGTTCCCGATCGACGATGTGGGGTCCTCCGTACGGGGGTCGATTCTGACCCAGTCGTACCGAGCCCCGGTCTCGATCCGGAGTATCCCGAGGTCGAGTTCCTCGAGGAGGAGAACGGCAGCCGAGTATCGCCTGGAATCCGGAGTTTGGAGCGCTCCCCTGAACTGCAGCTCCTCCCCGGAGGCCCGGACACCGATTGCACCTGCGGACAAAGGACCGAAGGGGCCGTGTCGGGCCAACACCTCAGCGCTGCCGAGCGCGCGCTCGAAGATCGTGCCGAGGATGTCCCCCGTCTCGAACTCGCGGTGTCGGTAGGCACTCGACAGTCCGTCGATCTGCACGGATCGGAAGGGGCCCACCGGTCGACCGATCCGGGCTCTCAACTTCGCGACCGTTCGCTCCATCTCGATCCGCACTCCTGACGCATGGCCGCCGACGAATCCGCCGGGAACGCCGTAGTCACTGCGGTAGGCGCGAACGGCTCCGCCGACAGAGCCCCACTCGTCGATCCACGACGCCCCGGCGGCGGCCTCCCAGCTCTCGGCGAAGGTGTTGGAGAGCCTTCCCGCCGGTGTATCAAGATCTCCGGATGTCCGCCCCGTGCCCTCCACCCGCACCGACAACTCGGGTGTCAGGCCCGTCAGCACGTTCGCACTCAAGCCGTACCCTTCGTTCACCGTCCGGGCCTGAGCTGTGGCCGTACCGGTCGGATGAAAGGGGACGGAGAAAGGGATCTCGTCTCGGATGACGTTCACGACGCCGCCCAGCGCATTACTTCCGTATAGCAGCGCGGCGGGCCCGCGGACGACCTCGAGACGTCGGGCCGACGCTGGGTCCAGGGCGGTGGCGTGGTCGGAGTGTGTGTTGGAGACATCGCCGACCCGCGCACCGTCCTCGAGGACCAACACACGGTCCCCACTCATCCCGCGGATCACGGGACGCGCCGCCGCGGGCCCCATCGTCGTGGCGGAGAAGCCCGGCTCCGAGGTCAGTGTGGCTGCCACGGTCCCCTGCAGCCTCAGCTGTAGCCGCTTGCCAGCCAGCACACTCGCGGGTCGAATCGTTTCGTTGGCCGCGCGCTCGGTGAGTGCCCCCGTGACCACGAGGCCTTGAAGGTCGAGTGGCGAGGGGGACAACTCGATCCTCAGGGCGTCGCGGTCGTCCTGGGCGATGTCCAGCACGACAGAAGCGTACCCGAGCCGCTCGACCACCAGCGATCGAGGACTGTCTGCGACGACCAGACGGAAACGGCCGTCGGCGCGGGTCACCTCTGCGACCCCACCGCCCGCGACTCTGACCGTGGCCCCTGCAATGGGCGAGCCCGATTCGGCGTCCAAGACGACACCGGAGACTCCCGCCCCCCGCGTCACGGACTGAGCCCCGAGCGGGTGTTGGGCAGGTCCAGCTATGAACAGGGTGAGACCGCCTATCCAGACGGTCTGCCGGACGGCGAGCGCGGCACCTACACGCGCGCCCCTTCCAAGTAGCGACATGGTGCAACCACACTGAGTACGAGTACGAAGAATCGAGGGGTCTACGGTTCGCCTGGACGAACCGGACTCGCATCTCAGGTGGGCGGAGCTCGGGGGGCTTCTCGGTGACGTGATCGAAGCCGCACGAGAAGCGCTTCGGCAGCGGGGACGAAGCTCTCCACCGGGCGGTGCGTCCCGACCTCGGCACGAAGCGGTGGCTCAGCGATCGGCCCCGCCACAGTGACCTGGCAGAGGGCGCACTCGACACAGCCACCGTCGTCATCGTGCTCCTCGGCATGGACCGACTGCATCAACCCGGTGCCCAACACCAGGACGATCAGCGTGCTTGCCAGAGTCGCGACGGCACGCCCCCTCGGGGACATGCGGCGCGTCGAGAATCGAGACATCAGGGGCATCGACGAAGAGAATTGCAATTGATATGATATTATCAATACAGAATGGGAAGTCAACGCTCGCAACTGTACAGCGCCGGTCTGTCCCTGAAGGCATGGAGCCAAGAAGCCACTTGAGCCATAGATGAGAATCTAATATCATCTTTGACCACACCCTGTACTCGCTCCGGTCCGGGCGAGTCACCCGAGAAGCCGCTCAGAGATCCAACATGCCGTCACTCTCCTCAGGTCGCCCCACCTCACTCCTCGCCTCCGGATCGAGCCTTTCGGCGTACGCGGCCGCCCTGTGCGGTATTCACTGTGCGCTCACGCCGATCCTCATCGTGTTCATGCCCGCCCTCGCCCTATCCGAAGCCGTCGAGCGAGCCGTCTGGGCCGCAGCCATCGTCATCGGGGCCCTCGTGTTCCTGGCCGGCCCGACTCGAAAACAGCTCGGCGAACTCGCGATCTTCGCCGCGGGAGCGACCCTGTGGGCCGCGTCGCTGGCGGGAAAGCTGGAGCCCCTGCCGGAGACGTGGACGTCCGCGGCCGGAAGTCTGATCCTGGCGACGGCACTGTGGCGGAGCGCACGCGTCTGCCGAGACGACGCATGCGAGGCGTGCGACGCGGCATAAGCCGCAGAAGCGGGGGTATCAGGACCCGACCATCGGAGGGGGCCCCGGGTGCGTGAGTACGGGCAGATTCGCTAAGCTTCTTCCGAGACTACGCTCCCTGAACCCTCCTCCCATGCAACGCGACACACGACAGCGGCGAGCCATCCGCCGCGTGTTCATGGACACGGGCCGGCCCCTGACTCCGGACGAGGTCCTGGTGATGGGTCAGCAGCAGGTCCACTCGCTCGGCCTGGCGACCGTGTACCGGAACATCAAGATCCTGCACGAGGAGGGTTGGCTGGCCGAGGTGGAACTCCCCGGTGGTGGCACCCGCTACGAGCTCGCGGAGCGCCCCCACCATCACCACTTCCTGTGCCGCGAGTGCGATCAGGCGTACGACGTCCACAACTGCCCGGATCAGGTGGAGGAGCTGGCCCCGCCGGGTTTTACCGTAGACGGGCACGAGCTGATCCTCTTCGGCCTCTGCGCAGCCTGCAGCTGATCCTGCTCTAGCGCTCAGCCACCCGGTTCGCGCACCCGAGCCCGCTCGGCGTCGTGTCGGTCCCAGGCGAC
>JAUIKL010000253.1 GCA_030430625.1 Gemmatimonadota bacterium
CCGAGCCGGGCGTCTCGAAAGCCGACCCCCCGGAGGAGGTCCCCTTGCGGTCCGATCAGGACCCGGTACAAGACCTCGCGGACGAGTGGCCGCCCGAGCACACGACTGTCCGCCTCCGAATCGAGACATCCTACCAGCCGGTCCGCAGCATCCAGCAGATCGCCGGTCACTTCGGAGACCGCGATGCCGCGTTCGGCGTGACGAAGTCGGGGCGCCGAGGCGCCGGTTTGATCCACGACATCGGCCAGAATCCGAGGGTCGACGGTGACCGCGAGGGAGAGAAACGGTCGCTCCGGCGTCGCCTCGATCACCTGCGCCACGATCGGAAGCGCGACCGGAAGGACGAGGTATCGAGCCGGGGAGTATTCGTACCGGTGTCCGCCTACCGTTCCGCTCTTCGCCCCCTGGCCGACGATGATCACGCACGGCTCGTAGATGGTCGTCTGGATCGGTGTGGGTGCACTCACCCGATAGAGGTGAAGGCCGTCGATCGCGGTCGCGACCCGCCCGTCCTCTCGGGTGTGTCGCTCCAGCTTGGCGGCCAGGCTCTCGATCCTCACCTGTGGTCCTGTCACGATCCTGCCTCGATCCGTGAAACCGTCCGGAGGATCATACCACGAAACCGCCCGCCTGCGACCCGGTCCCACCCAGCGGAGTAGGATCAGGCAATCATGACGTGGTTTTCGGTATTCGGTCTCCCTCGGGCGAGCCCTACTCTATGGCACTTCAATGACGACCAGGGAGGAGCCTCATGAAACACCGCACCATCGGCAAGCACTCCGTCTCCGTGATCGGCCTGGGCTGCATGGGCATGTCGGAGTTCTACGGTGCGTCGGACCGAAAGCAGAGCATCGACGTGATCCACCACGCCCTCGACGGCGAAGTCAACTTCTTCGACACGGCGGACATGTACGGCGTCGGCCACAACGAAGAACTCCTCGGGGAAGCCCTGGCGGATCGTCGTGACGAGGCCTTCGTCGCGACGAAGTTCGGGGTCGTTCGGGGCGACGATGGTTCGTTCCTCGGAGTGAACGGCCGACCCGAGTACGTCCGGCAGCAGGCCGAGGGGTCGCTGAAGCGTCTCGGCGTGGACGTGATCGACCTGTACTACCAGCACCGGGTGGACCCGAACACACCGATCGAGGAGACGGTCGGGGAGATGGCGCGCCTCGTGGACGAGGGGAAGGTCCGATACCTCGGCTTGAGTGAGGCGGCACCCTCGACGATTCGGAAGGCGCACGCCGTGCATCCGATCTCGGCTCTGCAGACCGAGTACAGTCTGTGGACGCGGGACCCGGAGGCCGAACTCCTCGCCCTGACCCAGGAGTTGGGGATCACATTCGTGGCGTATTCACCCCTCGGTCGAGGCTTCCTTTCGGGCCAGATCAAGAGCCTCGACGACCTCGACGAGAACGACTTCCGGCGCCAGAACGACCGATTCGTCGGCGACAACTTCCAGAAGAACCTGGATCTCGTCGCCGCGGTCGAAACGATGGCCGAGGAGCGCGGACTCACACCGGCGCAGTTGGCGCTGGCGTGGGTCATCGCCAAAGCCCCGAACACGGTCACGATTCCAGGGACGAGGAAGATTCATCGGCTGGACGAGAACGCCGCAGCCGGTGCCATCGAACTCTCCGATGAGGATGTGGCCGCACTCGACGCCGTCATGCCGCTCGGCGCCACGGCGGGCCTGCGCTACCCGGAGGCGGCCATGCAGGCGTTGAACCTGTAGCCCGTCGGACGGCTGGCGGAGTTCGGAGACGGGCGACGTCCCGGCTCCGAACTCCGCTCGCCGCAGCCGGCCGTCCTACTCGGCCTTCAGCACCGTGACCGGGTCGACTCGGGCCGCTCGACGGGCCGGCAACCACGACGCCATACTGCTCACCACGGCAATCGTGACGCCCACGGTCAGGTAGGCCGTCGGATTCACGGCATCGACTTCGAAGAGGAAACCCTCCACCCAGCGCCCGGCCTGCCACGCCGCGACGACACCGAGCAGGACGGCGATTCCGGCCAGGCGGAGTCCCTCGGCCAGCGTACTTCGAAGGACGGTCGCGGGTTGGGCTCCGATCGCCATCCGGACCGCGAGTTCGCGCATGCGCTGCGAGACGGCGAAGGCCACGACACCGTAGACCCCCAGAAGGGCCAGGACCGTAGCCAGCAGGGCAAGACCGAGGACGAAGGCCGTCCGAAATCGAGGGACAGCCACGGACTCCGCGATGCGGTCCTGGAGCACGCCGACACGCCGGACGGCCGTCGACGGGGACACCGCGCGGACCGCCTCTCGAGCCTCCTGTACTGCGAAGCCGACGTCCGTCGGGACACGAATCAACCACTCGTCGGCCGTTCGACGGTTCTGCACCGCCGGTACGTACAACTTCGGCTGAGGTGGCGTTTCGAGAGAGGCGTGCCGTACATCGGCCACGAGGCCCACGATCGTGGTCGGTTCGTCGTCCGGGCCTGACCGAAGCTGTTTCCCGATCGCCGACTCGCCGGGCCAGTGCTGCCTGGCGAGGGCCAGATTCGCGACGGCCACGAGGGGCGCACCCGAGACATCCCCGTCATCGAAGAGGCGGCCCTCCGCCCGGTCGATGCCGATCACGTCGAAGTATTCGAGGCCGACGACCGAGATCATGACGTTCACCTGAGTCGGCTCGTCGTCACCCCGATCGATGTAGTAGGTCGTCGACGAGGTCGATCCACCCAGGGGAATCTGGTTGGTCCTCGTCACTGCCGCGCCGGGGATTTCCTCCAATCGGGCCTGGAGTTCCCGAGCGAACTGCTCCCGCTGATCCGGATCGCGATACGCACGGGGGTCCGGGCGGGCAACGAGGGTGACGAGGCCCTCCGGTTCGAAGCCCCGATCCACCTTCCAGAGGCGGACGAAGCTCTCTCCGATCAACCCGGCGCCCACGAGAAGGAGGAAGGCGAGCGCCATCTCGGTGACGACGAGGGTCGCGCGCACCCGCGCTCCTACCCGCCCTCCGGCGAGTCCCCTCCCCGTCGAGTCGATCGTCTGCTTCGGGGCCGCTCCCGCGGTCTGGATCGCCGGAAGAAGACCGACGATGACCGCCGTGATGGCCGAGACCACGACACCGAAGCACAGCACCCGGGTGTCCATCTCGATCGAGGAGGCGCGAGGAATTCCCGGCGGGAGGAGCCGCAGGAGCGCGGGCAGGGTCACCGCTGCGAACACCATTCCGAGCGCTCCACCCGCTCCGGCCAGGACGAGGCTCTCGGTGCCGAGCTGTCGCACTCGCCGAAGCGCACTCGCTCCGAGCGCCGCACGGATGGCGAGCTCACGGGAGCGGGACAAGCCGCGAACCGAGAGCATGTTGGCGATGTTCACACAGGCAATCGCCAACACCAATCCGACCGCGGCCAGGAGGAGCCAGAGCGTATCCCGTACGTCTCCGACGAGGTAGGTGAGCAGGCCCGATACCCGGGCGCCCATGTCACCCTGGATATCCGGGAATTCACCACCCAGTCGTTCCTGGATCGTTTCGAGGTCACGCTGGGCGCTCTCGAGGGTGGCCCCGTCCGCGAGCCGTCCCAGAACCGTGAACGACTGTGAGTCCCGTTCGTGGAGGCGGTCGTCGGGTTCCAGGGAGGTCCATACCTCCGCCCCTGGTTGGGACGGGAGGTCGAATCCGGGCGGCATGACGCCGACGACGACGCGGGGGAGTCCGTCCATCGACAGCGTCTGCCCCACGATGTCCGGGGACGCGCCGTGCTGGTCCCGCCAGTGTGCGTGGGAGAGAACGACGACCGGTTCGGCCTCCGTCTCGTCGTCGGAGGCCTGGATGGTTCGACCCAACGATGGAGAGGCGCCGAGCGCCGCGAAGACACCCGAGGTGACCTGCAGCCCCCGGACGATTTCCGCGCCCGTAGCCGTCTGGAGGACCCATTGGTGGCCGGTGTACATACCCATCGACTCGAAGGACCTCGTCGACGTCTGCCAATCGA
>JAUIKL010000254.1 GCA_030430625.1 Gemmatimonadota bacterium
GTCGGACCTCGCGTTTGCGTCCTTCGGTCAGAACGACGGTCAGCTCCGACGAGACCCGGCCGGGAACCACGTCGCGCACGCGCCGGGCTCGGGCCAGTCCGTCGTCGAGTTCGACGCCCGTCGTCAGTGCCGCCAGAGCCTCGCGTTTGACGGTGCCCGCCACTTCGACGTGATAGGCCCGTTCGACTTCACGCGAGGGGTGCTGCAGTCCGTACGCGACACCACCGGCGTTCGTCATCAGGAGGAGCCCCTCGGCATCCCGGTCGAGTCGACCGACGTAGCGCAGGCCGGAACACCACTCGGGCAGCACGTCGTAGACCGTCTGTCCCCCGTGGGGGTCGGACCGGGTCGTCAGGATGCCGGGTGGCTTGTGGAAGGCGACCCAACGCTCCTCCGCCCCCCGAACGACCGTTCCGTCGAGCGTCACCTCGTCGAGGCCCGGTCGGACCCGCGTGCCCATCTCCGTCACGACCTCGCCGTTCAGGCGCACGCGGCCGTCCGCCATCATGCGCTCCGCCTCGCGCCTCGATGCGACACCGGAGCGCGAGAGGAACTTCTGGAGCCGGACGGCCTCCGAGCCGTCGGAGGTCACGTGGAGCCGTGCCGCTCGGCTTCGGCCTCCGAATCGGCTTCGGCCTCGGCAGCCAGGTCGGCGTCCTGGGCGTCGTCGTCCTCGCCCCAGTCGGCATCGTCCGCGTCTTCCATCGACTCGACGTCGTCCTCGTCGGCCCGGTCGTCCGAAGGCCCGACGTCGCCCTCATCATCCGCGGCGGCCGTGTCGTCGTACTCGGCCACGTCGTCGTACTCGGCCGCGTCGTTGTCCACGTCGGCATCGTCACCGTCCGACGAGGAGTCACCTTCGGCCTGCTCGGCGCCCTCCTCGCCCTCGCCGAGCGGCGCCTCGATCTGGGCATCGTCCTCGGCCTCCTGCTCGGGTCCGAGCGGGATTCGCTCGCGCAGCAACACCGGAAGCTCCTCCGGCCGGGGGAGGTCTTCGAGCGACTTGAAGCCGAAGTGCTCGAGGAAGAAGGGCGTGGTGCCGTAGAGGAGGGGTCGGCCGAGGCCCTCGGCACGCCCCACGACGTCGATCAGCCGGCGGTCGATCAGAGAACGGACGACGCCCGAGGCGCCGACTCCGCGGATGTACTCGATCTCGAGCCGACCGATCGGTTGACGGTAGGCGACGATGGCCAGCGTTTCGAGCGCCGGACCGGACAAGCGTGACGGCCGGGGCACGGTGTCGAAGCGCTCGAGGTACGGAGCGTACTCGGACCGTGTCAGGATCTGATATCCCTCGGCCACCTCGACGATCTCGAACGAGCGCTGGGCGTCGTCGTACTCGGCGCGGAGGAACTGGAGCGCCTCTTCGACCTTGTCCTCGTCCAGCTCCGAGTCGGCTCGCGCGATCTCGTCCGCGGTCAGAGGGGCATCCGACGCGAACAACACAGCTTCAACGATTTGGTGCGCGTTCACGCCACCGCTCCTTGGTCGTCTTCGTCCCCATCGACGGGGTTCTCGGGTTCATCGGTGGGGGCTTCATCGGTGGGGGCTTCGTCGGGGGATGTCTCGTCGGCGGACGTTTCGTCGGTGGGAAAGTCCTGGTCCTCGCGACGGTAGATCCACAACTCCGAGAACGGACGTGTCTGCCTCAGGAAGAGCATGCGCCGGCGCGTCAGCTCCAGCCCCGCGAGGAAGGTCATCACACCGTGGGACCGCTCGAGGAATCCGTCGACGAGCTTCGAAAACTCGACCCTCGTGGCCGATTTGAGCGTATCGAGGATGAGAACCGCCTTCTCCTCCATGGTGACCTTCCGCGTCGTCACCTTGTGCTCCCGCTCCTGAGGGACGGGCATCTCGACGCCGAGGGCAGCCTCGAAGACGTCCTCCCATGTGGTCTCGAGTGGGAGTTCCGAGACGGGCGTCCTCGGGCGCGGCGGGACGTACCCCTTCCCTCTTCGACGTGCCCGCTCGGCCTCGGCGTTCCGGAGGCGATCCGAGATCTCCCGAATCTGCTCGTACTCGAGCAGCCTCCGCACCAGCTCGGCGCGGGGATCCTCGTCCTCGTCCTCCATGGGGCGAGGCAGGAGCATCTGTGCCTTGATGTGGATGAGCGCCGCGGCCATCTCCAGGAATTCGCCGGCGCCGTCCAGGTCATCGGCTTCCAGTCCCTTGATCGCCGACAGGAACTGGTCCGTGATGCGGGCGATCGGGATGTCGAAGATGTCGATGTCCTGCGTCCGGATGAGATGCAGGAGAAGGTCGAGCGGGCCCTGGAAACGCTCGATCTCGACGAGGAGAAATCCTTCGCGAGGCGCGTTTTCGGCGAGGGTCAGATCCACAGGCGGACGTAGAGCAGAGCGAGGTCCTGGAGGGCCCGCACGGGCCAGAAGAGGACGGAGAAGAGATCGAGGCCGACGAATCGACCCAAGTACAGCGCTGCGATCAAGAGGACGAAGGCGACGGGGCCGGCCCGACGATACGCACCCCGAACCCCCTTCGGAAGCATGTGGGCCACCACGTGCGAACCGTCGAGGGGGGGGATCGGAATGAGGTTGAAGATCGCCAGGACGAGGTTCAGAACCAGTGCGTACTGCAAGACGACGTAGACGAGGTCGAAGGCGGCGTCCGCGCGACCGCCGGATGCGACGTCGGCGCCTGCCCAGGTGACGAGCCCCATCAGGAAGACGACGACGACGGCCGTGATCAGATTGGCGGCGATCCCCGCCAGCGAGACCCGGATGTCACCCCAGACCCGACTCCGATAGTTGCCCGGGTTCACCATCACGGGGCGCGCCCAACCGAAGAGGATGCCCGTCCCGCTGGCGAAGAGGAGGATCGGCACGAGAAACGACCCGATGGGGTCGAGGTGGGCCAACGGGTTCAGTGTGATCCGACCGTCGCGCTCGGGCGTGTCGTCCCCCTCGCGGCGTGCCTGCCAGGCGTGCGCCAACTCGTGGATCACGAAGGAGAAGACGAGGACGGGAATCAGGAGAGCGGCTTCCATGCCCGATCAACGTACCCCGATCTCGGTGTCGGCCCTACCCGTTGATTGCACGGGGCACCTCGTCTAGCTTTTTCTGCTCATCAATCTCCGTGGGACCGCGCACCGAGCGTACAGCATGCCGAACATCAAAAGTGCCAAGAAGCGGATGGAACTCAGCGCCGCCGCCCGTCTGAAGAACCGGAAGGAGCGGTCCCGCATCCGCAGTGCCATCAAGCAGGTGCGCGCCGCCGACAGCGCCGAGGCCGGAGCCAAGAAGCTCTCGGAGGCCGTGGCCCTCCTCGACCGCGCAGCCACCCGCCGGCTCTACCACCCGAACCGCGTCGCGCGGATCAAGAGCCAGCTGACCCGACACGTGAGCGGCCTCTAGCGCCCCTCCGTGAACGACGGCGCTCTCGGCGTCGTCGTCCCGCGCAGCGGGACTCCACAGGGAACCCGGAGCACGAACGCAGACCCGGAAGGCCGTATCGGCTTCCGGGTCTTCTCGTTCCCCGGTCCGTGATACCCGGGGGTGGGCACACGGGCCCGTCCGCGAAATCAGGCGCTCCAGACGGTCCGCCCGTCGACGATCGTTCGGCGGGGCCGGCCGGTCAGCTCCCACCCGGCGAAGGGTGTGTTGCGACTCTTCGAGAGGAAAGCGGCTGGATCGACGGTCCAGCGCTCCGACGGGTCGAACACGGTCACGTCGGCCACACTGCCGTCGGCAAGTGTCCCGCCGGGGAGATTGAAGGTACGCGCCGGGTGGCAGCTCATCCGTTCGACCATCGTCGACAGGTCGATGACACCTTCCGACACGACCCTCGTCAGCACGATGCCGAGTGCCGTCTCGAGGCCGACCACTCCGTTGGGGGCATCGGCGAAGGCCGCTTCCTTCTCGTCGTAGTGATGCGGCGCGTGATCGGTCGCAATCGTGTCCAGCGTCCCGTCCGCCACCCCCGCCCGAACGGCCTCGACGTCCG
>JAUIKL010000255.1 GCA_030430625.1 Gemmatimonadota bacterium
GCGGGGCGGTACGGTATCCCGACCACGATCACCCTGGGAACCGACACGACGAATCTGGCGGCCGTCCTCAGGGGCGAGCGCACGGGGACGTGGATCGCGGCGTCCGAACAACCCATGAAGGCGCGCCGACACTGGATGGCCGTTCAGAAAGCGTTGCCCGGACACCTCGTCGTCGACGAGGGGGCCCTGCAGGCGCTTCGGCGCCGTGCATCGCTCCTTCCGAGCGGTGTGATGGCCGTCGGGGGGCGCTTCCGGAAGGGAGATCTGGTGGCCGTCCTCGACGCGCACGGCGCCGAGCACGCCCGGGGCATCGTACGCTTCGACGACCGGGACGTGGAGCGCATTCGAGGCCTGCATACGGAAGACGTGAGGGGGGTCCTCGGTGTCGACGGTCACGTCGTCATTCGGCCGGACCGCATGGTACTGACCCAGGAGGAAGAAGCGTGACCGAGGCCACGATGACCGTCGAAGAACTCGTCGTCGATGCGACCAGGGCCGCCAGGGCGGCTTCCCGCTCGATGGCGCGCTCCACGGCGGAGCAGAGGACCGCGGCCCTTCGCGCCATTGCGACCTCCATCGAAGATCGCGCCACCGAGATCGAGGCGGCGAACTCCCTCGACCTGGCGCAGGCCGACGAACGCGGCGTCACCGGACCGATGCGTGACCGTCTGCGCCTGCAGGGCCAGGCGATCTCGGACCTTGCGGCGGCCGTCCGCGAAGTGGCGGAACAGGTCGATCCACTCGGCGGCTTCGAGGAAGAAGTCGTACGCCCGAACGGCCTCAAGGTCGGGCGCGTCCGGATTCCGATCGGCGTCGTCGCCATGATCTACGAGAGCCGGCCGAACGTGACGGCGGACGCGGCGGCCCTGTGTCTGAAGGCGGGCAACGCCATCGTCCTCCGGGGCGGGTCGGAGGCCCTCCACTCCAATCGTGCCCTCGCGGACGCGATCCGGGCCGGTCTGGCCGCGAGTGACCTACCGGTCGAAGCGGTCCAGCTGATCCCCGTACCCGACCGGGCTGCCGTCGACATTCTCCTGCAGCAGGAGGACGACGTCGACCTGGTCATCCCCCGCGGCGGAGAGGGCCTCATTCGCGCCGTGACGGCCAAGAGCCGGATTCCGGTGCTCCAGCACTACAAGGGCGTCTGTCACGTCTTCCTGGACGCCTCAGCGCCGTTGGACCGTGCGTCCGCCATCGTGCGCAACGCGAAAGTTCAACGGCCGGGTGTGTGCAACGCTCTGGAGACCCTACTCGTCCACGCGGAGTCGGCGGAAGCGCTGTTGCCTCCGATCGCAGAGGCGCTCCTGGGCGACGGGGTCGAACTCCGCGTGTGCCCTTCGGCGGCGGCCATCCTCGATGCCGCCGGCGTTTCGGGGGCCATCGTCGCGGCGACCGACGACGATTGGGGTGAGGAATACCTCGACCTGATTCTGTCCGTCCGCGTCGTCGACGACCTCGAAGCCGCACTCGACCACATCGCGGAGCACAGCTCGTCCCACACCGAGGCCATCGTGACGGACGACGACGCGTCGGCCCGGGCCTTCGTGCAGGCCGTCCAGTCCTCCACCGTGCTCGTGAACGCGAGCACACGGTTCGCCGACGGTGGACAACTCGGACTCGGCGCCGAGATCGGAATCTCGACCTCGAAGCTCCACGCCTTCGGCCCGATGGGCGCCCGCGAACTCACCACCCGGAAGTTCGTCGTGCTCGGTGAGGGGCAGACCCGGAGCTGACGAACCGGCGGCTTCCCGACGGACGAGTCCGTCTCAGAGTCTCCCGACGCCGGCGAAGCGAACTCCGGTGAGGTCCGCGATGTCGCGCTTCCACGTCGTCAGGTCGTTCGGTCCGAAGCCCGCGAGTCGGTCGTGGCCGCACGCCCGGGCCAGGATCGTCATCAGCTCGACGGTGGCGCCGAGGTAGGTCCGCAGCCGCTCGGCCGAGGCGTCGACGATCAGGCGGGCCCGCAGCCCCTTCTTCTGGGTCGCGATACCCACCGGACAGTTGTTCGTGTGGCACGCCCGCATGGCAAGACAGCCGATCGCCTGGAGAGCGGCGTTGGACACGGCGATACCGTCGGCTCCCAGCGCGAGCGCCTTCACGAAGTCGGCCTCGGTCCGTAGACCGCCGGTGACGATCAGGGTGACATCCCCGGCGCCCGAGCTGTCGAGGTGGCGCCGGGCTCGAGGGAGCGCCGCGAGCGTCGGGACCGAGATGTTCTGCTTGAAGAGGTCGGGCGCGGCGCCCGTGCCGCCGCCCCGACCGTCGAGGATCACGTAGTCACATCCGACCTCGAGCGCGAAGTCCAGATCCGCCTCGATGTGCTGGGCCGAGAGCTTGAACCCGATCGGAATGCCGCCCGATGCTCGACGCACCTCGTCGGCCACCTCTCGGAAGTCGGCCGGTGTGACGAGGTCCGGGAAGGTCGGGGGGCTGATGGCGGGCTCACCGGGCTCGAGGCCCCGGACCTGCGCGATCTTGTCCACCACCTTCTCTCCGGGAAGGTGTCCCCCGGTTCCGGTCTTGGCGCCCTGGCCTCCCTTGAAGTGGAAGGCCTGGCACCTTGCCGCCTTCTCCACGCTCCACCCGAACCGACCGGACGCCAGCTCGTAGAGGTAGCGGCTGTTCGCCTCCTGCTCCTCGGGGAGCATACCACCCTCACCGCTGCAGATCCCCGTCCCGGCCAGTTCCGCTCCCTTGGCCAGGGCGACCTTCGCTTCCTCCGAGAGCGCTCCGAAGCTCATGTCACTGACGAAGATCGGAATGTCCAGCCGGAGGGGCCTTTCCGCTCGCGGGCCGATGACAAGGGAGGTGTCGACCGGGTCCGACTCCATGAGGGGGCGCGTCGCGAGCTGAGCCGTGACGAGCTGCAGGTCGTCCCACCTCGGTAGCTCGGTCAGGGGGACACCCATCGCGGAGACCGGCCCGTGGTGCCCGACCTTCGACAAGCCGTCGCGCGCCAGCGCCTGAATGTGCGGGTTGAACGGCTCCTCGTCCGTGCCGTGAATGTCCTGGTACGTGCCCAGGTATTCGTCCCTTCGGTACGGTTGGGGGTGGACCTCGGCCCACGCCGCGATCTCGGCCTCGTCGACCCAGACGGCGTCGGCATCCCGGTCGATCTCGGCCTCGAAGCGGTCGAGTGCTTCGGCGTTGTTGTACTCGCTGACGCCGGTGTCGTAACGGTAGTCCCAACCGTGCACGCCACAGATGAGGTTGGGGCCGTCGACGTGACCGTCGGCCAGGAGGGCCCCCCGGTGGTGGCAGCGGCCGAAGAGGACCGAGACCTGGTCGTCGTAGCGGACTACGACGAGGTCGACCCCGGCCACCAGGGCGTAGGCGGGCGCTCGATCCTCCAATTCGCTCCAGTTGGCGACACGGGTTCGGGTACTGGGTGCGATGGGCATGGCGGCGTCTCGCTGGCGGAGGCGGATTGACGATAGAGCCGAGACGACGTGATACCGCCCGCGCGTCGTGAAGTCCAGCGGGGTGTGGCGAAGTCCAGCCGCGGAGGTCGCGCGAGGGCACGCACGAGCCCCGCTCGAGTCGGTCCGTTACAATCGGTCCGTTACAATCGCACTACGTGAGGCGACCGGTGGGACGAGGCACGGGCGTGGTGCCACTGTGTTCTCGGCGATCGGTTTCTACGAAGCGAGGAGAGATGGCGGAACTGCTGCTGGGGCTGTTCGCAGCGACCGCGGTGAGTGGGATCGTCCCGCTGGTCAATGCAGAACTGCTCGTGCTGGCCGCTGCGGCCGCCGCGCCGACCGTGGGGCTGCCGCTGGTGGCGGTCGTCTCCACCGTCGGACAGATGACGACGAAAGCTGTTCTCTTCGGTCTGGCCCGCTGGGCTCCTTCTCGGCTCCCGGCGCGTGCCCGAAAGGCGCTCGAGAGTCCCTCCGCAG
>JAUIKL010000256.1 GCA_030430625.1 Gemmatimonadota bacterium
CTCGGGCTTGAGCGAGGACGCCACCGTGTCGGCGACTTCCTGCGGGGAGGGCCAGATGTCGGCCAGGAAGACCGGCTCGCCATCGGAGCCGTGTCCGAGCGGCTCGTTGTACAGATCGATGTCCGCACGGCCCGCGAGCGCGTACGCCACGACCAGGACCGGCGAGGCCAGGTAGTTGGCCCGCACCAGCGGGTGAATGCGCGCCTCGAAGTTCCGGTTGCCGGAGAGCACACTCGAGACGACGAGACCGTTCTCCTCGATCGCCTTGTGGATGTGTTCGGGAAGCGGGCCGCTGTTGCCGATACACGTCATGCAGCCGTAGCCGACCACATGGAAGCGGAGCTGCTCGAGGTAGGGCAGGAGTCCCGACTCGTTGAGGTAGTCGGTGACGACCTGACTCCCCGGGGCCATCGCCGTCTTCACCCACGGCTTCACCATGAGCCCCTTCTCGACCGCCTTCTTGGCCAGCAGTCCCGCGCCGACCATGACCGAGGGGTTCGAGGTGTTGGTGCAGCTGGTGATCGAGGCGATCACGACGGAACCGTCGGTGATCTCGCACTCCTCACCGTCGCAATCGACCGTGATCCGGCGACCGTCCGCCGGAGCCGCGACCGTGCCCTGGGCGGTGCCACCTTCGCCCGCCCAGCTCTCTCCGCCCGTGCGGAGCTCCTTCGTCGGCGGAAGCTCGAAGCCCGCCGGAACGAGGGCCGGGAGGTCCTTGTCGAACTGCGTGCGCATGTCCGCCATGCGGATGCGGTCCTGCGGACGCTTCGGTCCCGCCAGGCTCGGCTCGACCGTGGAGAGGTCCAACTCGAGGGTGGAGGTGAACTCGGGGTCCGGGGTGTCGTCGGTCCGGAAGAGGCCGAGTTCCTTCGAGACCGCCTCGACCCGGGCGATCATGCCTTCGTCCCGTCCCGTGCCCCGCAGGTACTGGAGCGTCGAGTCGTCGACCGGGAAGAAGCCGATCGTCGCGCCGTACTCCGGAGACATGTTGGCCAGGGTGGCCATGTCGGGGAGGGAGAGGTTCGACAGGCCCGCGCCGTAGTACTCGACGAAGCGCCCGACGACCCCGTGCTCGCGGAGCATCTCGGTGACCCGGAGGACCAGGTCGGTAGCCGTGGCGCCCTCGGGGAGCACGCCCGTGAGCTTCATCCCGACGACCTCGGGCAGAAGCATGTAGTAGGGCTGTCCGAGGACGACCGCCTCGGCCTCGATGCCACCCACGCCCCAGCCCACGACCCCAAGGCCGTTGACCATCGTCGTGTGCGAGTCGGTGCCGACGAGGGTGTCGGGGTAGGCGAGGAAGCTGCCGTCGTGCTGGCGACGGTGAATGACGGAGGCCAGGTACTCCAGGTTGACCTGGTGCACGATCCCCGTGCCCGGCGGGACCACGGAGAAGTTGTCGAACGCCTCCTGGGCCCAGCGGAGCAGTGCGTACCGTTCGCGGTTGCGCTCGAATTCGCGCTCCACGTTGAGGCGGAAGGCATCACTCGTGCCGAAGTAGTCGACCTGAACCGAGTGGTCGATCACGAGATCGGCCGGGACGACCGGGTTGATCTTCGACGGGTCGCCGCCCATCGCCTTGAGGCCATCACGCATCGCGGCGAGGTCCACGACCGCCGGAACTCCGGTGAAGTCCTGGAGGACGACGCGGGTCGGCATGAAGGGGACGTCGGCACCGGCGTTCGTCGGGCTCCACTGCGTGATCGCCCGAACGTGGTCCTGTGAGACGTACGAGCCCCCGGCGTGCCGGAGCGCGTTCTCGAGCAGAACCCGGATCGAGAAGGGCAGTCGATCGATCGAATCGATCACGCCCTCGTCCTGGAGGCGGGAGAGCTTGTAGAAGGAGGTCGGACCTTCGGGAAGGTCGATCGACGTAAGGGCACCAAACGGGTCGTGTGTACGCTCTGCCACCGAGGACTCCGGATTGATCGTCAGCGCGCGACCGCGGGTGCGGCCCGCCCCTATAGCATGGTGAAAGTCCGGCCCGGTGTCAGGCCTTTCGACGTCGGGCGTTCGGCCAGGGTGCTCGAGTCACGCACCAGACGTCGCGCCGGCGAGATCCGGAGGCGGCCCCGCGGAGAGTTCGACGCTTCCAGACGGCCCCGTCTTGGTGTACTCTTGGGACCCCGGCCGGGGTGGCGGAACGGTAGACGCGGCGGCCTCAAAAGCCGCTGTCCGCAAGGGCGTGCGGGTTCGATTCCCGCCCCCGGCATGCAGCTCACTCGATCCATCGGGTCGAAGCGGGAATCGACGGCGCGAGAGCGCCGGTTCCTCTTCAGAGGAACGAACCCGAAGGGTTCGCGCCGAGCGGCCTGGAAGGTGACCTCGGGCCTGTCCCTTCTTCCGCGACACATGCGAAGCTATTCCCGCCCCCGGCATTGCAGCCCACTCGACCCATCGGGTCGGGGCGGGAATCCGGCGCTTCAGCGCTGGGTTCCTCTTCAGAGGAACGAACCCGAAGGGTTCGCGCCGAGCGGCCTGGAAGGTGACCTCGGGCCTGTCCGTTCTTCCGCGACACATGCGGAGGGCGCGTGCGCGCCCGGAGCTATTCCCGCCCCCGGCATTGCAGCCCACTCGACCCGTCGGGTTGGGGCGGGAATCCGGCGCTTCAGCGCCGGTTCCTCGTGAGAGGAACGAACCCGAAGGGTTCGCGCCGAGCGGCCGTTCGGTGCCCTCCGAATGATCCTTCGCCAGCCGCCTCGCCCCTGGTATATTCATAGGCTGTCGAGCTTGCGGACGCGCCGGTTGCTCCTGCCGCACCCGGCCGAAACGGAGACACCATGGGAGAGAATGGCGGGGGGGAGAACACCCTCTCCATCCGAGACAATCGGACGGGTCGAGACTACGAGATCGAGATCCACGAAGGTGACGTGATCCGCGCGATGGATCTGCGCCAGATCAAGGTCAACGAGAATGACTTCGGGATGATGGCCTACGATCCGGGCTTCACGAATACGGCGTCCACGCGCAGCCGCGTCACCTTCATCGACGGTGGCGAAGGGATCCTTCGTTACCGCGGCTATCCGATCGAGCAGCTGGCCGAACACAGCTCGCACCTGGAGGTGGCCTACCTCCTGCTCAACGGTGAACTCCCGACTCAGACCGAGCTCGACGACTTCGTCCACGAGGTGACATTCCACACCTACGTGCACGAGAACATCACCGAACTGCTCGGTGGTTTCCGCTACGATGCCCATGCCATGGGCATGGTGATGAGCGGCGTCGCGGCGCTCTCCTCGTTCTATCCTGGCGCCAAGGAGATCGAGAACGAGGGCGCCCGTTGGGAGCAGATCATCCGGCTCATCGCGAAGATGCCGACGTTGGCCGCTTACGCGTACCGGCACCACCGTGGTCTGCCGTACGTCTACCCGGAAAACGAGCTCAGCTACACGGCGAACTTCCTGAACATGCTCTTCCGGATCGGCACGCGTGAGTACAAGCCGAACCCGGTGCTCGAGCGCGCTCTGGACGTTCTCTTCATCCTGCACGCCGATCACGAGCAGAACTGCTCGGCGACGACGATGCGCGTGATCGGTTCGGCCAACGCGGACCCGTACTCGGCGCTGGCCGGTGCGATGGGCGCTCTCTACGGCCCCCTCCACGGCGGGGCCAACGAGGCCGTGCTTCGGATGCTCACTCGGATCGGCAGCGTCGACAACATCCCGGCCTTCATGGACGGGGTGAAGCGGCGGGAGGAGCGACTGATGGGCTTCGGCCACCGGGTGTACAAGGCGTACGACCCCCGCGCGGCAATCATCAAGCGCACGGCCGACGAGGTCTTCGAGGTGACGGGGCGGAACCCGCTCCTGGACATCGCTCTCGAGCTGGAGAAGATCGCTCTCAACGAGGACTTCTTCGTCGAGCGGAACC
>JAUIKL010000257.1 GCA_030430625.1 Gemmatimonadota bacterium
CCGTCGAGCCGGACACGCCCTTCCGTCGGCTCGTCGAGACCCGCCAGCAGCCCGAGCAGCGTCGTCTTTCCGCTCCCGGAGGGGCCGACGATCGAGACGAAGGCCTCCCGCTCGATGGAGAGATCGACCGACTGGAGGACGGGTAGAGGTCTGCCTCCACTCGTGTACCTTTTGACCAATCCTTCGGCCACGACCATCGATGTTTCGCTCATTCCCCATCCTGCTCGCGTGCACCGCCCTGGCGGCGTGCGGGTCGTCGGAGTCCCGCCCCGAGCGGGAGGGTGTCGCGGACACCGCCACCATGGTGGTCCCGTCCGACGCCTTGGTTCCCTCCACCGATCCGGTCGTCGTCTTCCTGGGCACGAGTCTGACGGCCGGGATGGGCGTGCAACTTGCGGAGAGTTACCCGTCCGTCCTCCGCGCGATGGCCGACTCTGCGGGCCTACCCTTCCGTTTGTTGAATGCCGGGGTGTCGGGAGAAACGAGCGCCGGGGGACTCCGGCGTCTCGACTGGGCACTCCGGGACCCGGTCGACGTGCTCTTCGTCGAACTCGGGGCCAATGACGGATTGAGGGGACAGGATCCGGCGGCGATGGCCGAGAACCTCACGGAGATCGTCCGGCGCACCCGAAGCCGCTATCCCGATGCGGAGGTCCTTCTGGCTCACATGGAGGCGCCTCCCAACCTCGGTGAGGCGTACACGACCGCCTTCCGAGCCGTGTACCCGGCCGTCGCGGAAGCCGAGGGTGCCCGGCTCGTCCCCTTCCTCCTCGACGGGGTGGCAGGCGTGCCGGAGCTCAACCAGCCCGACCGGATCCATCCGAACCCCGAGGGCCATCGCCGCACGGCGGAGAACGTCTGGCCCCACCTCGAGACCGTCCTTCGATCCCTTCAGGAGACGCCGTAGCGTGAGTGTCCGCACCCTATTCGGCCCCGGGACCTTCGTGCTCGGCGGCGCTTCGGTCCTCCTCGTGGGGCTGCTCGCCATCGGCTTCCTCCTCCCCTCCGAGTGGGAGGCGTCCGCGGAGCGCGTTCTCGACGTCCCGGCGGATTCGCTTCTGACCTACCTCGACTCACCGGAAGGGTGGAGGCTGTGGACGACCTGGCCCGATTCGGCGACTCGGAGCGGCCCGGCACGCGGAGCCGGAGCCGCCATGGCGTGGGCCAACCGCGAGATCGGATCGGGGACGTTCCGCATCGCCGAGGCGACGTCCGACGCCGTCTCCTACGTCGTCGAGGTCGAAGGGGTCGGAGGCGCCCTGACGACCGGGGGAACCCTGACGTTGGAAGACGCTCCGGGCGGAACGCGACTGACCTGGCAGGAGCGCGGGGACCTGGGACCGAATCCCCTCATGGGTTGGTGGGGACTCACGATGGAGCGGGCCCAGAGCCGCGAGCTGGCCATGAGCCTCGATCAGCTCGCGGCGGTTCTCGACGGAATCCCGTACGAGCCTCTACCGCTGGAGGGTGCGCGTCCGGCTACGACCGATTCCGCGCCCAGTCGATGAGGTCCCGGTTCGTGCTCGTCTTCCGCATCGCACCCAGCAGCTCCATCATCGCTTCGGTCGGGGGCATCCCCGCCAGCTGACGGCGCATCGCGTGGGATACCCAGAGCTGGTCGTCGTCGAGGAGGAGTTCCTCTTTCCGCGTCGCGGAGCCCGTGAGGTCGATGGCCGGGTAGATCCGCTTGTCCGCGAGGTCACGGGAGAGGACCAACTCCGAGTTTCCGGTCCCTTTGAACTCCTCGAAGATCACCTGATCCATCCGCGAGCCGGTGTCCACGAGCGCCGTACCGATGATCGTGAGTGATCCACCACCCTGGTCCGGCGCGATCTTCCGAGCGCTGCCGAGGAAGCGCTTCGGCTTCTCCAGTGCATTCGAATCGAGTCCGCCGGACATCGTCCGCCCGCTGCCGCCCTTGAGCGAGTTGTAGGCCCGCGCGAGACGGGTGATCGAATCGAGGATGATGACCACGTCCTCGCCCTGCTCTGCCCGACGACGCGCTCGCTCGAGCGTCATCTCGGCCACCTGAACGTGCCGCTCAGCCGGTCGGTCGAACGTCGAGGCGATGACTTCACCGAAGCCGCACTGCTCCATCTCCGTGACTTCCTCGGGGCGCTCGTCCACGAGGAGGATCATGAGGTGGCACTCCGGGTGGTTCGTGACGATCCCCTCGGCCACGGCCTGCATGACCATCGTCTTACCGGCCTTGGCGGGAGCCACGATCATGGCGCGCTGCCCCTTACCGAAGGGGCAGAAGAGGTCGATCACACGGTTCGTGAACTCGGGCTCGCCGCGCCAGGTGCGTCCACACTCGAGCTTGAGCTGGTCGTCGGGGTGCATGGCCGACAGCCGGGCGAATTCCGGGCGGCGCTGCATCTCTTCCGGCGGGTGGTCGTTGACGAGAGCCAGGTGCGCCAGGGGCGGACTCTTACCCTGTCGCACCGAGGTCGCCACCACGCCCATCAACTCGTCCCCGGTCCGCAGACCGTACTTCTGGATCAGCCTGGACGGCACGTAGATGTCGTCGTTGCCCGGCGCGTACCCAGACTCACGACGACGGACGAAGCCCGACCCCGAACCGAGCACCTCGAGCAGACCGAGTGGCCGGGCCAACTCCATCAGCTCTTCGGGGTCCTCGGGCAGACCCTGCATCAACTCTTCCTGCGACGGGCCGCCCCGGTCGTCGTGACCACCCTGGCCGCCGCCACCACCTCCGCGCCTCCGCCTGCGCCCGCGCCGGCGCCGCTTCTTGCGCCGGGGCCGGTCGTCCTTGGAGTTCGAACCACCGGCTTCGTTGCCGCCGGACTGGTTCTGGGCTCCGTTCGCCTTGTCGTTGGACTTCTTGGAGGAGGAGGCGTCGGACTGCGAGGAGGACGCCTGCGACTCGTTCGGTGTCGATTCTTCGGATTGTGCCACGGTCAAAGCCAATGGGATAGCAGCCTGGACGGGTCCGAACGACCTTCCGGCGACTACCAGGGGTGAAAACCGCGATCAGCGTACATCGCGGGGGATGTCCTCCCGGCGAGCCCTGGAGGGGCCACGCCGTGCCGACGGCGGTTGGCGCGTCGGCCGGACAGGACCAATCTTTAACGAACCCGTCCGCCGATCAAGGCACTCCGCCTGAGGCCGCCATGTCCGATCTGGGTACGAACCGCCGCACCTTCCTCCGCACCCTGGCCGCAGTCGGAGCCTCGGCGTCCGTCCTCGGCCGAGCCGAGGAACTGCTCGCGGCCCCCTCGGGGAGCCCCGCTTCGCTATCGAACGCAGGCCGAACGGACAGGCGACTCCCACTCCGGGAACAGTACCTCCTGTCGTCCGAACTCATCTACCTGAACCATGCGTCGATCGGGACCGTTCCGCGGTCCGTCCTCGCTGCGCACTCGGGGTACCTCGAGCTCTGTGAGACCTTTCCGTCGCTGTACGTATGGGGCGCCGTCTGGCGCGAGGTGACGGAAGAAACACGGAGGTCGGCGGCCGAGCTCCTTCGCTGTAGCCCGGATGAGCTCGCCATCACGCACAACACGACCGAAGGGTTCAACGTGCTGGCCCACGGGCTCCCGATCGGCGCCGGGGACGAGGTCCTCTTTTCGTCCCTGAACCATCCCGGGGCGTCGGTGGCGTGGAGCGGCGTGGCGGCGCGGCGCGGGTACCACGTCCGCGATTTCGACTTCCCCGTCGAGCGCGTGCCCGAGCTGACCGTGGACGAAGTCGTGCGCCTGCACGTGGAGGCCGTCCGGCCGGAGACCCGGGTCCTCGTCCTTCCCCACGTCGACAACATGGTCGGGATGTGCCACCCCCTCCGGCAGATCGCCGAGGCCGTGCGGGCCCGTGGGGTCGAATTCGTCGTCGTCGACGGCGCGCAATCGGCCG
>JAUIKL010000258.1 GCA_030430625.1 Gemmatimonadota bacterium
GCGGATCGATCCCGGCTTCCGCTGCCACCTGACGCAGCTCCTGAATCGTCAGACCGCGGGCCGACCCGGCACCTCGCGCCGAAGAGCGCTCCTGCAGGTCGGCGGCCGCCTCGAGGATCCGCTGCACTTCGTCGTCACCGAACCTGCGCGCATTGTCCGAGGGCCGGGTCAGCGCGCCGGGTTCGTCAGGCGAATCGTTCTCACGCACGGAGGGTCGGGGTCGGGGGAAAGAGGGTGTCGCTGGTATGGCAGGAATCAGGGGTCAGCCGGGACCCGGGGCAAGTCGGGTCGTGGGTCACGGTGCCCCATCACTACAAGTCGCCCCTCGATTGACGAAGGGGAATCGACCGCCGACGTTCGGGCATCCCGCCCCGCTCCTTCTCCACGGCAGCCTCTCCATGCGCACTCTACGTATCGCGGCCCTCGCCTCCTTCATGACCGCATCGGCCGCAGCAGCCCAGGACCTCGAGCGCCCGGACGGATGGCTGACCCGCTTCGACCAGGCCGGAGCCAGTGAGGCCGACGTGGAGATGTTCGTGGAGATGCCCCCGGGATGGCACGTCACCACGGGGCCGGCGGGGATCTTCTGGGACCCCACGAACACGGTCTCCGGGGACTTCCGCGCCGAGATGGAGGTCTTCCTTTTCGACCCCGACGGGCGGCGCGAGGCGTTCGGACTCTTCCTGGGCGGCCGGGACCTCCAGGGGTCGAATCAGGAGTACACCTACTTCCTGCTGCGCGACGGCGGCGAATACATCATCAAGCGACGGGAGGGCGCGGAGGCGCCCACGGTGCGGCCCTGGACCGGGCACACGGCCATCCGGAGCTACGCGGACCGCGGTGACGATGCGTCGGTGCCGAACGTGCTCGCGGTCGAAGCTCGGGGGCCGAACGTCACCTTCTACGTCAACGGAGACGAGGTGGCACGGGTACCCCGATCGGACGTGCCGGTGGACGGCGCATTCGGTTTTCGGGTGAACCACCGACTCAACCTGCATATCTCGCGGATGGACGTCACCCCGATCGGAGGGCGGTGACGAGCGAGCGGGTCAGCGGCGCCGGTTGTCCGGCAGGGGGCGTGTGATCGAGATGTCGTCGTCGGTCCCCTGCACACCGTCGGGGCCCATCGAGCCGACCGTGTAGTCGCGGCGTCCCTGCACCAGATAGTAGATGTTGCCCCACGGGTCCTCGGGGGCGCCCGTGTAGTCGCGGCGCAGCCAGCCGTCGAAGCGGTCGGGCAGGCCCTCGGCCCGGTCGAGACGAACGTCGAGCTGGTCGGCCATCGCCTCGATCCGCCTCGGCACGAGTCGCTCGCCGATGCCGTCCGTGATCGGCTCGCCCCAGGAAGCGATTTCCGCCCTGGAACTCGGGATCGCCATCCCGACGGCCAGAGCCAGGAACAGTATCATCAGCAGCTTTTTCACCATGATCCGACCCCCCGTGAGTCGCTCGCCACGCTCCACCAAGCTGTAGTCGGCGCACGATTCAGGCCAGAATTTCGTCCCGGCCCGACCGCGTGCGTGCTACGCCTCTTCCTCTTTGGACACCACGACCCGGTCGTGGGTTGTGCGTAGGGGGAGTTCGGGGACACGCATGGCCAGGACGCCGCCCACCAGGACGAGGATCGCCGCGAAGCCGTAGATCCTCTGGGTCGCCAGGGTGAACGCGGCCCGAACGGCGGACGAGGTCTCGAGAGCCCGTCGTTCTCCCTCCGCTCTCAGCTCGTTGGCGGTCAGGGGATCGTCCACGGCGGCGGCGAGCGTGACGAAGGCGTCCCGGATCTGCTCCGGCAGCTCGGCCCCGCCGGTCGAGACGAAGCCCTCGGCGGTGGTGACCTCCGGCCCGGCCACGGCCACCGGCAGGTCGATCGCGGCGAAGGCGACCCCCAGCGTCGTGCCGAGGATGCCCCCCATCACGGCCGCTCCCACCGTAGCCCCGGTCTGACGAAAGAACTGGGACGCGCTGGTGGCCTGCCCGATGAATCGGACGTCGACGGCGTTCTGGATGGCCAGGGTAAAGAGGGGCATGCTCGGACCGATTCCGAGCCCGGCGAGCACCATGTAGAGGGTGACACGACCGTACCCGACGTCCGCCTGCATCGTGGCCAGCAGAACGACCGACACGAGGAGAAGGGCCGCCCCCGACACCAGCTGGACCCGGTATCCGATCCGGTTCACGTACTGCCCGGCCAGCGTGGCCGAGGTGACGAGTCCGAGCGAAAGCGGTATGAGCGCGGCGCCGGCCCTCGTGGCCGACACGCCGAGAACGTTCACGAGGAAGAGCGGGAGAAAGATCGTGATCGACATGAACGACGCGCCGAAGAAGAAGGTCGCGGCGTTGGCCCTTCGAAAAACGTCGTTCTCGAACAGGCCCAGATCGAGGACCGGACTCCGTGACGTCCGGCTCCGGGCCAGGAAGGCCACGAGCGTCACCGCCCCGAAGGCCACCAGGCCGAGCGTGAGCCAGGCGTCCAGAGTCGAGACGTCAGCCGAACCCAGGTTCGGGAGGATCGGATAGCTCCGGTGATCGATCTGCAGGGCCAGGATCAAAGGCACCAGGGCCCCGAGGAGGAGAGCGGCGGACAGGTAGTCGGGGCGCACCCCCGCGTCGGGCGGATCGAGGCGCGGCATGCGGCGGATGATGAACCAGAGCGCCAGGCCGCCGATCGGCATGTTCACGTAGAAGACCCAGCGCCACCCCTCCACGCCGGGGATGACGCCTCCGGCATGGTCGGTGAGGATGCCACCCAGAAGCGGACCGAGGATCGACGAGATGCCGAAGACGGCGCCCACGAACCCCTGGTACTTTCCGCGCTCCGCCGGGGTGTACAGATCCGCGATCACGATGAACGCCATCGCGAAGATCCCACCCCCGCCCGCCCCCTGGAGCGCGCGGAAGAGAACGAGTTGGGTCATCCCGTCACCGAGGATCGGAAGGGTGCCGAACTCTCCGGACAGTCCGCACAGGAACGACCCGGTCAGAAAGAGTCCGACCGCCCCCAACGTCACGTACTTCCGCGAGTACGTGTCGGACAGCTTGCCGTACACGAGGGCCAGGGCGGTCGACGCCAGAAGGTAGGCCGTGGCCACCCACGCGTACCGTTCGACCCCCTCGAGATCGGCGACCATAGCCGGCAGCGCGGTCGCGACGATCGTCTGATCGAGGGCGGCGAGGAAGAGGGCCATGAGCACCGCCAGATAGATCACGGCGCGGTCCCGGCCCGTGACGGCGGCGCCCGTTCGGGCGTGAGGGGGAGCTGTCATCGGGAACACGGAACCCCGGCCTTCCCACTCCGTTCCGTTCTCAGAGCTTTCCTTGATGCCAGCGCCTCAGAACGAAGGTCACGGACTCGCGAAACACCACCTCCGCACGGGGATGCGGGCGTGGATCGTGGTGCTCGTGGCACTCGCTCTCCGGACGCCCGTCGACGCCCAGTGGCTCCCCTCCGACAGCTCGCGGATCCCGGCCGCCGAGCGAGCGGATTTCTTCTTCTACCACGGTCGTCCGTACGGGACCGACGCGCTGGCCGGCCCCTTCGACGTGTTGCTGAACAAGGGGTACGCCGTGGCCCAGTTCAACAACCGGAACCGGTACATCTTCGACTACCCGTACGCCGGCCGGCACGTCTGGAGCTCGGTCTCCGACTTCCCGGACCACGTGCGCCGATACGGTGGATGGCGGCGCTTCATCGGGGACGAGGTCTTCCCCCTCTCCTTCCGTTGGCAGGAGTGGAAGTGGGCGCCGAACTACTTCGGCCACTTCATCGAAGGGGGGATGACGTACCGCCGCCTGGCCGAATGGGGCCGGGTGAACGGCATGCCCCTTCCGGATGT
>JAUIKL010000259.1 GCA_030430625.1 Gemmatimonadota bacterium
TCGTCGTTCTCGTCGCGGGGTGCGCCCCGACTGCGCCCCCCGAGCGGCCCGCCGACGTCCCTCGCCTCCACCACGTCGGGCTGAACACCGCGGACGCCGAAGCCGCGATCGAATGGTACCGCTCGGTATGGCCGAGCGCGTCGTCCGCCGAGATGGACGGAAAACCCGCGATCGCCGCCGAAATGTACCTCGTCTTCACCGAAGTCGACGGGCCGATCCCCGGGGCCTTCCACCCGCAGCTCGGTCGCCCCGAAGAGCAGAGTGCCTTCTGGCACATCGGTGCCTTCGTGAACACGACCGAGTCAGACATCGCGCTGGCGCAGTTCGGCGCCAAACACGTGGCCCTCTTCACCGGCCCCGAGGACATGAGCGGCGTGTGGCGATCGGGGCTGACGCCGTACGCCGGGATCCTCACGGCCGAGCAGATGGAAGGCGCCGAGCCCGCGGAGCCACGACCGGGCGGCTTCAGTTACGTCGTAGGACCGGACGGGGCCCTCTTCGAGTTGACCGGCGGGCCGAACACGAGTCCGTCGATGTCCCACGTGCACCTCTTCCACGAATCTCCGATGTGCGCGGCCAACTGGTACGTCGAGACGATGGGGATGTCCCTGCCCCCGATCCGCAACGAAGACGGCTCGACTTCCCCGCGCCCGCTTCACGACCCGTGTGAGGCCGACCGCGGGCAGGCCGGTTGGCCCTCCCTGGAGCGGCTCGGGACGATCCGACAGCCCCGGGGCACGGTGGTGCACGGCAACGGGTCCATCTCCTTCTACCCGCGTCAGTGCACGACCGAGCGGTGCGGTTCGGAACAGCCGCTGGCCCCGTCCCGGGGTCAGGTTCTCGATCACGTCGGCTTCGAGGTCGACGATGTCGACGCGTGGCGTGCCTGGCTCGGTGCGGCGGGGGTGACGATCATCGAGGAGGTACGTGCCTTCGACGACGGTCGCTCGTTCATGTTCGAGGGGCCCGACCGCCTGGCGATCGCGCTCGTCGAGCGCGGCGACTGAGCAACGCGGTGTGAGGATCGTCGGAGGCCGGCACGCGGGCCGCCACCTCACCTCTCCGGCGCGAGCGGTGCGGCCGACGCCCGAACGGGTCCGCGCCGAGGTCATGGACCAGCTGGGCCGGGAGCTGAAAGGTGCGCGGTTCCTCGACCTGTTCGCGGGTTCGGGCGCCGTCGGGCTCGAGGCGCTGTCGCGGGGCGCCGCGCGTGTCGACTTCGTCGAGAACGGGAAGAGTGCCCTGCACGCGTTGAAGGCGAACGTGGCCGCGCTCCGGGCCACGCAGCAGACACGGCTCTTCAAGCGAGACGTCATCCCGTGGATCGAAGGCGCGGACTCCGGCAGCTACGACATCGCCTGGGTCGATCCACCGTACGGGTCGCGCAAACTCGACCGGGTCCTCGAACGGTGGCGCGCAGTCCCCTTTTCGACCGTCCTCGTCGTCGAGCACGACAAGGATCACGAGGCGGACGTGCGGGGCAAACGCTTCGACTTCGTGGGCCCGACGCGCATCACGATCGCTCGCGCCCCCGAACCCTAGTCCGGTGACCGGGTGCGACGATGCGGCGCTCCGGGAGCTGGTCCGGGCGAACCCGGGACAGGCCACCTTCGAGGAGTACGCCCTGGCCCGGGACACGATCTGCGCCCTGGCACCGTGTGCGATCCTGATCTTCGGCGTCGGTCGCGACACCGCGGTGTGGTCGGCCGCCAACAGCGGCGGTGACACCCGCTTCCTCGAGGACGACGAAAGGTGGATCGCCGAGGCGCGCCACCACCATCCCGAAGCCACGATCGAGCGCGTGCGGTATCACACGGTGCGCGCCCTCGCCGCTCTCTCGATGCGCTTCCCATCCCTCCGCCGCATCACGGGTCTGCCGCCGGACGTGCACGACGGCGCATGGGACGTGGTCCTCGTCGACGGCCCGCGGGGGACGCGTTGGCACACACCGGGCAGGGTGGCGAGCATCGCGGCCGCGGCTCGCTTCGTCCGCCCCGGGGGCTTCGTCCTCGTCCACGATTGTCATCGGCTCGTCGAGAGCCGGGCCGCCGACCACTTCCTGGGGAGAGAGCATCGGGTGACGCAGGTCGGCTCGATGCGGAAGTATGCCGCTCCGGCGCACGCCGCCCCCATCACCGGCGTATCCGATCCGTGAGGGTCGCCATCGAGCTGCGCCAGGTCGACCCGAGCAGCCCCGGCCAACAGCGGTATCTGTGGCGCCTGGCCCTGTGGCTGGCAGAGTCGGGACACGACGTACACGTGCTCCTGGCACGAGGCGTCTCCCGAGCGGTCGCGGCTCCGCTGACCCTACACG
This sequence comes from Gemmatimonadota bacterium, assembly GCA_030430625.1. Classification (GTDB taxonomy): domain Bacteria; phylum Gemmatimonadota; class Gemmatimonadetes; order Longimicrobiales; family Gaopeijiaceae; genus UBA2589. The sequence continues at coordinate 2,315 of JAUIKL010000259.1, forward strand.
ACCTGGAGTCGCTCTCTCCCGGGGAGATCCGTCGCCGGGTGGAGGCTCTGGACCCGGACGTCCTCCTCCTCAACCCCGAGCGATCCCACCCGTATCGGGGCCTCCGCCCGAACGTCGTTCGGACGGCGTACGGAACCGATCAGTACGTCCAGAAACTCCGCGCCTTCGGCAGCCCCGTCGAGCGTGGCGCCCGCACCCTGCTCCGAGCGATGCCGTGGGTCCGCGCCCGCCGACGCGTCGAACGAAACTTCTACGGCCAGCACGGAGATTCCCCGAGGGTGATCGCCCAGTCGGACTACATCGCCCGGGAGATCGTCCGCTCGTACCCGCACATGGAGGGTCGGGTGACGGTCGTACACAACGGTGTCGACCTCACAGAGTTCAACCCGACGGCTCGGCTGTCCCGCCGCGACGCGGCTCGGGAGCGTTTCGGGATCCCTCGCAACGCACCGTGCGTCGCCATCATCGGCCACAACTTTCGGCTGAAAGGGTTCAGCGAAGTCGTACGGGCCCTCGACGACGCCGAAGGGTCCGACCGTCCCTGGCTCCTCGTGGCCGGCAAGGGCACGGGACCGGTGCAGAGGCGCTGGGCGCAGGGTGTGGCGGCCCGAAGTGGATCATCCGACCGCATCCGCTTTGCCGGGGCCGTCGGGACCTCGCTCGATGCCCACGCCGCGGCAGACGTGTTGGCGCATCCGAGTCGGCACGACTCCTTCGGCTTCGTCGTACTCGAGGCGATGGCGACGGGCCTGCCGGTCGTCTCCTCGGTCCACGCGGGAGCCTCCGAGGTGATCGAAGAGGGTGTGACCGGATGGATCGTCGATCCGAGCGATACGCCGACGCTTACGCGAGCGCTCGCTCGGGCGCTGGGGCCGGACGGAGCGCGCGTCGGTGCGGCCGCGCACCAGGTGGCCCTGGGCTATTCGGAGACCGTCTGCTTCGCCCGGATCGAGTCGATCCTGGAAGAGATCACGGACGGCTGACGCCCGCGCGCCCCGCCCACGACTACGGCGTGGGCGCACCCCAGGCGATCCAGTAGTCGTCGATCGTGTCGTCGTCGACGCCGAGCTCGGTGTCACCGGCTGGCAGATCGTTCAGCTCGAGGATGTACGTGAGCACATCGGTGACTTGTTGGCGCGACAGACTCCACGGGTCGTCGTACGGCATCCGGTCGTTGATGTAGTACCAGAGCTGGAAGACCGACTCGTCCTCCCACCGACCCTTGAAGCCCGCGTCCGTCCAGTCCTCCGCGTCGTGACACTCCGAGCAGACGTTCTGGAAGAGTTCCTCGCCACGGTCGGCCTGGGCCATCGTGAAAATCCCGTCCGCCGTCGTCGGATCGGCACTCGCCTCGGCGGCGGGCGCCGGCTGAGCGGGCGCGGGCGTGGAGACGGGCGCGGGACTCGAGGAGCAACCGATCAGTGTGGCACCGACCTG
>JAUIKL010000260.1 GCA_030430625.1 Gemmatimonadota bacterium
GACGGTCCCGCCGATGGCGTCGAGGTAGCCGTCGCTGACGAGACGGATGAAGGGGGAGACGTTCTCGTCGGGTCGCTCGGCAATGTCGGCGTCCCACCGGCGGTTGAAGCCCATCGGCAGGATGTCGGACGTACCGGCGGCGGTGATGCCGGGCGCTTCCCGCACCCGATCGAGGATGGCCTCGTAGTGCGCATCGCGCGCAGCGCCGCTCTCGAAACGCTGGGGCGGGTCGATCCGCACGGCGATGACCCGATCGGGGGTGTACCCGAGGTCGACGGCGAGGAGCTCGAAGAGGCTCCGGACGGTGAGTGCGGACGAGACGACGAGGACGCTGGCCAGGGCGATTTCCGCGACGACGAGCGCGTTGCGAAGACGGGCCTGACGCCGACCCCGTGAGGTGCCGCGCGCCCCTTCCTTGAGCGCCTCGTGCAGTCGGATGTCCGACGCGCGTAGGGCGGGCACGAGGCCGAAGACGAGACCGACACCGACAGCGGCTCCGACGGCGATCCCGAGGGCGGCGCCGTCGATCTCGGCCAGGCCGAGCAGGGGGATCCGCAGATCGAGGGAGGCGATGAGTCTCGTGCCGTAGACGGCGAGGACGGTGCCGAGGGCGGCGCCGGTCACGGAGAGCATCATGGCCTCGGTCAGCATCTGTCGGACGAGCCGACCGCGGGCGGCGCCGAGGGCGGCCCGGACGGCCATCTCCCGGTCGCGCAGGGTGCCGCGGGCCAGGAGGAGGTTCGACAGGTTGGCGCAGACGATGAGCATGACGAGGAGGACCGAGCCGACGAGTGCGGTGGTCATGGGCGCGAAGCCGGCGGTCACGTGTTCGCGGAGCGGACGCACGGTGGGCCGGAAGGTGTTGAGCCAGTAGCCCCGGGCTTCGGTCGGTTCGCCGGTCTCGGCGCTGCGTCCGGCCACGATGGCGTCGATCTCCGCCTGGGCGGACTCGACGGTGGCGCCATCGGCCAGACGGGCCACGATGGCCAGCGTGTTGCCGGTCCGGTGGTGACGCTCGGTGAGCGACCACGGCTCGACGTAGTCGATGACCCGGCCGGGCGCGAAGATGTCCCCGTACGCGAAGTCGGTGGGCAGGACGCCGATGACGGTTCGCGACTGGCCGTCCACGGTCACGGTCGTGCCGACGACATCGGGGTCTGCGCCGAAGGCGCGCACCCAGAAGCCGTGGTCGAGGAGGACGGTCGTGGGGTCGTCGGTGTTCGTCTCCTCGTCGGAGAAGAGGCGGCCGACAGCGGGCTGCACGCCGAGGACTTCGAAGAGCCCCTCGGTCACACGGAGCCTCGTCACTCGCTGGGGACCGGCAGCGGAGGTGAGGATGTGATCCCCGTCCCGGTCGAAGAGGTGGAAGCCTCCGGCGTCGGTGATCTGACTCGAACGCTCCTTGATATCGAGGAGGTAGATCGACTGGACGCTGATGCCGGAGAGCGCCTGCCCGCGGCCCCACTCGCCGTTCGAGATCCAGACGAGGTCTTCCGGCTCGTCGAAGGGCAGAGGTTCGAGGAAGAGCGCGTTGACGACGCTGAAGACGGTGACGCTGGCCCCGATGCCGAGGGCGACGATGGTCACGGCGAAGCCCGACCAGGTGAGATCCCGACGGAGGGAGCGGGCGCCGTAGTGGAGGTCGCGCGCCAGGCCGTCGAGGGCGCCGCCGTTTCCGGCGACGCCGGCCAGGGAGGCGCCCCGTCCGGTGAGCGCGACCCAGACGAGGTCGGCCCCGCAGCGGAGCCAGATCCACGCGCGCTTCGGGAGCGGCTGACCGTCGGCGTAGTGTGCGGTGAGTTCGACGAGGTCGTCGAGGTGCGCCGCGCGGAAGTCGGCAGGCAGCAGGCGCGCCAGCCAGCGGAACCAGATCGGGGGCTTCCTCACGACGACGCCCCCAGCCGCTCCTGCGCGGCCCCGGCGAGCGCGCTCATCCGGCCCGCCGCATCGGCCAGGGCGCGGCGGCCCTTGGAGGTGGCGGTGAAGTATCGGCGCCTCCGGCTCTCCCCGTCCGGGTGACGGTCCCCGGAGAGCTCCTCGATCAGCCCGTCGTCGACGAGTTCGTCCAGCGTCCGGTACAGCGTCGCCGGCCAGAGTCGGAGGGCTCCGCCCGTCTGCTCGAGGACGTCGTCGGCGATCGCCGAGCCGTGCCTGTCCTCGTCGGCCAGGGCCAGGAGGACGTGGAACTGGTTGGGTCGGAGCATGGTGACCTCACGGGAGGGGCGGGTGCACCGCCATTGTATCGCCTGAGATTATAACGTGTGTGATTATATCACATGCTATAATCGTGGGCAATCCGGTGAGAATTCGCCTCGAGTCCTACGGGCGCGAGATGAAACTTTCGGGAAATATTCGGTGTAGGGGTATGCGACGGTCCGTATCCACGTCGGTCGGACCCCGACCGAAGAGCCTTCTCAAGCCTACCCATGAGCACCTCAACGAAGCGAGCCACGTGCGCCTGGACGGGACGCAGCGGCACCGAATATGAGTACCACATCTTCGAGCTCCCCTGCGCCATCGACCCAGGCCAGGACGGCAACTACATCTACGCCAAGAAGAACAGCGAAGGCCGTTGGGTGCCGATCTATATCGGTGAAGGTGATCTGGCCGAACGCTCCGGACCTGCGCACCACAAGGGTGTGTGCATTCGGCGGAAAAGGGCGACGCATTTTCACTGCCACCTAGAGGCCCGTCCAGCTGATCGACGTGCCGAGGAGGCTGACCTTCTCGGCCGATACGCGAACGCCTATGCACCGCACGGGTGTAACGAGCGTCACGGTGGATAGGGCGGCCCCCGCTACGGCCCTCGGGCGTGCCGGGCTCGGATACTTCTATGACGCGAATCGCACTCTCTTGGCCCTGCAGGACAGTTTGAGGTCTCCGACCATGGAGTCACTCGGGCGCATCGCCAGTGAGCACCAAGAGACGCTTGGTCGGATGTGGGCTCCTCGGGTTCACGCGTTCGAGCGCATCGACCGACAGAACAGCGAGCTGATCGAGAGGGTGGGGTCGACGGCCTGCGAATTAGCGGCCTCGATGCACGTTTGGGGCGAGTCGATGTCCTTCCCGACCACCCAGATGGTGGGGAGCCTACCCGGCTTGTCCGACCTCTCATCCCAGATCGAGGCGTTCTCGGTGGACATCCCGACCGTTCCGTCTCCGGAGATGGCATTCTCGCTTTCACTTGCAGAAGAGATGCGGGTGAAGCTCGATCGAATCATCCCGGGGCCCAGGGCGTTCAGGCCTGCGGTCCTTGCGGAATCCGAGCTCGGCGTGAGCCTTGATCGGTTTGTTGCCGAAGCGGCCGAGAGCCTTGATGCCGAACTCGCGCACGCCACTTCTGAACCAGATCGCCTACGCGCGTTCGTCGCCTGGTGGATGCGACTGCCCCCGTGGGCGCAGATTACTCTCGCGGTTCTCCTCGCGTACCTTACGGTGGGCATCTCGACCCAGCTACTCTCGGAGAAGGGGATGATCCCCTCACTGCCGGACCCTCCGGCGGGGAACTAGAACAGTCAGTAGCTGACACCGAAAGCGTCGATCGAAGAGCTAGTCTCGCTGAGGTTGGTGTGGCCTAGCTGGAGGGGGACCGCTTCGCTTTTCGCTCCGCAGCCCGCGCCAACTTCGTCAATACACGGTCGAAGGAGGCGGCGAATGCCTGCTTGTCCTTCCCGCTCCACGCCTTCGGCCCACCGGTCTCGACGCCGGTCGATCGGAGCTGGTCCATGAAATCCCGGACG
>JAUIKL010000033.1 GCA_030430625.1 Gemmatimonadota bacterium
GACCGTCCCCTCGAGGTGATCGCGACGCACCGTGCGGACCTCCACGGGGAAGTCGAGATCGATCCCTCCCGATCCGGTCTCGATCTCCACTCGGGCGCCGAGGTTCTCGGGTGCCCGGACCGTGACGGAGCCCGACCCCGTGTCGGCCTCGAGTCGGTCGATGTCGCTCATGAGTTCGACGTCGATGGAGCCACTCCCGGTGTCGAGGTGAACCTCCCGGGACGTCACCGACTCCAGTTCGATCGAACCACTCCCCGTGTCGACGAGCAGCTCGTCCGCGTCGAGGTCGTAGCCCCGGACGCTCCCCGATCCGGTGTCGATCGAGATCGAGCGGCCGCGGATCTCGGACGCTTCGATGCGCCCCGACCCCGTGTCGATCGAGACGTCCCCGTCGACGCCACGCACGGCGACACTCCCCGAACCGGTGTCGATCGAAAGCGCTCCTCCGATCGCCTCGGCCCGGACAGCGCCCGACCCCGTGTCGATCGACAGGTCGGCTTCGACGCCCTGCGCCATCACCTCGCCGACCGCCAGATAGACCGCCACCTCGGTTCCGTCCGGCACCTCGATCACCATGTCGGCCCAGGCCTCCAGACCATCACCCCGGCCCCGGATCCGAACGCGGTCGTTCCGGCCGCGCCCGCCGTCCGAGAAGGTTCCGTCGGAACGAATCGACATCTGCGTGTTCGAACCGCGCCCCATCTCCGGGTACACGATCTCGTCGCTCGGATAGATCACGCGCAGCGCCTCGCGCCCGCGCACCTCACCGATCTCGACCCGCAACTCATCGGCGTCCCGGCCGCCTCGATCGATCCGGACGACCACGTCCGAACCGCTGCCGCGGACGACCTCGACCTGACCCGCCAGGTTGTAGATCGCCACATCGCCGCCGCGCACACGCTCGACGTCCTGAGCCGCGACCGGCGCAGCCACCAGGAGCGCCATCGCCCCCCACATCATCCGTCTCATCGACGATCTCCTCCCATCCCGCATCGTTGTGGTCATCTCTATCGGATCTCGATCGAACCGTTCACGGTCGACAGCTCCAACTCCGCCCCACCGCTGCCCAGCGTACCGCGAGCACTGCGACGGCTCACCCGACCGGAGGTCAGGAAGGGGATCGAGCTCTCGAAGCTGCCGTTGAGCCACGAGGCGTCGATCTCCGCGTCCACGTCGTCGTGCAGGTCGAGCGTGATGCTCCCGTTCACCGTGCTGAACTCGGCCCCGTACCGGATATCGGCATCACCCAGGACCGCGTGGATCGAACCGTTCACCGTCTCCGCTTCGGCAAAACCGTCGGTCTCGATCTCGATCGAGCCGTTCACCGTCTCGGCCACCACGTCGGCACCGAGCCCCAGCGCCTCGACATCACCGTTCACCGTGCGACCGATGAAGCGGACGTCGTCCGGGACACGGATCTCGAAGTGCACGGAGACGTCGTTATCCTGCGTGTTCATCCGACCGTCGTCACCCGCGCCGCAGTAGTTCTCCCGGCGATCGTTCGGGCTCGGGTAGACCGCGCAGAAGGTCAGCCCGTCCTCGTGTTCGACCATGGCGATCCGAACCGTCGAGGGATCACTCTTGCGCCCCCGCGCCTCGGCCACGACCTCCACCCGTGAGCCCGAGGAGGGCGACACCGAGATGGACCCGTTGACCCCTTTGATCTCGAGCGCGGCACCGGACTCCACTTCACCCGTCCAGCTGAAGTCATCGGCGGAGGGACCGGCGGCCTGAGTGCCGACGTTGGCGAGCGATGCCCCTTCGGACCCGAACACACCGTCCCAGCCACCCATCTGCGCGAAAGCGAACGTCGCGGTCGTGGCAAAGATCGCCATGGCAATCAGCGACCAGCGTAGTGACTTCATTCCCAACCTCCCCTGTGATGTGCGCGCCGCTCAGCGGTCGCGTTCGAGTAGACGGATCTCTCCGTCGAAGACCTGGATCTCCACCTGGGCCGAAGCCGAACCGATGGAGAAATCGAAAGCCCTGCCCCCCGTGAAGCGGTCGAGCCGCACGGGGAAATCCGAATGGAACTCGCCGTCGAAAGTCGACACCGAGAAGCGCGCATTGGCCGAGCCCGGAATCTCGATCGTCGCGTCTCCGTCGTGGACGAAGAAGCGGTAGGCGCCGCCGTCGGCGATCGTCCCCGAGAAGGTCACGTCACCGTCCTGGGTCTCGGCCTGAACCGAGTTCGACACGATGTCGACCATCGTCAGATCCCCGCTCCCGCTGTGGGCCTCGACGCGCCCGTGCACGTCGATCAGCAAGACGTCGTCCGACTGGGAGGACGCCGAGACGCCCCCGCGAGCACCCTTGATCTCGATCTCTCCCTCGACCGTCCGCGCCTCGACCGCACCGCGCGACTGATCGATCGAAATGTCCCCGCTCACGTTGCGCACCGACACGTCTCCGTCGAGGTCCTCGACCCAGACGTCGAGTGAACGGCCGCGGACCTCCACATCCATCCATTTGGGGACGCGGATCTCCGCGTCGAAGTTTCGGGAACGCCCGCCCCGACCTTCACGAGAGACCTGAATGGCCGACCCGCGGCGGCGGACGCGTACGTCGGATTCGCCGTCGCCGTCGATCGAGATGCGATCGTCGTTCCAGCCGCGGATGATCAGATCACCGGACATGCCCTCGAACTCGACCCGGTCACCGGGGCGAACGTCGATGATCGTGTCGACGACCGCCACGGCGATGGTCGAGTCCATGGAGACGTCCGGCACCGACCGATCGGCTGCTCCCCCGACCCAGAGAGTCGAGGCGAGGAAGAAGGGCAACAGACGCATGGTCAGCTGGACCACTCCGCCACGTTCGCGGCATCACGCAGGTAGGTCAGCTTCCGCTGGTAGACCCGGGTGAGGTGCTCAGCGAGGTACTCGTTGCCCGGATCGAGCCGGAGGGCATTCTGGGAGTCCGCGATGGCCTGCTCGATCACGGCGAGGTTCCGTTCGATGACGCGCACCGTATTGGGATCCAGGAGGGTGCGGGCCTCGTTCATGACCTCTTCGAGAGCGGCCAACTCCTGTGCGATGGCCGGTGGAGGCGGCACGACCGGCTCGTTGGCCACCATCGTGACCGCACCGTCCGGGACCTCGCTCGAGACCTCGCTCGGTGCCCCCCACGTCGGGCCGACCTGGGCCGTCACCACGGACGAGACTGCAATCAGGGCGACCGACGCGGCGATCAGCTGCGGGCGTGTCAGGCGCACCGTGTCCCGGGAAGCCGCCACCTCGTCGGACCGCCCCCGCCCGGGGCCTGCGCCCACCGGCAGAGCGATCACCTTGGGGTCGGCCGACGGCGTGGACCCCAGGATGGTCGCCTCGATCCCGGACCAGAGGTCGTCGGCGGGCTCGACCTCGGGGAGCGCGTCCGCCAGGGCCACGACACGACGGAGTTCCTCCAGAACGCCGCGGCAGGCACCACACTGGGCCAGGTGGTCTTCGAGCTCGGCGGCCACGGTCGGATCGACCGAACCGTCGATGTAGTCGGACAGGTGGTCGGTCCACCGGGTATGGTCTTCGTTCATCCAATTCATGGTCGTGTATCCCCTAACCGAGGTGTTTGCGCAGGAGCATGCGCGCCCGGTGGAGCTGTGACTTGGAGGTCCCGACGGAGACGCCGAGTGATGCGGCGATCTCGTCGTGACTGAAACCCTCGACGTCGTACATGACGAAGACGTCGCGGGCGCGGGAGGGCAGTTTGCGGATCGCACGGTCGAGGTCCATCGCGTGACCGGACGACCGCCGCTTGGGAGCCGTGAAGCGCGCGAAGACACCCTCCCCCTGCACCTGCCGCGCCTCCCGCTTGCGGAGCGTCGTGCGGCGGGAAAGGACGTGGTTCACGGCCAGGCGGTGGAGCCACGTTCCGAACTTCGACTCGCCCTTGAAGGTCCCGAGCTTCTGCCACGCCCGGATGAACACCTCCTGGGTGAGATCGTCGGCGGCTCGTTCGTCCACCATACGGACGCAGAGCGAGTACACCCGGCCGACGTGCAGCCGGTAGAGCCGCTCGAAGGCGGCGTGGTCTCCCCCTGCCGCCCTCCGAACGTCGTCCGCTTCCCCGTATGCTGGCACTCGTAGGCCCAAGGCTCGTGCGTCGGTTGTAGGATCCGTCATCTCACCTGCTTGGACATACGGGTCGGCCGTACGGTTGGAACCGATTCGGCCCTGAAATCCTACGATCTCCCGTTGCGCCGCGCTCGGGTGCCGAGCACCATGGAGCGACCGATCTCACCCGGAGCCGAGCCGTGGAAGTTTTTCCGATCGACCTGACGTCACTCGTCGCCACGATCATGGGGATCTCGATCGTCCTGATCCCCGTCATCGGGCTGACGGCACGTTTCGCCCTGACCCCGGTGGTCGAGGCTCTGAGCAAGCTCTTCGATGCCCGGGGCGCCGACGAGGAGTTGAGGATCCTACACCGCCGACTCGAACTGCAGGAACAGGAAATCGCCCACCTCCGGCACACCGTCCAGGGCCTGGCCGAGGGGCGGGACTTCGAGCGACAACTCCAGGCGGGCCAGCCATCGAACGAGGTCGGCAGCTGACGTCCGTGTTCGACTACACCGGCCCCTTCGAGGTCATCGCACACCGCGGTTACAGCGCCGCGGCGCCCGAGAACACGCTCGTTGCACTCGACCGCGGCCTCCGAGCCTCGGCCGACGCGGTCGAGTTCGACCTGCACGTGACGGCCGACGGTGTACCCGTCCTGATGCACGACACGACGCTCGACCGCACGACCGACGGGAGCGGATCGGTCGAGCACGTGCCTGTCAGCGCCCTCGCGGGCCTCGACGCGGGAAGCTGGTTCGCCCCGGAGTTCGCCGGTGAACCGGTCCCGACACTGGCCGACGCCGTGGATCTGTGCAGGGGTCGGGCCGGCCGGATCTACGCCGAGGTCAAGCGAAGCCCCCGCGCGGACGATCTCGACGAGGTGGCCCGCGTCGTACGGGACGGCGGGGTCTGGGACGAGACGGTCTTCATCTCGATGGACTGGCCCGCCCTCCTGCGGATTCGTGCCTTCGATTCCACCGCCCGCATCGGATACATCGTCGAGCACCGGAGCCGATTGGAGAACGGAATCGGTCGAGCCGCGCGGGACCCGCTCGCGCTCCTGGACTTCGACGCCCGCATCCTGGCCGCGGATCCCTCCATTGCCTCACGATGCCGGGACCTCGGCATCCCGCTGGCGTGTTGGACGGTCAACGCTCCCGAGGACGCTCGGCGTCTGGTCGAGATGGGGGTCCCCCGAATCACGACGAACGAAGTGTCCGACATGGTCGACTTGAAGAGAGAGTGGACGACGTGACCGACTGGATGCGATCCGACCGCAAGCGCCTGGCCGACCTCCAGGAGATGGAGACCTCTCCGATCGACATCCTGATCATCGGTGGCGGGATCACCGGGGCGGGAATCGCTCGGGACGCAGCGCTCCGCGGTCTCCGCGTGGCGCTGGTGGAAAAGAGCGACTTCGCGGCCGGGACCTCGAGCCGGTCGAGCAAGATCGTGCACGGGGGCGTGCGTTACCTGGAGTACGGACACTTCCTCCTCGTCCGCGAGTCGGCGCGCGAGCGGAGGGTCGTCCAGTCGATCGCTCCCCACCTGGTTCACCGTCTCGACTTCTTGTACCCGGTCTTCGCCCCCGACTCGCTCCTGAAGATCCGGGCCGGACTGTCGGTCTTCGATTGGCTCGCCTCGACCGAGGGACCGGACCGACACCGGATGCTCGAACCCGACGCCGTCCGGACTCGACTCCCCGGTCTCCGCGACCCGCTGCGCGGTGCCGTCCAGTACGTCGAATACATCACCGACGATGCCCGGCTGACGCTGGAGAATGTGCTGTCGGCATCGGACCACGGAGCCCTCGTCGCCAATCATACGCGTGCGGAACAGCTCTTCGTCGACGCCGAGGGTCGGGTGCACGGCGCGCGGGTCCGCGACGAATTGGACGGGCGCGCGTACGAAGTGCAGGCACGGATCGTGGTGAACGCGGGTGGGCCGTGGGCGCAGGACATCCTCGAGGCGTCCTCCCTGCCCGTCGAGAAGCCCCTCCGTCCGAGCAAGGGGATCCATATCCTCCTGTCGGCCGAACGGCTCCCGATCGAGGGGGCGTCGTTTCTCAAGTCGAGCACCGGACGCCGGGGCCTCGCCATGCGCCGCGGCCCCTGGGTCTACGTAGGAACGAGCGACGACGAATACGCGGGCCCGCTCGAAACACCCACCGCCACACGAGCCGATGTGCTCGACCTCCTCGGCATGGTTCAGGACTGCTTCCCGGACGCCGGGCTCACGGTCGACGACGTATTGGCGACGTGGGCCGGCGTCCGCCCACTGATTGCCGAAGAGGGGAAGTCGACCCGGGACACCTCCAGGGAGGACGAGCTCTGGCACCGCCCTCCGGGGCTGGTCACGATCGCGGGCGGCAAGCTCACGACCTACCGGCGGATGGGGCAACGGGTGATGGAAGAGGTGCTCGAGGCGCTCGACATCGACGACTCCGACGACCGCACGGACACGGTGCTTCTCCCGGGTGCCCCCGCTCAGGACGGCTTCGTGGCGGACCGCCTCTCCGTTCTGGCCGATCGGGGCGTGGACGCCGAAACCCGGGAACGGCTGGGCTTCCTGTACGGGACCCAACTCGACCGGTTCCTCGGCTACGGGGACGAAGACGAGGTGTGGCTCACACGACTCCATCCCGACGTGCCCGCCCTTTGTGGTGAGATCCGGCACGCGGTCGAACACGAGATGGCGCTCACCCTCATCGACGTCATGGATCGGCGCACGGCGCTTCTCCTCTTCTCGCCGGACTCGGCGCGATCGGGCGCGGGGCCGGCGGCGGACATCGTGGGTGATCTGCTGGGGTGGGACCACGAAAAGCGATCCCGGGAGGTGGCGGAATACCTGGCCTGGGTCGAGAACCACAGGGTCCCTGACGCGTAGGCGACCGACGAGGCGTCAGGCCGAGACGGCCCCCGCCGGGGCGCCTTCGTGGGCGACCGGCCCCTCCCTGGGGAGGCGGAGGGTGAACAAGCTGCCCTCTCCCGGCGCCGACACGACCGACACTTCACCGCCGTGCGCCAGCGCTACCCCCTTCACGATGCTCAGCCCGAGTCCGGCGGCCCCCCGGTCGAGTTCGTCACCCTGCGCAAACCGGTCGAAGAGTCCCTCCAGGAGTTCCGGAGCGATGCCGGGACCGGTGTCCGCCACCGACACCAGGACGTCGTCACCGTCGTCTTCGACGGACAGGGTGACCGCACCACCCTCCGGTGTGAGTCGGATCGCGTTGTCGAGGAGGTTCGACACCCCCTGGATGATCCGATCCCGGTCGACCCGCGCGGCGGGTGTGCCGTCCGGCTCCGTCACATCGAGGCGGATCGACCGGTCGTCGGCCTGCTCCCGGAACAGCTCCTTGGCTTCCTCGAGGATCGGGTGCAGCTCTTCACGGGACAGCCGTACGACCAGGACCCCCGCTTCCATCCGGGCCACGTCGAGCAGGTCCTCGATCAGCCGTTGCATCCGCTTGCCGGACCGGCGGATGATCTCGGCCTGACGGCGACGCTGGCCCTCGTCGAGGGGGAGGTCGAGAAGGAGATCGGCCGCGGCAAGTGTGACGCCGAGGGGGTTTCTGAGGTCGTGCGACACGATCGAGACGACGTCCTCGCGCTGTCGAATCGCCCGTCGCAGCGCCTCCTCCTTTTCGCGGATCTCCGTCATGTCCGTGAAGGTCAGCACCGCCCCGGCCAGCCGCGTGCCGTCGATCATCGGCTGCAGTGTCCAGCGCGTGGGGAACGATCGGCGCTTCCGGTGCCAGATGACCGCACCCTCCGGCGAGTGGAGCGTCGTGCCCTCGGCCGCGGCGCGGAGCAGTTCCGATGCGTCCCGGGAGAAAGGTGACCCGTCGGGCGTGGTGTGGAAGAGAGTGTCGTGGACATCGCGCCCACGGATCTCGGACTCGGAGTACCCGAGCAGGCGGGCCCCCGCCTTGTTGAGGGAGATGCACCGCCCCTCGAGATCGATGCCGAGCACACCGTCCCCGGTCGCTTCGAGCAGGGCGTCGATCTCACGACGTGCACGAACCGCCTCCAGGCGACGCCGCTCCCGGTCGATCGTCAGGGCTCGGTAGCGGTGGGCCACGCGACCGACGGCGAGGGTGGCCAGCAACGCGAGGGCGGCCAGCCAGAAGGAGGTGGCCGACTGTCGTCGCTCGACCAGCGTCACCTGCCGTCGCCCCGCCGCGACCTCGGCCTGGATGGCCTGCTCGAGATCCCGGGTGGCCACCTGTAGGCTGTTGTACCCGGCCAGGACCTGATCGCGCTGGCTCGCGTCGAACGTCTGCGGGTCGAAGACCAGCTCGTTCCCCACTCGCCAGACAAGAGACTCCTCCTGGAGGCGCATGATCCGCTCGAAGAAGGTCGGGCCGGCGACCATCGGCGGGACGGAGTCGAGCCTCGGTGCGAGGAACGCCAGCTGAGCCAGAACCGAGTCCTCCTCGGTCGTCGCGGCTACATACGGATCCCGGAACCGGCGGGAGTCCTGGGTGGCCAGATAGCCCTCCATACGGGCCATCTGTCGGGCCTTGAGGAGGCGAAGGGAGGCTGCGTGGCGAGCGGCTGGCTCGAGGACATCCGTGATCCGGGATTGCTCCGCAGCCGTCCGCTGCCCGAAGTGCATCGGGACCGCCACGAGAGCGACCAGCGAGAACGCGACGAACCCGAGCGCCCACAGCCCCCGCGCGGACGGGGGCCGTGCGGGCACCGGGGGTGGAGCGGAGGTCACACTACGCGTCGGGGTCGAAGTCCTCGTCCCCCTCGTCGGGGAACTCGTCCTCGAGGAGTCGGAAGCTGTCGTTCAGCTCCTGGTTGGTCTCGGTCCCGAACACCCGGCCGGCGATGTACTCGCCGAGGACCGGACCCTGCTTGAACGCCTCGGCCTGACCACCGCCGGCCAACCAGACGTTGTCGAAGTCCGGGTGGTGATCGATCATGAAGTTCCGGCTCACCGTGCTGCTGTAATGACAGGCCCGGGTCTCGTTGATGATGTTGTCGGCCAGGGCCGGGAAGAAGTCGGCCAGGATCTCACGCGGGCGCGCATGACGGTCCTCCGGGACCCACCGGACGCTCTGGTCCGGGTCGTTGCTCCGGGCCCCACCCGTACGGATCCGGAAGCCGCGGGAGTCGTGCGGCAGCGCCGGCCAGCCCGTGCAACCAGGTACGCCGTAGCTCGGGCAGTTCGGCCAGCGGTACGACTCGTCTCCCGGAGGGGTCGCGAAGTAGTACACGTGACCGACCGCGCGGGCGGCGTAGCGCCGACCGAGCAGTTCGGGGAGGAACAGGTGGAACCACGCGCCCGTGGCGTACACGAACAGGCCCGCCTCGAGCCGTTCGCCGTCCGACAGGTGGACGTTCTGGAGGGTGCGACCGTCGAAGTCACCGTGGGCCGCCTTCGCGATCCGTAGAGTCCCGCCTTCGTGCTGGAAGACCCGGGCCACCGATTCGATCGCGCGACGGGCGCGCACCACGCCGGCGGAGGGCTCGTAGACGACGGCCTCCATCCCGGGCGTCTGGATCATCGGCCAGCGGTAGCGCACCTCGTCCGGCGTCAGGATCTCGTACGGGTGGCCGAGCTTCTCCCAATTCTCGACCGATCCCTCCATCGACGGTGTCATCTCGTCCCGCATGATGATGTCGCCGGTCTCGTAGTAGAGACGAGGGAGGAGCGAATCGCTGTGCTCTTCGTCCCAGTCTTTCCACATCTGCATCGAGCGAATGGCCCACTCGGCCCACTGCAGACCCGTCTCGCGGCCGCCGTAGCTCGATCGCACACCGCGGGTCTCCCCACCCGAGGCCGACTTGGAGTTCCCCGGCCCGTACTGGTCGACCAGCGTGACCTGCATCCCGCCACGCTGGAGATTCAGGGCGGTCCACGCTCCGAAGTTTCCGGCGCCGATCACGACGACGTCGGGGATCTGACCGGAGCGGACGTAGGGGGCGCGACGGGGCGACGTCTCGGCGGCAGCCACCGACTGTCCCGTGGCGGCGAGGCCGGCACCAGCGGTGGCGACCTTGAGAAAGTCACGGCGATCGATGCTCATGGCGCTAGTTCCGGATGGAGGCGAGAGAGACTTCGTCGAGGACCGCGCGATCGGCGGCCAACTCGGACGACCCCGGCTCGAAGCCGTTCATGCGCAGAATATACGAAACGAGGTCGACCGTCTCCTCGTCGCTCAAGCTGCCGGGCGCCGTCTCCGGCATCGACGTCTGGATGAGCTGGTAGAGACTCCCCGCCGAACGCCGACTCCACTTGAACTGGAACTGCGAGTCGGAGAACTCGCTGGAGTAGTGGCACTCCGTGCACGAGGCGCGGAACACATCCCGACCGCGATCCGCCTGCTCCTCGGTGAACGTGTGGGCGGCGGCCTCCGCCTGGACGGGCGTACTCGCCGGCATCTGCATCTCCCCCGCGGTTGCGGGAGCCGGTGGCGCTTCGGGCGCACCGGACGAGGTACAGCTGGCCAGAACCGCCGCCGAGCAGGCGGCGAGGAACGTGCTCTTACGAATCATGGCGGGTTCGATCGGATGGGATGGAACAGCCCCAAATTGTGTGGGAACGACGGGGCGTTGCAAGCCGAGTCACGACGGTGGAACAGCGCGCTCCCGGCCCGCCCTGCCTGACGTACACCGCTACGGGTCGAGAAGTCCCTCGCGCTCCCCGGTGGAAGACCGTCGGACGCCGGTGGCCGGGTCCTCCCGGTCCCGCATCGCACGCAGGTCCTCCACCGTGTTCACGTTGGGCACGGCGCCGACGTCCAACAGGTGGGCGCCGACGGCTTCGACGACGACCCGAGCGGCCCGTTCGCCGGCATCCAGGAGCGCCGTCACCCGAGGGAGTACGTCCACCGGGTAGATGGCGCAGAGGGGTTCGAAGCCCGGCGGGTCGTCTCGCCGGGCCGCCACGCCACTCGTCCCATCGAAGGCGCGAGCCAGGCGCTCGGCCACCGCGGAGCCGATCGGCATGTCGCACGCCACCACGAAGACGCCGTCGTGGTCGTGCCTCCACGCGTGCTCCAGTGCCACCTCCATCGCCCCGAGAGGCCCCTCGTCCGGTCGGGAATCCTCGAGTGTGTCGTACGGATCGAAGGTGTGACCGGGGATCGAGCTGACGACCACGACGGAGTCGCACACGTCGGCCAGGGGCCCGGCGGCGTGCTCGACGAGGCGTCGGCCGGCGAGGCGCGCCACCGCCTTGTCCGAGCCGAACCGGCGACTGCGCCCACCCGCCAGCACCGCTCCGAGAAGCCGAGGTCGACTCACCCGACGATGCGTTCCCGACCGGTGTAGACGTTGAAGCCCCCGTCCCGCGCGAAGCCCACCAGCGTCTGGTCGAAGCGCGCGGCCAGGTCGACGGCCAGGCTCGACGGGGCCCCGACAGCCACCAGGATCGGGATCCCCGCGGCCACGGCCTTCTGGACCACTTCGAAGGAGGCCCGACCACTCACGACGAGGACAGCATCCGACAGGGGCAGGCGGCGAGCCAGGAGTTCGTGGCCGATCGCCTTGTCCACCGCGTTGTGTCGACCGACGTCCTCACGAACCACCCTCGAGCCACCGGCGAGGTCGAAGAGGCCTGCCGCGTGGAGCCCGCCCGTCCGCTCGAACACACCCTGTTCCTCGAGGAGGCGGTCGGGGAGCATCGGGATCAACGCAGCCTCGACCTCGACGCCGCGCGGGAGCACGGTACATCCCTGGGCGGCGACCGCATCGAGGGACGCCTTGCCGCACACCCCGCAGCTCGACGTGGCGTAGAAGTTCCGCCGGACGGACTCGGGGTCGAAGGGATGGCCGGAAGCCAGCTTGGCCTCCACGACGTTGTACTCCTGCTCCTCGGGGCCGGTGCAATAGGTCAACTCGTGGAGGGAGTCGACCGTCCCGATGATGCCCTCGCCGTGGAGGAAGCCCGCCACGAGTTCGAAGTCGTCTCCCGGCGTCCTCATCGTCACGGCCAGAGGTTCGGTCCGTCGCTCCGGCCCGTCGACCCACGACACCCGGATCTCCAGGGGCTCCTCGACCGCCAGAGCGTCGCGCTTCCTCCGGGGCGCACCCTCCCGGAAGGCCGTGACGCGGACCGTCCGGGCACCGCTCCGCGACCCGATCATCGGTTCGCCCTCCCCGCGTGAAGGATCAGAACGGGAAGAACGGGAAGTTCTGGAGGACGTTGTAGAAGACCGCACCCACCAGCCACGTCAGGAGCGTCTTCCCGTTGCCCAGGTCGAGTGCCTGCCGGAGCCCGATGAACGATGCGATGCTCACCCAGATGGCGACGACTGTCGTGACCAGGCCGCCCATGAACGGGAGCGCGGCCACCAGATACAGAACACCGGCGGCCTTGGCGAAGCCGAGGGTCCGGAGCAGTTCACCCCAGGTGGCGTCGGCACCGAAGACCTTGTCTCCGACGACGTACGCGATGCCCGCCCATATAGCCCAGCTCCCGAGCTCGATCACCGCCACCCAAGCGGCGTAGATCGGTCCCCCGCCCCACGAGCCCATCGCCATGCACAGCGCCGCGATCGCGACGACCAGGGCCGCCTGCCCCGTCGCGTCCTGATCGGCCTCGACCTCCTCGTAGGTGTCGACGCTCAACATGGCCGCGCCCATCATGCGCGTGGTCAGGTCCCCTTTCGTGGCACTCATATCGCGCTCCCGCTCTCGGTTACAGGCGTGCTACCGCCTGCAAGGTACGGCACGACGGGCCCGACCGGAGGGGGTCGGGCCAGGGGCCGCCGGGCCTTCGCTCAGTGTCGCGCTCGGCTTGGCGCGTCCCGCTCAGCCGCCGCCGAGGACCACGCCGACCGTGATCGCCTGACGGTCACCCAGGGCCGCGGCGGCGCTGATGACGAAGTTCCGGCTCGAATCGAAGGCGATGTCCGCGCCGACACCGATGATCGAGTCGAAGGAGAACTCCTCTTCCGGCGCCTCGTCTCCGTGGCGGTATTCGAAGACGCCGCCGACGGAGACGTAGGGTGAAAACCAGACCGATCCGGAGTCGTACGCCCGCCCGGCCGAGATCGCGATCGGAACCGAGCCGAGAATGTACCCGGACTCGCCGAGTCCGACGCCCACCCCGAGCCCGCCGGTCCACTCCACGTCGAGCGGCTGTGTATCGGAGTGGCGGGCCAGCGGCGCACGCATGTCGACGCCGCCGAAAACCGCTTCCTCTCCCGCCACGCCGCGGCCGAAGCCACCCTGCAGCGCTACCGAGCGACCGGTGGCGGGAAGGGACCACCGGCCGAGGACCGCGTCGTCGTCACCCGGGAGAGTGCCCGCGCGCAGCCAGTACAGGCCCAGCCCACCCGGACTGTTCGGCCCCACGAGTCGCGGGGTATCCCAGGCGATCTGTGCCGTCCCGTCCGCGGGGACCGCAAGCATTCCAGCTGCCGCGATCGCCAGCACAGCGACACGACGTCGAATCGATTCACCCATTAGTTCGGCGCCCTCACGCCCGGTCCGTCGTAGTCTCGGTTTCTGCCGATGACACCGCCGTGCAGGTCGATGCCGGAGTTGTCACGGATGGCGACCCACTGCCGGATCGATCCGGGGAACGGTTCGGTCGACCCGTTTCGACCGAGCGCGTTCGTGTACCAGATGTTGGGCCCGTCCGCGTTCCGAACGCGGTTCGCATTCACGTCGACGAAGCGCCGGACGCCTTTGAAGGGAGAGCGCGGATCGTCCCAGGAGATCGAATCCGTACCGACCGCCTCGCACCGATCCTCCCCGACGAGTCCCGGGAGCCGGCACAGATCGATCGGTCGAGCCATGTCGCGATCGGCCGCCTGGTCGAAGAAGCGGCTCGGGTCCATGACCTGATAGTACGGGTTGAACGAGGCGATGGTCTTGTTGCTCTGCGTGCGTAGCGAAGCACTGATCTCCCAGCTCTCCCGCAACGCGCTGTCGAACCGGGGACGGCCGTCCTCGGGAGCGATGACCCGCTGCTGGAGGCACGACGCCTCCGGGATCGCTCGCTTCCCGCCTCCGTCCGGCGAAATCGACGGGTTGGCGGTCCCGGCGTCGATGTGGATCTCACGATCGCAGCCGACGACCATCTCACCGGCCACGCCGATCGGTGTCAGCAGGGTGGCGCTGAAGCCGGTGCCGTCGGTGCAGCGGACGTGGTAGACCACCTCGTGCATGTTGTTCGTGAAGGCATCGGGAGAGTGCGTGCCCTGGTGCAGCTTGGTCATGACATCACAGGTGATGTCGAGCACCTCGGCCCCCGCCCCGCCGACGTTCATCTGGATGTCGTTCTCCCATTCGACCTTGTGACCGACGTGGTCCTCGTTCCTCGGAGCACCGAAGCCACCGGTCTGGAGGTGCTGATTCGCGTAGCCGAAGGGGATCGCCCCGACTTCCTCGAACAGGTCGGACCCGGACGGATCCCGACCGTGCTCGTGACCGAAGGTGCAGCCCGTGGCCGGGTCGACCGGGGGGTGCCACGTCGGATAACGGAGCCCGTCCGGACCCACCGCCGAGTACTGATCGTGGATCGCGGCCGAGCAGGTATCGGGCCCGGACGGGGCCCAGATGCCGAAGGCCACGGCGTCACCCACGATCTCGGGCTGGTCGCCCAGGAAGGGCGCGACCGGGTCCGTGGCCGTCTCGCAGGCAACCACCGCCAGGAGACTCAGAGCGAGAGCGTACTTCTTCATGACGTCCTCCGACGGCCTATCGCCGACGAATGTACAGAGTGAAGCGAACCACACTGAGGCCGACCGATTCCGCCACGGACGCACCTCCGTTCTGCAACGAGGCAAAGGAGGCCCCGTCCACCGTGATCCGGTTGCCGGCCACCCAACCCGAGGTGAGCGGGAGGTCCCAGCCAGCCCCCAGGCGCAGCCGAGGTGCGTCGTACGTGAACTGCTCCGCCCGGAAGCCGACCCACCCCAGCCCCGCAATCAGGTGCAGGCCGGACGCGGGTCGGGGGTAGAGGGCCGCCACGACACCGGAAGAGTAGACGGTCTCTCGGGCATTGTTGTCGGATCGCGTCAGCGCTCCGGCGTCGATGCCCACACGAAGCCGCGGGTGAGCCCAGGCGCCGACAGCGAGCTCGACACTCCCGCCGAGGTCCCGCCCCGACTCGCACAGATCGCAACTCAGCCGAGCGCTCCCCGCGGCGGCGGCGATGTCCAGCCAGAGTCCAGCGGACCGCCCGTCCTGCGCTGCGACGGGAGTCGCTACGAGTGCGAGCCCGAGAAGGGCGACAGTGGTGAGCTTCATGAGTGGATTCGACGCGTTTCCGAAACGGGTGAACCCCTGGGGGGAGGGCCTCACGAACTCCGCTGCAAACCCCGTGCCTTCAAGATCCGACGTATTCGGCCTGAATCGCTTCGATCTGGGGGCGAGCGCGGATGAAGATGTCGACCACGGACGGGTCGAACGACGTGCCCGTCTCATCGAGAATCATCTGAACGACGACGTCGGGCTGCATCGCCTTTCGATAGGGCCGATCCATCGTCAGTGCGTCATAAAAGTCCACGACACTGCAGATTCTTGCCTCGATCGGGATCTCTTCTCCGCGCAGTCCGTTGGGGTAACCCGTCCCGTTCCACTTCTCGTGGTGCGTCAGCGCCACGCGCTCCCCCATCTGGATCACGGGAGACTCCGAACCGGAAAGGATCTGACCACCGATCGTCGTGTGGGTGTTCATGATCGACCGCTCTTCGTCGTCGAGCGGGCCCGGCTTGAGCAGTATGCTGTCGGGAATGCCGAGCTTGCCCACGTCGTGCATGGGCGTGGCGTGGAGCAGGAGATCCACGATCCCCGGCTGAAGGTGCATCTCGGTCCCCACGACTTCCGAGTAGCGCCCGATCCGCTCGATGTGCCCGGCCGTGTCGTGGTCCTTGTATTCCGCCGCCAGGGTCAGTCGGCGGATCGTATCGAGGTGGGCACTCTGGATCTCTCGCTGGGCCCGCGTGACCTCCTCGAGGGCCACGCGCAGCTCACGGGTCCGCTGTTCCACGGTCGTCTCGAGGTGCGCCTTGTTCTTCCGCAGCTCGTCCTGGGTGGTCTTGAGCTCCAGGAGCCACTTCAGGCGAAGCCGAAGCTCCGTATGGTCAACCGGCTTGTTGATGAAGTCGTTGATGCCGGCTTCGTACGCCCGCAGCCGATCCTCTCGAGCCTCGAGGCTCGTCGCCATCACGATCGGAAGTTCCTCCGACGAGCGGGTTTCACGGATTCGGCGCGCGACCTCGAAGCCGTCGAGGTTCGGCATGTGCGCATCCGTGAGAATCAGATCCACACCGAGGCCCACCTTGGCAATGGCCTCGATGCCGTCCGACGCCGTCTCGACTTCGTAGCCGAAGCCACGGATGAACTCGGCGTGGAGGGTCCGGATCATCTCGTCATCGTCCGCGACGAGGATCTTGTAACGAGGCTCCGACATTCGGTGCGCTGGGTCCGTTGTAGGCGAACGTGGAAGGGGGCGCGAGCTCGTTCACGGGGGGTTCGTCCAAGCTAGGGAGGTCCTCGGCGCCGTCCAAGGACGACGAACTATTGCCCGGGTGACCGAAACACCGCCTCTTGCCTCGCTTCCAACCGCTTCTCGTACCCGCCGGGACCATGGATCCGACCACCCGCCTTCAGCAGCGTCTCCGCCCCGCTCTTTTGACGGCCGCGGCGCTCGCCTTTCTCACGCCGATCCCCGCCGTGGCTCAGACGGAGGGAGCGAACTTCGACCTCGCTGCCCGATGGGCTCCGTACAAGATCCGCGACATGGTGCACAGCACCACGGTGAATCCTCGCTGGATCGAGGGGACCGAGCGCTTCTGGTACGACTGGGAAACGTCCGACGGCACCGCGTACTACCTGGTCGACGCCGCCCGCGGAACGAGGGCCGAGCTCTTCGACAACGACCGCATCGCGGCGGAGCTGACGCGGATCACGCGCGACCCGTGGGACGGACAGCATCTCCCCATCGAGAACATCCGCTTCATCGACGGCGACACCTTCCAGTTCGACGTCGAATCGTCCCAGGACGAAGAGGTCGAGGACGAAGGGGACGACGAGGAGAACCAGGAGGACGGTGAGCGGGAGCGCTCGCGAACCCAGAAGCGCGTCCACCACTTCGAGTACACGGTGTCGACCCAAACCCTCCGCGAACTGGAGGCGTACGAGGAGCCGGACGACCACCCGTCCTGGGCCAGCGTGTCACCCGACGGCCAGACGGTGGTTTTCGTTCGGAACCACGACCTCTGGATGATCTCGGGTGCCGACTACGAGCGGATCCTCGACGCTCGGCGCGGACTCGACGGAGACGAGGCCGAAGAGGCCGAGAACGACGTGGACGTCGATGAGACCCAGCTCACGACCGACGGCGAGGAGTACTACACCTACGCCGCCAACGGCACGGGCCGCGGTGAAACGAACGTCTCCCGGGAAGAGGACGCCGACGACCGCAAACGGGCGGCCCTCGTCTGGGCGGACGATTCCCGCCGCTTCGCGCTCGTCCGCACGGACTATCGCGAGGTCGGCAAGCTCTGGGTCATCCACACGACGGGGAATGACCGGCCCGAGCTGGAGACGTACGCCTACGAGATGCCCGGCGAGGAGAACGTCGATCAGCACGAGCTCGTGATCTACGACCTCCAGACACGGAGTCAGGTCACGGTCCAGGACGACACCGAGACCGATCCGGACATCACGATCGTCACGCGCCCCTCCTTCAACTATCCCGGGTCGGACGAGCCGACCCAGGCGCAGTGGGTGGCCGACGGATCGGACCAGCTCTACTACCTCCGGATCTCCAGGGACCGTCACCGGGCGGCCCTCAGCGTGGCCGACGCGGCCACCGGGACCTTCCGGGACCTCTTCGTCGACAGCCTCAACACGTACATGGAGACTCGGACGCCCGTCCTACTCGAGGGCGGCGACTGGCTCTGGTGGTCGGAGCAGGACGGCTGGGCCCACGTCTACCGGTACGGCCCGGACGGTGGGCTCAGGAACCAGCTCACGAGCGGCCCGTGGCACGTCGACGGGATCGTCGGCGTGGACGAGGAGCGCGGCTACGCCTTCCTGACGGGACAGGGTCGGGAGGCGGGCGAGGACCCCTACTACGCTCACCTGTATCGGGTGAACCTCGACGGCTCGGGGCTCACCCTTCTCAATCCCGGGGACTACGACCACCGCTTCAGCATGAGCGAGTCCCGGCGCTACTTCGTCGACACGTACTCACGTGTGAACACCGTGCCGGCATCGGCGCTCTACGATGCCTCCGGCAACCGGATCCTGGAGCTCGACACGGCCGACTTCAGTGCCCTCGAGGACGCCGGCTACGCCTTCCCCGAACCGTTCGTGGCCGAAGCCGCCGACGGTGTGACGGACATTTACGGTGTCATGTACAAGCCGTACGACTTCGACCCGGAGAAGGAGTATCCGATCGTGGCGTACGTGTACCCGGGCCCCCAGACCGAGTCGGTGTCGAAGTTCTGGTCGACGAACCAGTACGAGCAGGGCTTGGCCCAGTTCGGGATGATCGTCGTCACGCTCGGCAACCGGGGAGGCCACCCGGATCGCTCGAAGTGGTATCACAACTACGGGTACGGAGACCTGCGTGACTACGGGCTGGCCGACAAGAAGGCCGTGATCGAGCAGTTGGCCGACCGGTACGACTACGTCGACCTCGACCGGGTCGGCATCTACGGCCACTCGGGCGGGGGCTTCATGTCGACGGCCGCCATGCTCGTCTACCCCGACTTCTTCCACGTGGCGGTCTCGTCGTCCGGAAACCACAACAACGACGTCTACAACCGGTGGTGGTCGGAAACGCACCACGGTGTGAAGGAAGTCGTGGACGACGACGGTGAGGTCACCTTCGAGTACGACATCGAGGCGAACTCCGATCTCGCCGCCAACTTGAAGGGCAACCTCCTGCTGACCACGGGGAACGTGGACAACAACGTGCACCACGCCGGCACCCACCGGATGGCCGAGGCGTTGATCCGGGCGAACAAGCGCTTCGACTACTTCGTCTTTCCCGGCCAGAGGCACGGCTACGGGAACATGAGCGACTACTGGTTCTGGCTACGGGCCGAGTACTTCGTCGAGCACCTACTCGGCGTCGAGATCGACACCGCCGACATCGTGCCTCTGCAGAACGAGTCGCCCCGGACGCGCTAGCGCTCCGAACGACCCTCGACGGTGGGGTTCGACGCGACGACCGGGCACGGATCGAGCGTCGGACCCCACCCGGAGTCGCACGCGACCGAGGTCGCCGTCTCACGGATCCAGTCCGAGATCGCGGGATGCGGAAGAAGGCCATCCCCGGCCCGGTAGACACGCTCCCCCAGAACCTCAGCGTAGGGACCGAAGCCGAAGAGTCGAGCCGGGATTACGATGACCTCGTGTCCCGCGGCACGCTCCCCGTCGACGAAGGCACGGATCTGATGCTCGGCTTCCTCCCGCGCTTCGGGCCAGTCCTCACGTAGGGTGATCGAGTGGAGTCGCGCGAACCCCTCGCCAGCCAGAAGACCCGCCGCCGTCTCCAACGCACCGAGGACCTGACGGTTCTCGTCCTCGTCGCCCATGCCGTGCGCGATGAAGAGCACACTCTCCCGGGCCGCGTTCCGCGACTCGCTACGAGCGCGATCTCCGAGGATCGCCCGGGCCTGGGTCGAGGTCAGGAGACCGTGGGTGTGGGTCGCCAGCGCCAGGCCGTGAGGGATCGGGTCACGAGCATCGGGATCGGACGAGCCCGGCCCCATCAGAAGGAAGCGCTCCGGCGCCTCCTCCGACAGGCCCAGGTAGTACAGGGTCTGCTCACGGAAGGACGAGCCGGACAGGAAGAGGCGTACGACCGCAACGCGCCCGACCCCACGCGCGGCGAGACGCGCGAGGCCGTCGGACAGCGTCGCTCGATTCGCCATCCCGAGTGCGACCTCTGTCGGGACCTGTCCGTCGATCGATGCAGCCGCCGCTCGGACAGCGTCGTCCCAGACCGCGCCGCCGCCGTGCGCCATGACGAGGACTCCGAAGTCGGTAGGGGTGCCGACGGGCGACGGCGGTTCAGCGACTCCGACCGTGGACGACGAGAGCGGGGTCGACTCGGACCGGACGCACCCCGAGAGGAGGCACGCGGCCAGGGTGAGGAGTCCTGCAACGAAGAAACGGGGCACGGGAGGCATCTGATTGAGGTTGAGACTCGTTCTCAGCCAGAATGGAGGGCGTGCATGATCCGGTCAAGGGAGGAAGGGATGTCTCGGACCGCCGCGCGCGTTCCGCTGGGTCAGGCGGACCGGCTCTTGGCTGCGATGGCGCGCTCGAGGGCGTCGGCCAGTTGGTCACCGGTGAACGGCTTCCGGATCACGAAGTCCGCGCCACTGATCCCCCCCGACAGGATCGGATCGATCTCGGGAAGGCCGGTCGTGTACACCACGGCCATACCTGGCCGCGCGCTCCGCAGCTCCTGAGCGACCATCGCTCCCCAGCCGTCGGGCAGGCTGATGTCCATGAGCAGGGCATCGATCTCACCCTCGTACCGGTCGATCACCTCCTGGGCCTCGGCGGCGGAGGATGCCCCGATCATCTCGAAGCCACGCTTGCGCAGCAGCCTACTGGCGATGTGGCGGATTCCCTCCTCGTCGTCGACGAAGAAGACGACGGGGGAGC
>JAUIKL010000261.1 GCA_030430625.1 Gemmatimonadota bacterium
GACGCGTTGATGATGCCGCTGTCGGGCGCATCCAACTGCTTCAGTTCCCCGAGGTGCGAGGAGGCGATCGTCGTCGCTCCCCGCTCCACCAACTCTTCGAGCACCGCCCGGGAGAGGGCGGCGCCCTCCGCTGGATCCGTGCCCGTGCCCATCTCGTCCACCAGGACGAGCGAGCGGCGGTCCGCACCGTCGACGATCGTCGAAAGGTTGGCCAGATGCGCCGAGAAGGTGGACAGGGAGCGCTGGATCGACTGCTCGTCCCCGATGTCCGCAAAAAAGGAGCCAAAAACCGGAAGCACGGTTCCCTGGCCGACCGGTGGTACGACCCCACTCTGCGCCAGTGCGGAGATCAGTCCGACCGCCTTCAAGAAGACACTCTTGCCGCCCGTATTCGGCCCGGACACGACGATGCATCGTTCGCCCGGTTGAAGGTCGAAGTCGTAGGGAACGACATCGACGTCGGGGTCGTCCATGAGGAGGGGGTGTCGCGCCTCGCTAAGGCGAAAACCCGTCGGATCACCTCCCACGATCGACGGCGGAATGGCGTCCCATCCGATCGCCGTCCGGGCCCGAGCATGCAGGGTGTCGAAGTCGAGCACGGCATCGAAGGCCCCCGCGATCTCGTCCCGATGACGCGCGACCTCCGCCGTGAGCTCCCGTAGGATTCGCCGGACTTCTCGAACCTCCTCTCGCTCGAGTTCACGCACCTCGTTCATCGCCTCGATCGCAGCCGGCGGTTCCACGAAGAGTGTGGCCCCGGTCTGCGACTCGTCGTGCACGATACCACCGACCTCCCCCTTCCCCTCACGACGGATGGGGATCACGTAGCGACCCTCGCGGATCGTGACCGAGGCATCGGGGACGACGAAGCGCTCGGAGACGGAGCGGAGGACCGATTCGAGCCTTCGGACGATCCGGGCGTGCGCTCCGCGAAGCCGGTCCCGGATCCGCTTGAGATCCGGGGAGGCGGAGCTCGCCACCTGCCCGTCCTCGTCGACGGCGCGCCCCAGTCGGCGCTCGAGCGTCGAGAGGTCGATCAGCGCCGAGCGAAGGGCCTCCAACTCCGGGTAGCCCCCAGCGTGTCGATCCAACTCCCCCGCCAGACTCCTCGACGTCGCGAGGAGTTCCGAGACCCGGTAGAGCTCGATTGCTTCCAGAACAGCGCCCTCCGTCCCCATCCGCGACAGGGCATCGCCCAACTCGGGGATCGGTCCGGCGGCCCAGTTCGGAGCGGTGTCGACGAAGCGCATGACAGCGGCCACCCGCCCGATCTCCCCACGGATGACTTCGGCGTCACCGAGGGGCCGGAGCGCGAGGATGCGCGCGGCACTCGACGCACATGCCGTGCGCCCCGCGATGCGCTCGAGGACACGCCCGAACTCCAGAACCTCGAGGGCGTGTTCCGTCATGCCGGGATCAGCTCTGGAGCTCTTCCCGCACGATGCGGTTGGCTTCCTTCCCGTCGAAGCGCCCGCGGATCCGGGGCATAAGCTGGCCCATGAGGGGGCCCATCTGGTCGGCTCCGGACGCGATGATCTCACGAACGATGCCGCGGACCTCGTCCTCACTCATGCCCTCGGGGAGGTACTCCTCGAGGATGGCGGACTGCGCGTCCTCCTGATCGGCCAACTCCCCTCGACCGGCGTCCCGCATCTGGGTCGAGGCGTCCTTGCGCTGCTTGATCGCGCGCGAGACGACCTGGACGACGCCGTCGTCGTCCAACTCCGCCCGGTCGTCGATCTCCCGATTGCGCACCTCGGAGATCACCGTGGAGAGCACGAGAGTACGGAGCTTGTCACGCTCCTTGCGAGCGGTGTTCAGGTCGTTCTGAAGTCGTGTCTTGAGCCCGCTGGACACCGGAATCCCCTCTCGTCTTCGGTTCACTTTCGGGGGCATGAAGCTATGCCCGGGACCTCCCCGAATCAACGGAGGGCGGCCGGGCGGGGATGCGATCACGCACCTGTCACCCGGAGCACGCCCCTCAGCCCGGAGGCCAGGTCAGTCCGCGCCCACCGAGCACGTGGGCATGGAGGTGGAAGACCGTCTGGCCCCCGTCCTCACCGGTGTTCACCACCAGGCGAAAGCCATCGCCGACACCCTCGGCCCTGGCGACGTCCCGCGCGGCCAACATCACCTTGCCCAACACGTCTCCGTCCTGGTCCGAAGCATCGGCCAGCGAGCGGAGGTGGGTCTTGGGGATCACGAGCACGTGGGTCGGGGCCTGTGGGGAGATGTCCCTGAACGCGAGCACGTCTTCGCTCTCCCACACCACGTCGGCCGGGATGTCACGGTTCACGATCCGGCAGAAGAGGCAGTCGTCGGCCACGGGGCCCTCCGTCTCGAGTTCGATCCACTGCGCCGGACGAACAGGCGCGGGACGCAGGGAGGGTACCGATTCCCGGGTGATGCGTCCACGGCGGTCGTCCCTCCCGGCCATGGAGCCGCACGCGCCGCCGGTGGATCGTTCGAGCCCGTCGCCCTCACCCGCACCCCGGAGCACCGTGAACCCACTCGCCGACTACGCTCACGAGGCCGTTCGCACGCACCCCGCAGCGGCCATGCGGCTGTCCGATCTCCTTCTCAGCGTCGCGCCCCGGGCCGACCGTTCTCTCACGGTGCCCCGACTTCGACGACTCCTGTCCGACCATCCCGACCGGTTCCGCATCGTCGACGCATGGGACGCCCGGTGGCCGGAAGCCTGCGACCCCGATCGCGCGGAGGAGCGCGCGTGGGTCGTGGCCGTCGACGATCGGTGCGCTCTTCTCACCAAACGGGCCGGCCGGCTACGCGAGAGTGTTCGTTGGCTCTCCCGGGCCATCGACCCGCGATCGACGGCGGACCTCGGGAGGTGGGAGGAGATCGCCGTGGAGGAGGAGGCCCTCCGTCAGCTTCTGGGTGTGTCGGCGCCCTGACGTTCGAGAAGGGCGGAACACCACGACTCGTCCACATCCACGGAGTCGAGCGCGAAGCCGTACCCGACGAGGTCGTCCCGAACCTCTTCCCACTCGGACTCGAGGATACCGGAGACGATCAACCATGCCCCGGGCTCCAGGCAGCGAGCAAAGCCGGCGAAGAGCGGCCGAAGAAGCCCACTCTCGATGTTGGCGATGACTCCGTCGAACGGCCCCCGTGTAGCCAGGTCCTCCGATGTGGCCCGTGCACCGACGATCTCGATCCTGTCGGAGCGACCCGCCTCCGCCACATTCTCACGGAGCGCCTCGACCGCCAGCTCGTCCGCCTCGATCGCCACGACACGGCCGGCGCCCAGACCGACCGCAGCCAGCGCCAGAATCCCGGATCCGGAGCCGACGTCGAGGATCCGTTCTCCAGCCGCCACACGCCCGTCGAGGAGGCGGAGACACCCGCGTGTCGTACCGTGCTCCGCCGTTCCGAATGCCATGCCCGGGTCGATCGAGAGCACGATGTCGTCGGGTCCGATGTCGTCGGGCGGAGACCACGACGGGTGGATGACGATCCGATCCGTCACACGCCTCGGCCCGAGCCCCTGCTTCCAGAGGTTCTCCCAATCGGCGTGGGCCTGCCAATCGACGTCGAGGGCCAGCCCGGGGAGTGTTCCTCCCTCGGCGAGGGTGGCTCGGAGCTCCGCCACGAAGGCGTCGACGTCTTCGGGCTCGTCGAACCAGGCTACGTAGCTGTTGGCAC
>JAUIKL010000262.1 GCA_030430625.1 Gemmatimonadota bacterium
CGGGACCCGTCGTCGGTCGGCCGAGTGCGCACTTGTCCCGGTCGTGGCCGCGGCCTCATATGGGCAGCCGCACCCACACCCGGACCTCAAGGAGAGGCACCTCGAATGGATCTGCACGCACACGATCACCCGAAGGGTTTCCTCGACCGCCTGGCAGCAGATCCGAGGACGGGCCGCGTCATCGTCCACCTGCGTGGGGGCACGTCCGTCACCGGTACGATCGGCGAGACCGGGAACCACTCGGTCATCATCAAGGCGCTGGCGGGTCGGGAGTTCTACGACGCGTACGTGCGTCTGGACGCCATCACCTGCATCGAGGTGCAGACGCGCTCGTAGAGCCGTCCCGAGTCCTACAGGGCGAGAACGGAACTCAGCAGGAGCAGCATGACCGCCACCGAGGTCAGTGCGGTGTACGCGACCAGCACGAAGAGGCCCTTCGGGTACGACGCCCAGCCTCGACCGTAGAAGCGGCGGAGCGCCAGGAAGAAGTGGATCGGAATGACGAGCACGAGGGGCTCGAAGATCCGGCTCAGTCCGCCGAGGCCGAGGACGGAGGGCAGGGTCGTCACGGAGAGGAGAAGGAAGGCGAAGCTGTGCAGGTACATGGCGAAGACCATGTGGTGCACGAACCATCGCCTCCACCACATGAGCTTCAGGAGGACCGCGGAGACCGGGAGGAGGACGATCATCACCCTCGCCAACCGGTCGACGTACATGTCGGTGATGGCCGAGGGGTCCTCCACCAGCCGCTCGAAGCCATCGGCCAGCCGTTCGTTCAACTCGTCGCTTCCGAGGTCGGCCGTGAACGACCTACCCGTCTCCGACCCCTCCTCGACCTGGCCCGTGCTGTCGATGCGTCGCCCGTCGACCTCGACGTTGTCGACCTGGAACTCGCCGAAGGAGAGGACGACGAAGATGACGAAGGACGAAAGGAGGTAGAGCCGGATCGGGGGCACGAAGCGCGCCCTGTGCCCGGCCACGTACTCGGCGGCCACCCGGCCCGGGTACCGAACGAGGGGCCAGAGCGTCATGCGCACACGAGAGTCGAGGCCGAGAGCCTCGCTCGCGAAGTCCCGAGCGAATTCGGTGACGGGTACGTCGAGCGTTCCGACGGATTGTCCGCACCGTGCGCAGTACGATCCGTCGAGGGGCGCCCCGCAGTTGTCGCATCGCTGGGTCACGCTGCCTCGCGCGCCGTGAGTCCACCACACGGTAAGGTCCGCCGGACGGCCGGTGCGCGAAACCTTCGATCGCGGTGGACGTATTCGGGCGTGTGAGACCGATGGACTCGATCACCACTCCAGGAGGGAAACCGAGATGATCCGTAGGCTACTGATGATTGCGGCCGGCGCGGCCCTGATCGCACCGTCCGCCGCGCAGGCGCAGGCGGTATCCCAATCGCTTCAAGGGCTGTACGAAACGACCCGCAACAACGTGCTGGCATCGGCCCGGATGCTCGACGAGGAGCTGTACTCGTATCGGCCGACCGACGAGGTCCGCTCGATGGGCGAACTCTTCGGGCACATCGCGAACGCGCAGTACACCTTCTGCTCCGCGGCCGCCGGACAGCAGAGCCCGGCCACCGAGAACTTCGAGCAGAGCCGGACCACGAAGGCGGCCCTCGTCGAGGCGCTCGAGATGGGCTTCGGGTACTGCGACGACGTGTTCGAGAACCTGACGGACACGCGGGGTGCGGCGAGTGTCCAGTTCTTCGGCGGAGCCAACACCGTCTTCGGTGTGCTCGCCTTCAACTCGGCCCACAACTACGAGCACTACGGCAACCTGGTCACGTACATGCGACTCAACGGCATCGTCCCGCCGTCGTCGATGCAGTAGAGGCGAAGCGGTCGTGATCACGCTGGACCAGGGCGGCTGTCGGCAGGTCGACGCCAGCGTGATCACGCCGCCGAGCGCCCTCGCCGAAGTCGTCGAGCACGGCTTCGTGCTGGACATGCGGCATGTGTCCGCTCCGTCCTGGCTGGTCGTGCCCGATGCCTCGGCCCACCTCCTCGTTCACCTCGGGGGCGGCGCGGACGAGCCGACATGGGCGCAGGCGTCCCTGATCGGAGCGCGCGCGGTGGGGGAGGCCTTCCCGATCGCGGGGCGTGCGTGGACGGTGGGTGTCCGGCTTCGCCCCGGAGCGCTCGTAGCCCTTGGAGCGCGCGTCGAGAACGTGCCGGTCGGACATCGCGTCTCTCTCGTCGACGTGTGGGGCTCGCCCGGCGAAGACGTCCGGCGACGATTGGAGGGGACCCCGGACCGAGCGGACATCCTTCGGCTGGCCTTCGCCTTCCTGAGCGATCGGACGCGGGCCGGGACCGATCGACCGTGGGCCGTCCGCGGATTCGAGCGGGCGGCGCGCGGGAGAGGAGGTCGCCGGGTCATCGAAGAGAGTGCGCGATCGATGGGCATCTCCCCCCGAACGCTCCGCCGGTCGTTCACGGCCGTCACGGGGATCACGCCGATGCGGCACGTGCGAATCGGTCGACTCCACCGGGCCGCGGGGATGATCTCCACAGGGGCGTGTTCGGGTGGCGCTCGGGTCGCCCAGCGGGCGGGGTACGCCGATCAGGCGCACATGAGCCGGGAGTTCACGGCCCTGATCGGTGAGTCGCCGTCGAAGTATCGGGCCCGGGGGCTGGCCGATTCGTTCAAGCGCTAGGGCTCGCGGGTGAGCGAAGATGGCTCCGACGTGGTATTCACGAGGGGGAGTCATGGCAATGAAGGCGGCACTTCTTGGATGGGCGGTCGTGACGGCGGCAGCGTGTGGACAGGCCAGCGCACAACTCGACGTACGGTTGGCCCACGATTCGGAGGCGGAGAGCCGTACGCGGACCGCCCTGCTGGCCCTCGTCGAGGAATACGACGTGTCACCGTGGCTCTACACGCGGGCTGTGCTCATCGACGAGACCGCGATCCCGCACAGCCATCCGGTGCTGACGCTTCACACGCGGCACCTTGGTGAGGACGACATGCTGCTGTCGACGTTCTTGCACGAGGAGTTCCACTGGCTCGAGGACGGCGGGACCCTCGATGCCTTCCGCGCCGCTATGTCGGACTTCCAGGCGATCTTCCCCGACGTTCCCGATCGTCAGAACGGTGGCGCCTCCGATCCGGAGTCGACGTGGCGGCACTTCGTCGTCTGTGACCTGGAGTTTCAGGTGATGACGCGACTGATCGGTGAGGAACGCGCCCGGGCGCTCATGGCCGACATCACGCACTACGAGTGGATCTACGAGCGTGTGCTCGGAGACCCCCGCGTGCGAGAGATCAACGCACGCCACGGCTTCACGCTCGAGGCCCTCGGCGGGCGCTGACCGGGACGGACCCGCATCCATACGCGCAGCGCCCTCCCTTCGCTTGACGTGCTAAAATCTTAGCGGTATGCTAAGAAAACAGCATGGGAGGGATGTGTGGCGGATGGAACGGGAGGACTGAGCCGGCGCGAACGTCAGATCATGGACGTCGTGTACCGGCTGGGAGAGGCGACCGTAGCTGACGTGCGCGCGTCGATCACCGACGCCCCCAGCTACTCGGCGGTGCGAGCCCTCATGAGGGTGCTCACCGAGAAGGGCGAGTTGACCCACACTCAGGACGGTCCCCGGTACGTGTACCGGCCGACCACGCC
>JAUIKL010000263.1 GCA_030430625.1 Gemmatimonadota bacterium
TGCCGGGGCTCCCGATTCCGGTCGCTCTCATACCCATGTAGCCGAGGGCTACGAGACCGAGCACCGCGAAGGCGACGACGCCACCCGTGATCGTTCTCGGCCAGGTCAGAAGGTTGGCCGGGTCGAGCCCACGGGTCGAAGCGTCGGACGCGTCTCCGGCCGGTGCACGGTCCGCGACTGCGCCCTCGGCGGCGGCCAGCCTCACCTCGTCCGGTAGGTCCCCGGAGGTCGCGACGGGTCGGGTTCTCCGGCCGCCCTGGACCCACGTCGTCGCCAGGACGATCGGCAGGCCGGCCAGGAGCAGGAGGAGGCCGGCCCCGAAGACCCAGTCGGGGAGGTAGCCGTAACCGATGAGCGTGTCGATGACGCCCAAAACACCCCAACCACCGCCTGCGAACACGACGAGCACGGCCCACAGGCCCCTCGCGTGCACCTCTTTCAGGAGTCGTTCGAACGGGTTCACGAGGGTCGTGGGAAGCTGTGGGTGGAGGTGTCCGCGGTCCTGCACCGCTTCGTCCGTCTGGCGGGGTCCGATTTCGGGGCGGGGTCGGCTCCAAGCGTACGCTCTAAGGGACCCGAACGCTCGTTTCAGGGCAAGGAAGAGCGCGACGTGCACGAGCCCCGCACGGCTGCCGTTGCTTGATCCGTCGCGTGTCCCCGTCCCATGTTGGGCGCCATGGAACCCCCCCCAGTCGTTACCGGAGCCCCCAGCTCCATCGACGGGCTCGTCCTTCGGGACGGTACCGTGAACGATGCGCTGGAGATCGAGGCCGTGCACTACTCCTCACGCGAGGCTGTGTACGATGGCCGTACCGCGGATTGGCCCCCTCGTGGCTTGGATCGCGACGGGCGCGTCGCTCGATGGGTCGAATGGTTGGCCGACCCCGAAATCACCTGCCTCGTGGCACTGCGCGAGGACACTCTACTCGGCTTCTGCACCATTCGGGCGTCGTCGGACGAAGACGCGGACGAGGATCGAGTGGCCGAGATGCCGACCCTCTACGTGCACCCCGACGCGTGGAACTCGGGGGTGGGCCGACTCCTCTGCTCTGCAGCCCTGGACCGGGCGCAGCGATTCGGCTTCTCGGAACTCACCCTGTGGGTGCTCGAGCTCAACGACCGCGCGCAGGCCTTCTACGAGAAGTTCGGCTTCACTCGAGATTCGGCCACGAAGATCGACGAGGCGACCCGGGAGCGGCTTCAGGCTCGGCGGTATCGAATCGCCCTCGGAGGTCGCTGAATGTGGGCCGACCCGGCGACCCTCTTCGACGAGCTGGTTGCTGACGGACGCTTCGAGGAGGCCGACGCTCTCCTCGAGGAGATCCTCGACCACGACCCCGACAACGCCGACCTCCTTGCACTACGGGCGCTCGTTCGGAGTGCGCTGAAGGATCCGTCGGCCGCCCTGGCGATGTCCGGCCGTGCGGTGACCCTCGATCGGAACAGCTCGTTCGCCCACTGGGCGTACGGAGCCCAGTTGGAGAGTGACGGCCAGTTCGAGCCGGCCGAGCGAGCGGCCAGCCGTGCCCTCGAGCTCGATGCGAACAACGTGGACGCGGCGGCCCTGCTCGCTCAACTGGCCATCCGGCGCGGGGCGTACGCCGAGGCCGTGGCGATCGCGGATCACGGTCTGGAGGTCGACCCGGGACACGAGCCGTGTCTCGGGCTCAAAGCGTACGCGCTTCGGTACAGTGAACCGACCGCGAAGACCGACGACGCCTTCGCGTCGCTGCTGGCCGCGTATCCACTCTCCGGCTTCGGTCGGACCGGACTCGGCTGGAGTTCACTCGACCGGGGTGACGTCGACGGAGCCCGAGAGCACTTCGAGCAAGCCCTGGCCCTGGACCCGGGCGCGGACTGGGCTCGGGACGGTCTGATCGAAGCGACGAAGGCCAAGAACCCGATCTACAGACGGATCCTTCGGCTCTTCCTCTGGTTCGGTCGGATCGACAGTCGCACCCGCTGGGCCATCATCATCGGTGGCATCGTCGGGTTCAACGCCCTCTCCGAGGTGATGGATGCGTCGCCGGCCCTGACGCTCCTGGCCATCCCGTTGATGCTCGCGTGGGTCGGTTTCGTGCTTCTCAGCTGGACCTGGCAATCCCTGTCCGACTTCGTCCTCATGATGGACGCCGACGCGCGGAAGCTCGTGACACGAGAGCGTCGGATGGCTGCCCTCCTGGTGGGAGGGACGTGCCTCGCGACCTTCTTCCTCGCCTGGTTCGCCTTTATGGGCCGGAGTGGCCGGATCGGTCTCGGCGCGCTGGCCGCGGCCTTCTTCGTGATCCCGCTCTCGGGAGTGTTCAATACACCGATCGGATGGCCGAGACAGGTGATGACGGCGTACACGATCGGTGTGGCAGCCCTGATCGTGGTCGGGCTCCTGGGCCCCGAGTCGGTGGCGGGCAGCCTGGGAATCGCACTTTGGGGGAGTGTCCTCGGGAGCTGGTTGGCCAGCTGGCTGGCTACGCGTAGAGTCGCCTGACCCGAGGATCGGTCAGCCGGCCGCCCTGTCGAACTCGGCCGCCAGTTCGACGTCCCAGGCCGTGATTCCACCCGCGTCGTGTGTGGCGAGGTCCACGCGCACCCGATTGTAGACGTTGAACCACTCGGGGTGGTGGTTCTTCCGTTCGGCACAGAGAGCGGCCGCTGCCATGAAGGAGAACGCCTCGACGAAGTCGCGGAAGGTGTACTCCTTGTGGAGCTTCCCATCGACGACCGACCAGCCTTCCAGGCCCTCGACCGCGGTCTCGAGCGCCTGAGGGTTCAGTAGTTCCCGACTGGCCATCGTATTCATCCCCCGGTCGTTGGTGATGTCGTGAGCGCACGGGTCACCGCGCGCTGCAGGGGTCCAACATCGGAGTACTGCGTGTCCGCGTCGACCCCGGGGTTCTGCCGATGGGTCAGGAGAACGATCACGCGGTTCAGCTCGGGTACGCCCAGAACGAAGGTCCCGGTGAAGCCGGTGTGGCCGAACGAACCCTCGGGGGCGTAGTCGGGCAGCTGCCACCCCAGCGCCTGTCCCGGCGCATGCGGCGCGAGGAAGGTGTCGACCGTGCCCTGTTCGATGAAACGTCCTCCCGGTGAGTCGCCCCCGGCGATGAGGAGCTGCACGAGGGACGCCGCGTCGGTCGCTGTGGCGAAGAGGCCGGCGTGTCCCGCCACTCCCTGGAATGCGTGCCACGCGTTCCCGTCGTTCACCTCTCCGACGAGGGTCCGCATCCGCCAGCCGTCCCAGGACGCGGGATCGAGCTCGATCGAATAGCCGAAGTCGGTGTCGTGGACCATTCGGCGCTCGAAGGGATTGCCGTGGCTCGTGGCCGCGATGTTGGCCGGGTCTCCCCGCAGGTCGGCACCACCCGGCCGGAAGTGCGCCGACACCCCGAGGGGCCCGTAGAGCTCTCGGTCGAGGTACTGGTCGAGCTGGTCTCCCGTGATCGATTCGACGATTCGCCCCAGCACCATGAACCCGAGGTCGGAATAGTGCCGCTCGGCCCCGACCGGCCAGGTCGGGTCCTGTCTTCGCAACCACTCCCAGGCCGCGTCCCGATCCTCCGCGTGGTAGTAGACCGGCCACCACTGGGGGAGACCGGACGTGTGGGTGAG
>JAUIKL010000264.1 GCA_030430625.1 Gemmatimonadota bacterium
CGAAGTCGCTCGAGTTCACCGCGGCGTCGTAGTGCGTGTAGCAAATGGCTCCGGCATCGGGCGCGCGGTAGCGAAAGCGCCCCGCCTGGGCCTCCATCCACGACTCGAGGACACCGAGGTTCTTCCGGACGATCCCACGTGTCCGTTCCCCGATGCGCGCGCGGACATCGGGTTGTAGCGCCACGCAACCGAGGGAGTCGGACAGGGACGCCGGCGCGATCGTCGTGTAGTCCGTGCGCCCCCACATCTCTTCGATCAGCGCGTCCGGGCCGACGATCCACCCGAGGCGAAGGCCGGGGAGTCCGTACGCCTTCGACAGCGAGTTCGTCACGAGGACCCGGTCGTGGCATCCCCAGAAGGAGGGGGTGCGCTCGGTGCCGGTCTCGGCGCCCGCGTACACCTCGTCGGCCAGGATCCACGCGCCGTGTTTCTCCGTCAGACGGGCGATCTCGTCCATCGACTCGCGTGTCAGGGCGGCGCCGGTCGGATTGTTCGGGTTCGTGATCAACACGAAGGAGGCCCCGTCGACGAGGGCGGCTTCGAGAGCGTCGAGGTCGGGCTGCCACCCCTCCTCCTCTCGGAGGTGGACAGGGAGGAGTCGGCTCCCGAACGACTCGAGGAGTCCGGGGACCTGTCCGTACGTCGGGAGGACGATCGCGGCCTTCGCACCACCTTCGAAGAGGTGCCAGAAGGAGGTGAAGTTGGCCTCGGCCCCGCCCACGGTGGCCAGGATCGAGGCGTCCGTGGCCCCTTGGTACTGCTCGGCCACGAGCGCCCGCAGCTCGTCCGAACCATTCGACTGTCCGTAGCCGAGCAAGGTCGGGCCGACGTCGATCTCACGCCCCGACAGCTCGATCAACTCGTCCACGGTGAGCGGGTGAACACCGCTCTCGGAGAGGTTGATCTCGACGCGGTGTTCGTACGTCGACTGCCAGCGTTCCATCCGAAAAGGGGCGTACTGCACGCGGAGACTCCGGGTCGAGGGGCGGATCGGACGACGATGCTACGAGGGCGTGCGCACGAAGTAAATCGAACCGTCGGCCGCGTTGTCCTGTCGAAGGGATCGGCGTCGGCGGTTCGACGCCCTTGAACCTGTCCATCCTTATGCATAAGGTTCTGATGCATAGAAACGTGTACCGTCCGCACCCTCTTCGGAGATCCGACGATGACCGGTCGACCGCTCGACCTGCTCCGGGGCACGCTCGACGTCCTGATTCTCAAGACGCTGAGCCACGGAGCCTTGCACGGCTACGGGGTCTCGCGATCGATCCGAGATCGTACGCGGGAGAACCTCTCGATCGAGGAGGGAGCTCTGTATCCCGCCCTCCGCCGCCTCGAGAAGCGCGGCCTGGTGACGGCCGAGTGGGGCACGACCGAGACCGGCCGGGAAGCCAAGTTCTACCGCCTCACGCAGGCGGGCGAGGCGGAGCTGGAACAGGGTGTGGAGGAGTGGCACCGGTACGTGGAAGCGATGGGTGCCGTGTTGGGACGACCGGGCGGCTGAATGTCGACGAGCAGGGCGACGGCCGATGGCGGGCCTACCGCCGATGAGTAGACGGACAGGTCGGCGGCGACCGTTCGGTGGTCCGTCAGCTGAGGAAGACGTCGAGCGTGAGATACGCGCCCACCTCACCCTGAGAGCGGACGAGCTCGAGGAGGCGGGGTGGTCGAGGGAGGACGCTCGCGTCGAAGCAGAACGGCTCTTTGGAGATCGCGCCGCGATCGAGAGCGAGTGCAGCAAGATCACGGAAAGCCACGACCGGGCAGTGCGGAGGTGGGAGATGTGGAGTGGAGTCCTTCAGGACGTTCAGTACGCGGTTCGGACGCTGTGGCGTAGCCCGGGTTTCACCCTGGCAAGCCTCCTCACCCTGGCGGTGGGGATCGGAGCGAACGCCGCGATCTTCTCGGTGACGTATGCGGTGCTCCTCAAACCGCTGCCGTACGACGAACCCGACGGGCTCGTCGAGCTCCTCGAGTCGAACAACCGCGGCGGTGTCATGGCCGTGGCGTGGCCGAACTTCCTCGACTGGCACGAGGAGGCACGGTCGTACGAAGGCATGGCGGCGTACACGGTGGGTCGCTCGACGGTGTTGGGCGCGGACCGACCGATTCGCACGGCCATCGCGAGTGTTTCGGAAGACTTTTGGAGCGTCTTCAGGCTCGCCCCGGCTCAGGGCCGCTTCCTCGGTCCGGCCGAGCACACCACGACCGACCCGTCCGCCGTCGTGGTGGGCCACAGCTTCTGGCAGAACGAACTCGGCAGTGTGCCGATCGACGATGTCGTTCTCGAGGTGTCCGGGCGCCGCGTCCAGGTTGTCGGTGTGATGCCGCCCGACTTCGACTTCCCGTCCGGGGCGGAGGTGTGGGGGGCCGCGGAGCCCCACGGCAACACCTCGCGGACGTCTCACAACTGGAGAGTCGTCGCCAGGATGAACGGGACGACCTCGTTCGAAGTCGCGGAGGAGGAGATCGACGCCCTCACCAAAGTCATCGTCCTGCAGGAGCCCGACGCCGACCCGGACTTCCTGGCGACGGGGGCCGACGCGACACCCCTGCGCGAGCGGCTCGTCGGAGGATCGCGAACGCCCCTCCTGCTTCTCCTCGGTGCGGCGTGTCTCGTCCTGCTCGTGGCGTGCACGAATATCGCCAGCACCCTTCTCGCTCGTGGGACGACGCGCGCTCGTGAGCTGGCGATCCGGTCGTCCCTCGGAGCGGAGCGGGGGCGGATCGTCCGCCAGCTCCTCACGGAGAGCGTAGTCCTTGCGACGGTGGGCGGATTGGCCGGCATCGCGCTCGCGGTCGGGCTGACCCGCCTCTTGCGTGTGATCGGCCCGGCGTCGCTTCCGCGACTCGACGAGGTCGCGGTCGATGCCCGTGTCCTCCTCTTCGCATCGGCGGTGGCGGCCGGAGCGGCGCTCCTCTTCGGGCTGTACCCGGCGCTCCGACTGACCCGCGACGGCGACAGTGACGCCCTGCGCGGCGGTCGAGGGAACACGCTGGGGCATCGCGGCCCGATCTGGCGGATCCTGGTCGGGACGGAGGTGGCGCTGGCCCTGGTGCTCCTGGCTGGCTCGGGCCTCCTCGTACGCTCCTTCCAGCAGATCCTGGCCGAGGACATCGGCGTGGACGGAGACGACGTCGCGGCGGTCGAGGTCTCGTTGTCCCGGCTGAAGTACGAGACGGAGTACGACCAGGCCCGCTGGTACACCGAACTCCTGGCCGAGCTCGAGGCGTCTCCGGCGGTACGCTCGGCCGGACTGCTGAGCGAGCGCCCGGCGGGCGGGACACTGCCGAACGGGCGCCTCGAGTTGGACGGAGACCTTACGAAGACGACGATCGCCGGGTACGTGGTCGCCAGTTCCGGTGCCTTCGAAGCCTTCGACATCCCGCTCCTGCGTGGGCGCCTCTTCGGACCTCAGGACGGCCCGGACGACGCCCATGTCGTCGTCGTCAGCGAAGGGTTCGCCAACGCCACCTGGCCGGGTGAAGACCCGATCGGCAAGCAGGTCACCGGCGGTGGGATGGACAACTTCTGGGAGGACCGCATGTTCGCCACGGTGG
>JAUIKL010000265.1 GCA_030430625.1 Gemmatimonadota bacterium
TCCTCGGCACTCTCCCCGTGGGGGCAACGTTGCGCAGCACGTCACGACCACGACTCTCGCCTCGGGGCTTCAAGGCCCACGGACTCGGAAACGACTACCTCGTCTTCGAGGCGGGGGACGGCTGGACCGCATCGGCCGAAGCCGTGGCCCGCGTGTGCGATCCCCATGTGGGCATCGGGTCCGACGGGATCGTCGCGATGTTGAGCGCGCAGGCCCAGGGTCCGGAGGCGGAGGTGCAGTTGCGCATGTTCAACCCGGACGGCGGTGAGTTCGAGCGGAGCGGGAACGGTCTCCGAGTGTTGGCCGCCCACGTCGTGCGTCGATTCCCCGACGTCCGCCGGGTGGTGGCGCACGTCGGCGGCGACGTCGTGCCGATGGAGGTGCACGGCGTCGAGGGAGCCACCTGGGACATCTCGGTGGACATGGGGCGGGCGCGCGTCGGCGGGGAGCACGTGGGAATGGATGTACCCGCGTTCTCCTCGGACGTAGCCGATCTGGATCTGGTCCCCGTGTCCGTCGGCAACCCCCACCTCGTCGTCTTCGGGGAGGGGGGCGCCCCGGTGACCCTCGACGAGGCGGCCCTGTCCCGGATCGGCCCGCGTTTGACGACCCATCCAGCCCTCCGCGCGGGCTCGAACGTACAGTTGGCGGTCCCCGTCGGGCCCGGCCGGGCCCAGGCTCTCATCTGGGAGCGTGGCGTCGGACCCACGAGCGCCTCGGGCACGAGTGCCTGCGCGGTGGCCGTCGCCTGCGTATCCACCGGTCGTCTCGCCCCCGGGACGATCGAGGTCGTCGCTCCGGGCGGGTCCCTGTGGATCGAGGTATCGGACGCGCTCGACGTCGTCCTGCGTGGGCCGGTCGAAGAAGTCTACGAGGTCGAACTCACACCGGCCTTCGCCGAGACCCTCGGAAGCTGAACTCCGGCTACGTCCGGACTCGGGAGAAGAAGAAGAGCGCCGCCGCCAGGAAGACGGCGTTCGGGAGCCACGCGGCCATCAGCGGAGTCATCGCGCCGGCCTCACCCAGGGCCCCGGCCACGCGCAGCATCATCGTGAAGACGAGGACCGTGGCCAGCGACAAGCCGATCCCGTAGGCCGCTCCTCCGCGTTTGTTGCTCGTGGCGAGCGGGGCCCCGAAAAGGATGATGACGAGGGTGGTGAAGGGGATGGAGATCTTCTGTTCTCGCTTCACGAGGAGTTCGTTCGCGTCTCCCCCCGTCCTCTGGATGATGTCGGCGAAACGATCGATCTCCGCGTACGTCATCTCGTCCGGTTCCGGCGGAACCTCGAGCAGCTCGTTCGGCTTCTCCACGATGTCCGGGACGGCCAGTCGGTCGAACTCGAGCGTGCGGACCAAGGAGTCGTTGGGAAGCGTCCGCAGATACCCCTGAGCGAGCACCCATCCGGTACTCGCCTCGTACCGACCGGCTTCGGCCACGACGTGGAGCGGGCCGTCGGCATGGTCGGGCCCGCGTTCGAGGATCAATCCGTTGATCCGGCCGTCTGCGGCGGTGAGTCGCTCGACCTGCCAGGTGTATCCGTCCTCCGACTCGTACACGAAGTCGGATCTCCACGAACGTCCAGGCGTCTCGGACCGAAGGATCTGTGCCGAGATGCGGTTGGCCCGCGGGACGACCTCGGAGAGTCCAAGCGCCACGCCCGTGAGCCCGATTCCGACCAGGATGAGCGGGAGGACGAAGCGGTGGAACGAGATGCCCCCGGCCTTCGCCGCGACGATTTCCCGGTGTGTCGTAGCCGAGTGAACGGTGAAGACCGTTGCCAGAAGGGCCGCCACCGGGAAGGACCACTGGACGAAGAGGGGCAGCTGGTAGATGTACGACTGTACGACCTCGGCACCGGTCAGCCCCCGGTCGATGTATTCGTCGAGGTTCTCGGCGATATCGCCGATGACGAAGAGGGGCGGGGCCGCCGCCAGGACGAGGCAGAAGAGCTTGAGGAAGGTGCGGACGACGAGCTTGTCGAGAATCCTCACGATGCGGCCTCCGACTCCGAGCGTCGCGAGCCGAAGAAGCCGGCGATCGTATCCCCGATCCCCCCACCTCGTCGTGTCCCCGAGGAGTGACCCATGCGTGACAGGAGGACGAGCGCCACCAGGAAGAAGATCACGTTGCCGAGCCACATGGTGACGGCGGGGTCGGCCACCCGACGATCGGCCAGGCTCTCGCCGACGAGTAGCCCGATCCAATAGACGAAGAAGATCACGGCCGAGGCGGAGACGACGAAACCGACTCCGGCCCGGGGGAAGCGCAGGGCGAGGGGTGGCCCGATGAGGACGAAGATCAGGCACGCGATCGCGATCGCCCACTTCTTGTGGATCTCGACTTCGAAGCGGTTGATCGACTGCTCCAGAGCCGCGCCCCGTGCGGACCGGGCCCGGGTGCCCGCCACGATCTGCTGGGTGAGGGCGTCCCGGGTGATGTACGGCCCCTGGCCCATGCGCGCGCCGATCACGTCACGCCGGCGGCTCCCGTCGACCCAGGCGGTGTCGGACTCGGCCGGTTGATTGAGCGCGATGCGCACGGCCTGCACACCGAGTTCGCGGTTTTCGACGTAGATCGAGTCGAGTTGGACCTGCCTCGTCTCGGCGTTCTCTGCGAGCATCGCGAAGCCCATCTCGCGGTCCGACCGGTCCGACCCGCCGAGGCGTCGCTCGAGTTCGTTGCCGACCTCGCGGAGGGGTACGATCTGCTTTTCGAAGTAGAGCCGCCGGAATCCGCCCATCGGGTT
Organism: Gemmatimonadota bacterium; assembly: GCA_030430625.1. Taxonomy (GTDB): domain Bacteria; phylum Gemmatimonadota; class Gemmatimonadetes; order Longimicrobiales; family Gaopeijiaceae; genus UBA2589. The sequence continues at coordinate 2,748 of JAUIKL010000265.1, forward strand.
GCTCTGGACCTCGTGGACGACCCCGTCGTACAGAGTGAGGTACAGGTCGGTGCGGGCGTCGTTGAACGCCATCTCACCGGAGGCGGCGTACGTGGTGCGCTGAGCCTCCATGTCGTTCGAATCGAAGATGGTGACGTTTTCCATCTCGTTCGATTCGTGATCGATGCGGTCGGCGGTCAGGAAGTAGCGCTCGAGGCCGGCCTGAGTGCGCAGTTCGTTAACGACCTGTTCGCGAAGCTCGAGCGTCGGGCTCTTGCGACCGATGTCGAGCAGGAGGTTCTTTAACGCGTGGTTCGACTCAGGGAGGACGGTGTCGTTGAAGAAGAGCATGACCAGCGCCGCGATGACCCCCAACCCGAGGATCGGGGTCATGATCCGACTCGGACGCACCCCACCCGCCGACATCGCCGTGATCTCGTTGGACTCCGCCATCTCGCTGAAGGCGTACAGGACCGCCACCAGGACCGACATCGGGAGCGACAGCGCGATCGTATGAGGTAGGGACAGGATCAAGAACTCGCCGATGACGCTCCACGGAAGGCCCTTGCCGACCAGCGAATCCACACGCTGCGCGATCGCGTTCACGAAGATCAGACCCGTGATCGCGGTCAGCGAGAAGAGGAAGGGCCCGAGGTGGGCTCGGATGAGGTATCGGGCGAGAACGCCTTTGCGCATCGGTAGGGTGCTCTGTTCGGCGTGATTCCGCGACTCGTTACCCTGGTCGGGGCGCTGATGGTCCCCGGATTCACCGGGCTGGTCGACGATCGCGCTGGGGGCGGCTTCGCGGAAGGGCCGCGCCTGCT
>JAUIKL010000266.1 GCA_030430625.1 Gemmatimonadota bacterium
TTCCCCCCACCGTCGTGACGACACGAACGGCGGCCAGGCCCGGATAGGTGACGAACAGGTCCTGTGTCTCGGCCGAGAAGAGGAAGATATACGGACCGACCTTCGCCCAAAGGGAGCCGCCACGCCGCAGCTGATTCGGATCCTGCTCGATCGTCAGGACGGCGACGTTGCCGACGATCTCCGCCTCGATGTCACGGGTGGACTCGTACGCGACGATGACGTCCTCGGCGGACGGCAGCGCCCCCGATGTCGACGGGCCGCCACACGCGGCCGCGAACCACACCCCGATCGATACCCCGACACGACGCACCCACGCGCGACGAAGCCACACACGACGACCGCTCTTCACACGCCTACCCATCTCGCTCTCCGATTTCGACTCAGTCGTCCGCGTACCAGAGCAAGGAGCCGGCCAGCCGCTCCACCGCCGAGGCCAGAGCCCGGGGGTCGTCGACCGAGAAGTCACCGCTTTCCTCCACCCCGTACCACAGCACACGTCCCGTCCGCGGCTCTACGAGGGCCGCCTGGACCCGGACGCGGGGAGTGGCTCCCTCCACGTCACCGGCAGGCGCCACGGACGCCAGCACGGGAATGACGATCCCCTGCGCGTCGACGAGCCCCGAGATGCGGCGAAGGTGTCCGTAGAGTGGGTCGCCGACCCGATCGACCTGCGCGACCAGGAAGTTCCCTACGGGGAGCCCTCGGGTCTGGGCCTGGACGGCCGGGGATCGGCGCAGAATGTCGAGAACTTCGTCCTCCGGCACCCACGCGACATCGGATGTCCGATCCCGGAGCGCGAAAGCCAACTCGGCGTCCAGGTCTCCGGGTACACCGAGGTTCTGTTGGAAGGGAAGGACGACCACCCGGCTGCCACGCAGGTCCGGTGCCGTGCCCCTCGCCTGACCGGGCGCAGGCGGCGGAGTGGTGCCGCCACCGCATCCGACCAGAGTCAGAACGAGCGCCACCGAGAGCGCGGCGGAGGGGTGAGCGGTCACGTACGGCGTGGTGGGTAGAGGTCGGGCGACCGGGGGAGGCCGTGGACGCCCTAAGGTAGGACGGGGGGTGGTCGCGATGAAGCATCTCGTGACATCCCGCCCCTTCCAGCTTGACGAGCCCCCCTGCATCGTATACTACTTACCTTACACTTCTACCCAATGGGGACACACCATGCCTCGACCGCTCGGTGTCACGTCACTGCGTATCCTCGGAGCGATTCGCGACGGGGTCTCGTACGGGCTCGACATCGTGGCCCGAACGGACATGCCCTCGGGGACGGTGTACCCGACGCTCGGTCGGCTGAAGAAGCGCGGCCTGGTGCGCAGCAGCTGGGAAGATCAGCGGGTGGCCGAGCGGGAGGGCCGACCCCGACGGCGCTACTACGAGCTGACCGCCGAGGGTGCGGTGGCCCTGGCCGAAGGTGTCGCGCGGCTCCGCTCGGTGACGCTCGACCTGACGACACCGGACCGGGCGCCCTGACCGTGAGCGCTCGGGTGGCGCGGTGGATCGTCACGCTCGCGTCGGGACTCGTCCCTCGAGAACGACGCGAGGAGTGGCGCGAGGAGTGGACGGCGGAAGTGGAGGCGCTCGTGAGAGCGCGTGCAGGGGGAGCTCGGGGGCTCCCCTCGGTGGTCGGCTTCGCGGTGGGTGCGCTGCCGCATGGACTTTGGGTGAGGGTGGAGGGGTGGACGATGGAGAGTGTGTTCCAGGACGTGCGGTTCGGATGGCGGGTGCTTCGGCGAGCCCCGGTTTTTACACTCGTCGCGGCGGGGACGCTCGCGCTCGGGATCGGGGCGAACGCGTCGATCTTCTCCCTCGTGAACGGTCTGGTGCTTCGCGCCCCCGCAGGGATCGAGGCCCCGGATCGGCTCGTGCAGGTGGCGCGCTCGTACACCGACGATCCGAGGTGGGACAACTTCAGTTGGCCCGCCATGCAGCTGATCGGGTCGGCGGAATCCTTCTCCGGCACCGCCGGCTACACGAGAGAAGGCTTCGTCCTCGGCGACGGACCCGAGGCGGAGAGCATCACGGGCCTCCTCGTGACCGGGAACTACTTCGAAGTGTTGGGCGTCGAACCCGCCGCCGGGCGACTCCTGCAGCCCGAGGACGACTTACGGCCCGGAGAACACCCGGTCGTGGTGCTGAGCCACGGCCTGTGGACGCGCCGCTTCGGGGGCGACCCCGCGGTCGTCGGCACGACCGTTTCGATCGGGGCGGCGCCCTACGACGTCGTGGGCGTGGCGCCCCTCGGCTTCACCGGTGCGGAGAGCATCGGAAGCCCTCCCGAGCTCTTCGTGCCGACGATGCAGCACCCCGGCTACTTCGGCGTGCTTCCCTTCGACCAGTGGGGCACGAGTTGGATCGAGGTCGTATCCCGTCTCGAGGACGGCGTCGAGCTTCCGGCGGCTCGCGCGGAGATGGAGGTCATGGCCACCCGGCTACGCGCCGCGAGCGAATCGAACGAGAACATCCTCGTCCTCCTGACGGAGGGCGTAGGTCTCGACCCCGAAGGTCGGGCCGAGGCCCGACAGCTCTCCCTCCTGCTGCTTCTGATCGTCGGTCTCGTCTTCCTCATCACCTGCACCAACGTGGCCAATCTCCTCCTGGCCAAGGCGTCGGGCCGCCGCGGTGAGGTCGGGCTACGTCTCGCCCTCGGTGCGGGCCGGGGGCGTCTGGTGCGCCAGTGGTTGACCGAGAGTGCCCTGCTGGCCGTGATGGCCACCCTGCTCGCGTTGCCGCTCGTCCTGGGCGCCGGGAGGCTCGTTCCCGCCGTCTTCCCCTACACGATCTCGGTGTCCGTGGCCCCGGATGCGCGCGTGTTCGCTTTTCTTGCCGTGACCGGCGGCGTGGCAGCGGTCCTCTTCGGCCTCGCACCGGCGTGGAGCACCTCCAATCGACGCGTGTCCGCCACGCTGAAAGAGGGTGCCCACGTCGGCCGCTCCCGCACGAGGCTCCGGGATGCGCTGATCGTGTCCCAACTCGGGCTGTCCCTTGGACTTCTCTCGGGCGCGGCGCTCCTCGGCCGAAGCGTCCTCAACGTGGGCCAGGCGGAACCGGGCTTCGATGCACACGGGGTGACGGTCGGCATGATCGACCTCCAGTCGTCCGGCCGCTACGACCGGGACTCCGGGCGGCGCTTTCTCGAGGAGTTGCAGCGCGAGGCCTCGGCCCTGCCGGAGATCCGCTCCGTGTCTCTGGCCAACCAGGCCCCGATCGCCGGGGGCCACGCGAGCGCTTCGGCCAGCCCGGTCGGTCGACCGGAGGTGAGCTACGAAGCCGAGTACATCATCGTCGGCCCGGACTACTTCGAGTCTCTCGGGGTGCCCCTCCTGGCCGGCCGCGCCCTGGGCGGCTTCGGAGACGAGCCCGAGCGGGTGGTCGTCGTCAACGAGGCCCTCGCCGAACTCTTCTGGCCCGGCGAAGACCCGATCGGCCAGGAGATCGATCGCGGGGACACGTACCGAGTCGTCGGGCTCGCGGCCGACGTGCAGATGCGCTCCCTGCGATCACGCGCTCGACCCGCCATCTACCACAGCTTCGACCACCTGT
>JAUIKL010000034.1 GCA_030430625.1 Gemmatimonadota bacterium
CCTTCCCGGTGCGCGTCGAGGCCGCCGAGCGGATCGTGGCGGGCACGACGGGGGACGAGGCGACCGCACAGGCGGCCGGTGAAGCGGCGATCGAGGGCGCCCGGGCGCTCCGACACAACGACTACAAAATTCCGATGATGCGGAATCTCGTTCGCCGCGCCATCCGGAGTCTCGCCTGATGGAATTCTGGCGAAGCGCGGACAATCCGTGGGGTGAAAACGTCCTGATCGGGGTGTCATGGGACCTCATGTGGCTCGCGGTCGGGGCCGCGGTGCTCTTCCTGATCGGACACGCGGTGTGGTATCGCATGCGTCCCGCCGAGGATCACTCGGAGGATGCGAGCGCAGCCTCGGGGATCCCCGAGAAGATCGAGCGACACTCACTGCCGGCTCGGATCTTCCACTGGACGATGTCGATCGCGATGCTCACGCTGCTGGTGACCGCGTTCGTCCCCGTGATGGGGCTCCAGTTCAACTGGGTCGAACTGCACTGGCAGGCGGGCGTCCTCCTGATCATCACGATCGTCTACCACGTCATCCACGCGATCGGGTGGCAGGACTTCTGGTCGATGTTCCAGCTGGGCATCGGCGAGGGGATCGCGCACCTGAAGCACATCATGTCTCCGAAGGCGCCGGCGCCGCCGAAGGCCGGCAAGTACCCCTTCGATCACCGACTCTACCACCACTCGATCGTCGTCGTGTCGCTGGCCGCGATGATCACCGGTGGTCTGATGATGGTTCGGATCGACACGCCTTTCTGGACGCGGAACCCGTATCTCTTCTCCGATGGCGTCTGGGGCGTGATGTACGTGGTGCACGGACTGTCGGGTGTTTCGCTGATCGTCCTCGTGACGTCCCATATCTACTTCGCGCTGCGCCCTGAACGGCGTTGGATCACCTGGTCGATGGTGCGAGGTTGGATCGACCGGGAGCACTACGTGGCGCACTTCGACCCGTCGAAGTGGGTCATCGGTTCTCGGCCTTCCACGCCGGTCGAAGGTGGGCTGGCCGACTCGTCCGTCAGCGCCCCACGTGAGGATTGATTGAGCAGTGATTCGACGGCGGTCGCCTCGGCGACCGCGAACGTGAAAGAACGGATCGACGCGATCGAATCGAGCTACGAGTTCTTTTTGGCCTACGCCGCCCAGGGTCTGACGACGGACCAGGGAGCCAAGGCCGGCGCCGAGCTACGGAGCTTCCTCGGTCGGCTCGAGGAAGCGCTCGACGGACTCGGGGAGCTCGTGGGAGAGGCTTCGGCATCGCTGGAGCCTCAGGCGTCCTGGGCCGAAATGACCCGGGTGGTCGCGGCCGATGCCGGTGCGGCCCTGGCCGCCGTCCGGCTGGTCTCTGCCCGACCCGGAGTCAGCTCCCAGCTGATCGACTCGCTGAACGCCAACGTGCACCTGCGCGCTCTGCTCACCGACCTCTTCCTGGTCGACGAGCTGTTGGACGCGCCGCCAGCGTAGGGGACCGCCCGGTGGCCGTCATCACCCTCGTCACCGCCCTCCTTCTCCTCCTTTCGGGAGGGCTGAAGGTCCGATCGGGTATGCGGGTCGGTGTCGGGTTTTCGCCCCTCGCACTCGTCGAGGTGGTGGCCGGCCTGGTCTTCCTCGTCGGGGCGATGCCGGGAGTGCTGTCGGCCGGCCTTCCGAAGTGGGCACTCCCGATCGGTGTGCTCCTCGTCTTCGGCTCGACGACCGAACACTGGCTTCGCCTCCGCCGTCGCCGGCGCTTCCGTGAGGAGAGTGAGGCGGGGCGTCTGCAGGCGTACCTCCAGGTGAACACGGGGCTGGATCAGGGCCACTGATCGTCGTCTCCGGGCCCGTTGCAACTTTTCCGTACGGTCCGTCGTCTACATTGTAGACGGATGAGTCTACGATGTAGACACCTTTCCGGTACCACCGACCGTACGGAGCGGGCGCCATGAGTCCCAAATCCTTCCTCGGCGAATTCGAGCAGATGGTTCTGCTCGCGATCCTGCAGCAGAAGGACCGCGCCTTCGCGCTCGAAGTGCGCCGGGAGATCGAGGGGAGCGCCGACCGGGCCGTCTCCCGCGGGGCCTTCTACACGACTCTCGATCGGCTGGAGAAAAAGGGCTTCGTCGAGTGGGAGGAGGCCGAGGCGGACGTGACCGGTCGGGCGAGCGCGCTGCGGCGGTTTGCGGTCACCGAAGCCGGACTGTCCGCGCTGCGGGAGTCCCGCCGTGCGTTCGACGCCCTCTCGCGTGGTCTGGACGGCGTGCTTCGGGAGGAGGGCGCGTGAGCCCTCGCCCCCCGCGTTGGGCCGCGAGGCTGCTGACCTGGTTGCTCCCTTCCGGGGGAGCGGGGCGAAGCGCCCGCGCGGACCTGGAGACCGAGTTCCGCGAGCGGTCGACCGAGGGAGAGCGGTCGGCCTCGTTCTGGTACGTATGGGAAGCCGCCAAGCTCTCCGCTCACTTCATCGTGCAGGGCCTCCAGGAGGCCGTTCGAGGGGGAAGGATCATGGGAGGATGGGGACAGCAGTTCCGGTTGGCGCTTCGGCAGTTCCGCCTGGAGCCCGGTTTCATGGGGACGGCCGTCGGCACGATCGCGCTCGGGATCGGCGCCACGGTCGCGATCTTTTCGATCGTCGAAGCGGTGGTGCTTTCGCCACTTCCGTACCAGGAGCCGGATCGACTCGTGGCCGTCTGGGAGTGGCACATGCCGAGGGATCGGCACCGGAACGTCGCCAACCCCGGCAACTTCACGGCTTGGCGAGAACGAACCGCCACGTTGTCGGACATGTCGGGTGTGTCCATCCAGCAGCCCTCCCGGATTTCGATCGACGACCGCACGGACGAGGTGATGGTCCAGGCGGCGCTTCCCAACTTCTTCGACCTGCTCGGAGTGGAACCGGCCGTCGGCACGACGTTCACACGGGCCTCCGACGAGGGTGTGATGGAGGTCGTCCTCTCCAACGACTTCTGGAGACGCTACTTCGCGGCCGATCCGTCGATCGTCGGGCGCTCGGTGGATCTCAACGGGACGGAGGGCACGATCGTAGGGGTCCTGCGACCCGACTACATGGTCCACGGTGAGGGGACCGAAGTGTGGCGGTCGATGGGCGGAGCCCTCGGAGACCAGACGAACTCCGGGCGGTGGCTCATGGCAGTCGGGCGACTCGGCCCGGGTGCCACGGCCGAGGGGGCCGACGTCGAACTCCGCGGCATCGCCTCGGCACTGGAGCAGGAATTCCCGGACTTCAACGGGGGATGGTCCGCCGAGGTCGTACCGATGGCCGACGAGGTCGTCGGAGATGTGCGCACGGCGTTGTGGATGTTCCTCGGGGCCGTGGGGCTTCTCCTCCTGATCGCGAACGCGAACGTGGCGGGCCTCTTTATCGTGCGCGCCACACACAAGCGCCGCGTGCTCGCGGTCCACGCGGCCCTGGGGGCGACCCGCATCGACCTCGTCCGCCAGGGCGTGGCGGAGGCTGCGGTGGTGGCCGGCCTCGGGGCCCTGATCGGAGTGGCCGGAGCACACGGCGTACTCGGCTGGATGGCGACCTCGATGCCGGACGCGTTCCGTCTGCCACGCATCGAAGAGGCGTCGGTCGTCGGCCCGGCCCTGCTCGTAGCGGTGGGGATCACGGCGATCACCACGATCGTGTTCGGAGCGCTGCCGACCCTCCAGATCCGTGGCGGGGCCTCCGCCGGCGTCTTGAAGGCGGAGGGCCGCGGGACCTCCCGCGGCACCGTGAAAGCCCGAAGGTTTCTCGTGGTCGGTGAGGTCGCCCTTTCCGTGATCCTTCTGGCCGGGGCCGGGCTGTTCGTGCGGAGCATGTCGTCCCTGCTGTCGATCGATGACGGGATCACCCCGGAGCACGTTCTGGTGGCGCGCATCAACCTGTCCGGACCGAACTACCGGGGAGATGCCGCCAAGTCGGCCTTCTTCCTGGCCCTGCACGACAGCCTTCGCGCCCACCCCGGGGTCGAAGCGACGGGGGGGACCACCTTCCTGCCCATGAACGGATCGGGTGCCGCGACGTCCGCCTGGCCGGCGGATCGACCCGAGCCGGAGTCCGACGACCGCCGACCGGCCGACATCCGGAACGTCTCGGGTGACTACTTCGACGCGATGGGGATCCGACTGCTCGCGGGGCGGACCTTCGACGAGCGGGACGGGCCGGACGATCCCCAGCGTATCGTGGTGAACCGGGCTCTGGCGGACCGGTACTGGCCGAACGGCGACGCGGTGGGGAAGTCGGTCGTGATCAATTGGGTCGACCTGACGCCGTGGGAGATCGTCGGAGTCGTGGCCGACGTGCGGGTGACCGGTCCCGCCGAACCGAGCCGCGAGGCCATCTACATCCCGTATCGACACGCCACCTTCTTCCCGTGGCAGCAGGTGGCCGTGCGCGTTCGAGGTGAGCCGCTGGCGATGGCGGAGTCGCTCCGCACCGCCGTTGGCCGACTCGACCCGCAGGTGCCGGTGGGTCAACTCCAGGTAATGCAGGAGGTCGTCGACAGGGCGGTCGCACAGCCGCGCATGCAGCGAACGCTGATGGTGTCGTTCGCCGTGCTCGCGACGCTTCTGGCCGCTGTCGGGCTGTACGGGGTGCTGGCCTACACGGTGTCTCGACGGGTTCGCGAGATCGGTGTGAGGATGGCGCTCGGTGCGCGGGCCGACCGCGTGGTTCGCAACGTGCTGGCCCAGGGGTTGTCTCTGGTCGCGATCGGGCTGGTCATCGGGCTGGCAGGGTCGGCCGCTATGGGACGCCTGGTGGCGGGGCTCCTGCACGGCATCCACCCGATCGATCCCTGGTCGATGGCCGGGGCGGGCATCGTGATCGGGCTCGTCGCGTGCGCGGCGTGTGTCGTTCCGGCCGTACGAGCGGCACGGATTGCACCGAGTGAGGCCCTCCGCCCGGAGTGAGCCGACCTTGATCGCGGAGTCGGCGGCCCTCTAGCTTGTCAGCCGCCCGGTAGAAACATCCGTTTGAGCCGTGACGGCTGTCGCGCGCGAGATTTCGTCCATGTCCGTTGCTTTTCGCATCCGCACTCAAGCGGGTCAGGAGTTGTCGTTCGCCTCACGAGAGGCGTTCGAGGACTTCGTGCGCGCGGGTGACTTGTCACCGGACGACCTCGTGTACGATGGCGAAACGGGCTCGTGGTCGTCGGCCCTCACCCACCCTCTGGTCCTCGAGCTGCAGTACGAAGAGGAAGCGGCGGCCGAGGCGGCGGCTGCCCAGGCCGCATCGGCTGCCGACGGCGACGGAGGCGGGGAGGAGGACCACGGGTCCGAGCCGTTGGGTACGGTCGAGCATGACGGTGACGGGGACCCGTCCCATCCAGACGGAGACGGTGGGGAGGAGGGGCTCGGCTTGAGCCTCGCCCCGGCGCGGGCCGTCGAACCCAAGGCTCGTGACGACTCTGCCGACTCCTCTCTGCCCGAGATCGAACGCCCGGTCGTCATGCCGAGTCGACCGCTGGATGTCGAGGACTCCGACGAAGGCGGTACCGACGGCGGAGAGGATCCGACAGTCGAAGGCGACGACCCGGTGCCGCACGAGGGCGCCCCGGAATTGGACGTCGGGACGGGTGGCATGGGCCTCGGGGTCACGATGGAGAACCGGGGCTCACTCGGTGAGATGTTGTCGACCCCGACGACCGGCGCCGAGCCCGAGGCCGAGCGTCCCAAGCCGGCGGCCAAGCCGAAGGCGCGTCCGACTCCGGCCGCAGCGCGGAAGGAGTCGGGTGGAATCGGGCGATGGATTGCAGCCGCCGCCGTCGTGGGCGTCCTGGGGGCCGGCGGATACTTCGGCCTGACCGGGATGGGCAATGAGGCCGCGCAGCCGAGCGACGGGATGGTCGAGCAGGAGCCGGCCCCGGTCGAGGTGGAACCCGAACCCGAGCCGCCGCCTCCCCAGCCGACGATCGCGACGTCGGAAGCGGCGGTCCAGGAGCGGGCGCGTGAGCGGTACCTCACAGGGAGCCAGGCCGTCCTCCGCGACCTCGAACCGATACCGCCCGAGTGGGCCACAGCCGAGTACTTCGCCTCGCCGTCGTCGTACCCGGAGATCCCCGGACTGTGGGAGCCCTACATCACCGCGATGCAGCTGTTTCGGGCCGGCGACCGCGAGCGCTATACGACGGCTTTCGAGGCCGCCCTGGACGACGCGGCCATCCGGGGCGAGCAGCGCGCGGAGAGGGCGGGGCGGGCCATGGCTCGCTTCGACGCCGGCGCTGCAGCCCGCGCGGCCCACTTCGATCGGGTCGTGGCCTTGGCATCGGCAGCCATACAGAGCCACAGCGCACTGGTGGAGGCCGAGGGGCTGATCCTCATCGATCCGAGTGGGCCGATCGGAATTCAGAGCGGGATCGGGCGAGGGGCGTACGGTCGGGACCCGGACTCCCAACTCCTGTTGGACCAGGTCGTGGAGGTTCTCAATGAGACGCTCCGCGCCGACGGCGCTGGCCCGGTCCAGGGCGTGAACGTCCGAGAGTGGGTCTGGAGTGGCTTCCTCGACGCGGTGACGACCGGAAGCTGAGGAGGGCGCCGTGCGCGCCCCCCGGTCAACGGCACGACGAGAATGGACAGCCGCACCCCGATATTCTACATTGTAGAATACTCTACATTGTAGAAGGGTGGGCGAGGATGGGACGGAAGGGCTTTCTGGGGGCGTTCGAGGAGTTGGTCCTGCTGGCGGTGATCCGGGCGAAGGGCGCCGGGTACGGGATGACGATCCGACGGGAGATCGAGGAACGCGCGGGGCGCGAGGTCGCGATCGGGGCGGTGTACGCCACGCTGGACCGAATGGAGGACAAGGGGTGGGTGGTTTCCCGTCTCGGAGACCCGGACCCCGACCGGCGCGGTCGCGCCCGCCGATACTTCGAGATCCGACCCGCCGGAGTCCAAGCTCTGGAGAGCGCGCGCAGGTCCAGGGACGGCCTCTGGGACGGTGTCGACCTGGACTCGGCGGTGGAGGGCGGTCTGTGAGCCCCGGTCCGAAGCCCCCTCGATGGGCGCGGGCTCTTCTCGAGCGCCTCCAACTGGACGGGGACGACGGGGCGCTCGTGGGAGATCTGGACGAGGAGTACCGCCGGCACATCCACCCCGAGCGTGGGCGGTGGCGCGCGGACCTCTGGTATCTCCGCCAGGTCGTAGGATCGGCACCCGCCTTGGCCGGGCGCGTGCTCGCAACGTGGCTCGACGGCACGCGAGGCGTCGGTGGGGACGTGAGGGTGGCCGTTCGCGTGCTGCGCCGCCGACCGGGATTCACCCTGTCGACGCTGGGCACACTCACCCTCACGCTGGGCGTGGCCACATCGGTCTTTTCGGTCGTCCACGCGGTCCTCCTCCGCCCGCTCCCTTTCGAGGAGCCGGAGCGGCTGGTTCGACCGCTGCCGGACGAGCTCTTCTACCTCGGCGGACAGGACCTCGAGCCATTCGCCGAAGGCATGACCACGCTCGAGTCGTTCGCGGCGTGGGGACGGACCCTCGCCCTCTTCGTGACGGACGAGGACGCCGAGGAGGTTCGTGGCGCCCGCGTCACGTGGAACCACTTCGAGGTCCTCGGGACCGCTCCGTACCTCGGGCGGTCGTTCGGCCGTGACGACGCGCTGGCCGACGAGGCGATCATGATCTCTCACGGCCTGTGGACCCGTCGGTTCGGGGCCGACCCGGACGTCGTCGGCCGCAGCGTCCGACTCTCGGACGGGACCGCCACGGTGATCGGAGTCTTGGGGCCGGATCACGTCCCCATGGAGTACGACTGGGAGGTGTGGCGCCCTCTTCCTGCCGACCCGGAAGCCAGAGGAGGCAACGCTCTGGCCGGATACGGTCGGATCGCGGTGGGTCGGTCGACCGACGACGTGACCGCCGAACTCCGGCGTGTGCTCCCCGCCGTCTGGGCCGAGGGTGGGTACGAGGCGACCGACGAGGACCGGGCCGGCATGACGGTCGAGACGTTGACGACCTGGCTCCTGGGCGACGTTCGAGTCTCGCTGAGGACACTCTTCGGTGCCGCGCTCCTCGTCGTGCTGCTGGCGTGTGTGAACGTATCCAACCTCGTGCTCGCTCAGATCCACGAACGGGAGCGCGAGTTCGCCGTTCGCGCGGCTCTCGGCGGCCGCCGCCTTCGCCTGGCTCGACAGCGCCTGATCGAACTCCTGCTGCTCTGTGGTGTCGGCGGGGTGTTGGCGTTCGGCGCTGCACGCGCCTCGTTCGGTACGCTCACATCGGCGCTACCCGCGGACCTTCCCCGGCTGGGCGCCGTGTCGATGTCGACGCCGGTCGTGGTCTTCGCGGTCGTGGTCACACTCGGGAGTGTGCTCGTCATCGGGGTGGTGCCCACCTTTGCCAGGGGCGACCGGGCCGGCGTCCCGACGGGTGCGGGCAAGACCACCGGATCGCTGGCGTCGCGGCGCCTCCGCAGTGCCCTCGTCTCGATCCAGATGGCGCTCGCCGTGGTCCTCGTCGTCGGGGCGGGTCTGATGGTGCGGTCGCTGACCTCGTTGAGGACCGTCGACCCGGGCTTCGACGTCGAGGGTGTCCAGACCGTTCGCCCGGCGCCGTCGACCTCGTCCTACCCCGACGAGGCAGCGCTGACGGCCTACTACGACGAGGTCTTTCGAAGCCTGGAGCGTCTGCCCGGTGTCCAGACGGTCGGCGGCATCCAGTTCCTTCCCATGACCCCGGGAGGGTGGTGGGGTAGCTACCGGCCGGAGGGGCGGCCGGTCGACGCCGATGGGGAGGGCCTGACCACGGCGCGCCGGATCGTCAGCGGATCGTACTTCGAGGCGATGGGTGTGGACGTCGTCGCGGGGCGAGCCCTGGAAGCCGCGGACGACGCGGCGGGGGCGGAGCCGGTGGTCGTCGTCAACCAGACCTTCGGAGCGGAGGCATTCCCCGGCACGGATCCCGTGGGCCGAACCGTCGAGATGAACGACGGTGTGGTGAGAATCGTCGGTGTCGTAGCGGACGTCCGTCAGAGCGATCTGCGGACGACGGCGCACCCGGAGATGTACATGCCCTACGGAGCGCGGGCCTGGCGACGGATGCACATCGTGGTCCGCAGCGAGGGTGCATCCGCCCCGACCTCTTCACTGATCGCCGACGCGGTGCGGAGCGTCGATCCGTCCGTTCCCCTCCTCGGTCCCCGGACGCTGCGGGAGGTCGTCGGCGGTACCTTCGGGGCGACACCTCTGGTCACCGGACTCCTGACCCTTTTCGGCGCGGTGGGGCTCCTGCTGGGGGCCGTCGGAGTGTACGGCGTGACGACACAGGCCGTGGCGGAACGGCGTCGGGAGATCGGGATCAGGATCGCTCTGGGCGCCGAGTCGAGGCGGGTCGCGTCGCGCACGATCGCCCTGAGTATGCGGAGCGCCGTCGTGGGGGTGGCTGTCGGATGGCTCGTCGCGGTCACCGCTTCCCGACTCCTAGAAGGGCTGTTGTTCGGCGTCGATCCGCTCGACGTCGGGACCTTCCTGCTGGCGCCGGCGGGGCTCGCCTTCGTGGCGCTCGTCGCCTCGGCCGTTCCCGCCGTTCGCGCCACCCGGGTGGATCCCGTGCGCACGCTCCGAGAGGAGTGATCGGACACACCTCCCGGCTGTGGAACGCACGGCGCCGGTGCGGTAGGTTGGCTCTGCCGACGTGTCCGCTTCGAGCGAGCTTCCGTCACCCGCATGCCCCAGCTGACCACGAGCCACGACGAGGCGCCCCTGTGGGCCAAGGTCGTCGACCATACCCGATGTATCGGCTGCCACGCCTGCACGACAGCGTGCAAGTCGGAGAACGAAGTGCCGCTCTCGGTGACCCGCACGTACGTGAAGTACGTGGACACGGGTCACTTTCCCCAGGCGCGTCGGTCGTTCCAGGTCACACGGTGCAATCAGTGCGAGGACCCGCCCTGTGTGGCCGCGTGCCCGACCGCGGCCATGTACCGGCGGCCGGACGGGATCGTCGACTTCGACAAGTCGATCTGCATCGGCTGTAAGGCGTGCATCGCGTCGTGTCCGTACGACGCCATCTTCATCAACCCGGCCGACAAGTCGGCGGAGAAGTGCAACTTCTGCGCCCACCGGCTGGACGTCGGTCTCGAGCCGGCGTGCGTCGTCGTGTGCCCGACCCAGGCCCTCATGGTCGGAGACATGAACGATCCACTCTCCGCGGTGAGCGAGATCATCAACCGGGACGCGGTGCAGGTACGTCGGCCAGAGAAGGAGACGCGCCCCAAACTCTTCTACAAGGGGGCGGACCAGGCCACGCTCGACCCGCTGGCCGCCCGACGGCCCGACGGCGGACTCTTCATGTGGAGTGAACAGGGGGACCTTCCGCACCAGGTTCCTTCGGGACACCCCGGTCCGTGGAACAGCTCGGCGGCCGCTGTCCTCAGCTACGACGTCCCGCACCGGGCGCCCTGGGACTGGCGGGTCTCGGCGTACACGTTCACCAAGTCGATTGCGGCTGGGGCGTACCTGGTTCCCCTCCTCCTGGGGGTACTCGGCTTCCTGCCGTTCACATCGACACTCTGGGGCCTCACGGCACCGCTCGTGGCCATGATCGCGCTCCTCGTGACGGGCGGCTTCCTGATCTGGGATCTCGAGCACCCCGAACGCTTCTGGATGGTTCTCCTCAAACCACAGTGGCGGAGTTGGCTCGTTCGGGGCGGCTTCATCATCACCGGCTACGGTGGGGTGCTCGCTGCGCACTACGGAGCCTCGCTCCTGGGACGAGCGGACGTGACGCCCGCCATGGGGTGGGTCGGCGGGCCCCTGGCGGTGATGACGGCCATCTACACGGCCTATCTCTTCGCTCAGGCGCGAGCGCGGGACCTGTGGCAGAGCCCGCTCTTGCCGGGGCACCTCCTGGTCCAGGCACTGGTCGCGGGGTCTGCGATGCTGGTGCTGCTCGACCCAAGTGGTGTTCCCGGCGCCCTTCCGGCCACGTTGCGGTGGACGCTGGCGGTCCACCTCGTGCTCGTTCTGGGTGAGGCGTCGATGCGGCACCCGACCGCCCACGCCTCCCTGGCCGCCCGGGCGATGACGCGCGGCGAGTACGCGCACTTCTTCTGGATCGCGGTCCCGCTCGCAGTTCTCGGCGTGGTCTTCGCGCCGACCGCCCCGTTCATCGCGGCCTTCGCGGCCCTCGGGAGTCTCCTTCTCTACGAGCACGCCTTCGTCCAGGCGGGCCAGTCCGTACCCCTCGCATGACGATCGACGATCTGAACCGCAGGGTCTCCGCCGCCCGGGACGAGGTCGAGTCCCGCGGGGAGACCTTCTACCCCGGCGCCAGCCGGATCCACCTGGCGGCTTTCCCCCCGAAGGAGCGCTGGAACGATTGGGTCGAACTCGACTCCAAGGCGTGGCCGAAGCGGGTCGAGAAGCGGTACATGCTCGTCCCGACGACGTGCTTCAATTGCGAATCGGCGTGCGGTCTACTGGCGTACGTCGACCGCGATACCCTCCAGGTGCGCAAGTTCGAGGGCAACCCCGAGCACCCCGGCTCCCGAGGGCGCAACTGCGCGAAGGGGCCGGCCACGATCAACCAGGTGACCGATCCCGATCGGATCCTGTACCCGCTCCGCCGAGCCGGGGCGCGCGGGGCGGGGAAGTGGGAGCGGGTGAGTTGGGACGAGGCCCTCGACGACATCGCGGGTCGGATCCGGCGATGCCTGGAAGAGGAGCGTCACGAACAGGTCATGTACCACGTAGGTCGTCCGGGGGAGGACGGGTACACGACGCGCATGCTCGCGGCGTGGGGCGTCGACGGCCACAACTCCCACACCAACGTCTGCTCGAGCGGCGCCCGCTCCGGGTACCACTGGTGGATGGGCATGGACCGTCCGAGCCCCGATCACGCGAACGCGAAGACGATCCTCCTCGTCAGCAGTCACCTGGAGACGGGTCACTACTTCAACCCTCACGCCCAGCGGATCATCGAGGGCAAGAAGGCCGGTGCGAAGCTGATCGTTCTCGATACCCGCCTGTCCAACACGGCCACACACGCCGACCACTGGCTTTCCCCGTACCCGGGCAGCGAACCGGCCATCTTCCTCTCGATCGCGAACTGGATGATCCAGCACGGTCGGTACGACCGCGACTTCGTGCGTCGTTGGTGGAACTGGCAGGAGTTCATGACGGAGGTCCACGGCGAGTCCGAGGCGTCGTTCGAACGCTTCGAAGAGGTGCTTCGGTCGATGTATGCCGACTACACCTTCGACTTCGCCGCGGCGGAATCGGGGATCCCCGCCGAACGGTTGGAGGCGGTGGCCGCGGTGGTGGCCGGGTCCGGTACGCGGCTGGCCACCTACAACTGGCGGAGCGCCGGGTCCGGGAATCTCGGTGGTTGGCAGGTCGCCCGAACGATGACGCTGCTGAACGCGCTCCTCGGTGCTCTGGCCACGGAGGGAGGCACCTTTCCCAACTCGTGGAACAAGTTCACGCCGCGACCGCCTCGCCTCCCCCACCAGCATCCGAAGCGGTGGAGTGAGGTCCTCTGGCCCGACGAGTATCCGCTGGCCCTGATGGAGATGTCGTTCCTGATGCCGCACCTGATGCGGGAGCAGGAGGCCTTCGTCGACGTGTACTTCACGCGGGTCTACAATCCGGTGTGGACCAACCCCGACGGGTTCAGCTGGATCGAGATGCTGACCGACGAATCGAAGATCGGTCAGCATATCGCCATGACGCCGACATGGAACGAGACGGCGTACTTCGCCGACTACGTCCTACCGATGGGCCACTCGTCCGAGCGCCACGACCTGACGTCGTACGAGCAGTACGACGGGCAGTGGATCGGCTTCAGACAGCCCGTCCTCCGCGCCGCGCGCGAACGGTTGGGGGAGGACATCTCCGACACCCGTGACGTGAACCCCGGAGAGGTGTGGGAGGAGAACGAGTTCTGGATCGAGTTGACGTGGCGGATCGACCCGGACGGCTCGCTCGGGATCCGGCAGTTCTTCGAGTCGCTGGACCGCCCGGGCGAGAAGATGACAGTCGACGAGTACTACGGCTGGATCTTCGAGAACTCGGTCCCGGGGCTTCCCGAGGCCGCGGCGGCGGAGGGCCTCACCCCCCTCGACTACATGCGCCGCTACGGCGCCTTCGAGGTCTCCCGCAACGTCGGGAAGGTCTACGAGCATCCGGTTCCGGACAGTGAACTCGAGGACGTTCGCGTCGACGAAGCCGGGCGGGTCTACACCCGAGCTCCGGTGCCACCGAGCCCGAAGGCGCCCGGTGGTACGAAGATCGATCCCGACGACGACGGACGTCGGCGTGTCGGGGTGCGGGTCGACGGGGAGATCGTGAAGGGGTGGCCGACCCCGACCGGGAAGCTGGAGTTCTGGAGCCGTACCCTGAGCGATTGGGGATGGCCGGAACTGGCTACGCCCACGTACGTGAAGAGCCACGTGCATCGGCAGAATCTGGACTCCGACCAGATGCCCCTCCTCACGACGTTCCGCGTGCCGGTCCAGATCCATACCCGGAGTGCGAACTCGAAGTGGCTCGACGAGATCGCCCACACCAACCCTTTGTGGATCCACCCGAGCGATGCCCGTCGACTCGGGATCGACAAGACGGGCGACCTGGTGCGGGTCGAGACGGAGATCGGGTACTTCGTCCTCAAGGCGTGGATCACCGAGGGGATTCGGCCCGGTGTGGCCGCGTGCAGCCACCACATGGGTCGGTGGAAGCCCGAGGGGCACCAGGGACAACGCATCGGGATGATGACCGTCGCGCTCGACCAGAGCGGGTCCGAATGGGGACTCGAGCGAAAAGCCGGCGGGGGACCCTTCGCCTCCGAAGATCCGGATACACTGCGCGTGTGGTGGACGGACGTCGGTGTCCATCAGAACCTCACGCACCCCGTGCACCCCGATCCGGTTTCGGGGATGCACTGTTGGCACCAGGCCGTCAGGATTACGCCGGCTCGACCCGGTGATTCTTTCGGCGACGTGTCCGTGGACACGGCGAAGTCGAAGGCGGTGTACGAGAAGTGGCTCGAGATGACCCGCGCCGCATCACGACACTCACCCGACGGAACCCGACGGCCCTGGTGGATGCTCCGGCCGGTCCGCCCGGTGCGCGAGGCGTACGATCTGCCCGATCGCGAGCCGGTCGGTGCCTGACGGCGCACCCGCCGAGCTCCTTCGGAGTCTGGCGGTTCTGGTCGAACCGCCGACTGCCGGCCACGCGGCCATCGTCGAGGCGCTGGGGCTCTCGGGCGCAGCGTCCCCGGGAGGATATGCGGATGTCTTCGCCTTTCAGCTCTACCCGTACGCGTCGGTGTACCTCGGCGCGGAGGGGATGCTGGGGGGCGAGGCGCGAGACCGTGTGGCCGGGTTGTGGCGAGCGTTGGGGCAGAAGCCACCCAAGGAGCCCGACCACCTCGCTGCACTTCTGGGCATCTACGCCCGCATCGAGGACGTCATGGCGCACGCCGGTGCGGCCGAGCGGGCGCTCCTCGTTGAAGGGCAGCGCACACTCCTTGCCGAGCATGTGGCGCCGTGGGCCTTCGCCTGGTCGGAGCGGGTCGCCGAACTGTCCCCGGAGCCGTACCGGGGGTGGGCGGGGCTCCTGGTCGGGACACTGAGGTCCGAAGTCGAACGGCTCGGCGTTGCGGACGCCTGTACGCCGCGTGCGCTCGAGGAGGTCGGGCCGGTGCGCGACCCCCGAACGGAAGGGTCGGAGCCCTTCCTGAGCGACCTGCTCGCGTACGCCCGTTCGGGACTGGTCTTCACGAGGGCCGACCTCGCGGCGGTCGCCGCCGAGCTCGACCTCGGACTCCGCGCCGGGGAACGCCGCTACGCGCTCGAGCACCTCCTGGCCCAGGATCCCGAGGGTGTTCTGCGCACCCTGGCGGGCAAGGCGGCCACCCAGGCCGAGGGCCACGAGGCTCGCGAGGTTTGGCTCGGGCCCACGTCCGGACACTTCGGTGCGCGGGCTCGCGGTACCGAGCGACTCCTCCTCGAGCTCTCTACCTCCGTCGGCGAGCCGGCGGAGGCGATCCCGTGAGGACGACCCCACCCGGTCGGTTGTCGAAGGGGGACGTCATCGCCGGGCTGAGTGTAGCCCTCATCCTCATCCCACAGTCGATGGCGTACGCGGAGCTGGCGGGCCTTCCGCCCCACCACGGTCTGTACGCGGCCACGATCCCCCTCATCGCCGCCGCGTTTCTGGCGTCGTCACCGTACCTCCAGACGGGTCCGGTCGCGCTGACAGGGTTGCTGACCTTCGGAGCGCTGGCACCGCTCGCTCCCATCGGAACGGCCGAGTACGCCGCACTGGCGGCACTCCTGGCGCTCGTCGTCGGGATCGCCCGGCTCCTCGTCGGCCTGCTCAGGGCTGGATGGCTCGTCTATCTGATGTCGCATTCGATGACGACGGGCTTCCTCTCCGCCGCGGCCATCCTGATCCTGTCGTCCCAGCTTCCGGGTGCGGTCGGAGCCGAGGTCGACCCGGGGCTCGGGGTTCTGGGTCGGGCTGCCGCCGCTCTCTCCGATCCGTCCGGGTGGCACGGCACGGCGGTGGCTCTCAGTCTGTTCACGATCGCGACCGTGACGATCGCGGGCCGGATCCACCCGCTCGTCCCGGGGGTTCTGATCGCGGCGGTCGTCGGTGTGGCCGTTTCGATCGTGACCGGCTACGACGGCGTCACCGTGGGTGACATCCCGGCTGGGCTCCCGCCGGTCTCGGCGGACCTCCCGTGGGAGATGCTTCCGTCCATCGTCCTGCCCGGGATCATCATCTCGGTCATCGGCTTTGCCGAAGGCGTGTCGATTTCCCGGGTCTTCGCGTCGGAGGCCCGACAGCACTGGGACGCCGACCGTGAATTCCTGTCGAAGGGTATGGCGAACGTGGCGGCCGCCTTCACCGGGGGACTTCCCGTCGGCGGGTCGTTGTCGAGAACGAGTGTGAACCGACTCGCGGGGGCCGAAAGCCGTTGGAGTGGGATGGTCACCGGGCTCGCGGTCCTGGCCTTCCTCCCCTTCTCGGGAATTCTGTCGCCCCTACCTCGGGCGGTCCTTTCGGGCATCGTGATCGCGGCCATCTGGAAGGTGATCCAGCCGACGAAGGTGTTGGCTCTCTGGTCGGTGTCCCGCGCGCAGGCGCTCGTGGGGTGGGGGACCTTCGCCCTGACCCTCGCCCTCTCTCCCAAGATCGATCAGGCCATCATGATCGGGATCGCGCTGTCCGCCGCGGTGCACCTGTGGCAGGAGCTGACGCCCCACGTCACGGCCAGACGCAGTGGAGATACCCTGGTGGTGCGCCCCAGCGGGGTGCTCTGGTTCGGCTCCGCTCCGGCCCTGGAGGACCTGGTCTTCGCACGGCTGGCGGACGAGCCCGACGTGCAACGGATCGAACTCCGCTGCGAGGGACTCGGACGAATCGATCTGACGGGAGCGCACACACTCGCCGAGATGGTCGAGCAGGCCCGCCGGGCCGGCATCGAGATCCAGGTGCTCGACGTCCCCGATCACGCCCGACGGATTCTGAGCTCCGTCGGCCTCGTCGACGGTGACGGAACCGATTCCGGAACAGGATCGGGCGCTGCTTCGTAGTGTGGGAGAGGCCAGGCCTCTACACTTACCGAAATCAGATCACGCGGGGGACGAGATGTTGGGATTGCTGACGGCTGGAATTGCCGGTGCCTCGGGCGTGTACAGCCATATCAAGTCGCGGAAGTTCGTCGGACAGAAGCTGCGGTACACGAACGTCGTCGAGAAGCCGGCGCTCGGATTGTGGGCCGGGGTGGGGGCCGTCGTGGTGGCGGCGCCCGTCGTGGCCGTTCTGCCCTTCGTCGGGGCCGGCACCGCGATCGCTATCGGCGCCGGCGTGGGGACGGGGGTAGCGCTCGGCGTGAAGGACACGAAGGAGCCGCCGAAGCTCCTGGACGATTAGCCGCCGAACCGAGCCAGGATGACGATCAACTCGGCGCGGTCTTCCTCGGACAGCGAGCCGTCGACGAGAAAGTTGTCGAGTATGCCGACGATCTCGTCGACGGGCTGAAGGCCCCGAACCTCGGGGTGGCTCTCGATCCAGGCGCGGAAGCCTTCGGCCTCTGCGTCCGACACTTCACCGTCGGCCACGATCACCCGCGCGAAGCGCATCATGCGGTGTAGCGCGTCGTTCCGACGCATCACCGAGTCGTCGAGCACGGGACACTCCGGGGCGGGTGCTGAGCGGGAAGCCGGGGGTGGCTGACTCGAAGTTCGATTCGAAAGACTTGCTCGACAACCCTGTAGCAAACATATGTTTGTGCCCGGCTGCCCTGGGTCGTCAGGTGTTGGCCCGTGTTTTGCAGCCTTTCTGGGCATCGGATATAGGCAACGGGGGGAACGATGGCCGAGGTCGGACGAGATCTCGACAAGCGCGGCAAACAAGCGCTCCGCCGGCTTCGCGACGAGATCGGTATGTCGGAGCGAGCCGCGGAGCTGGTCGTCCGCGCGGCGGACATGGAGATCGATGCATCGACGGGTCGCCGCGGCGGTGGCGATCGCAACTTCGTCTCGGATACGCTGGCCCGGATGCCCGGCCACGCCCTCGCCCGCACTCTGGAACTCCCCGAGCAGGAAGTGTGGTCGGCGCTGCGTATCGTCGTACCCGAGCTGTTGGGTGTGCCGCCGACGCCCGAGGCGCCGAAGCGCCGCCGGAAGGCGAGTCCGTGCGTGGTCGTGTCCACGGAACGCCGCTCCTGGAACGCGCTCTTCACCCCCGAGCCGATTCCCTCCGCACTCGTCCCCACCGTCGACCGGTAGCACCCGAAGCCACCGGCCGCCGACGACCCGCTCGGACCCTTGAGTCCGGGGTGGCGGCGTCACACGTTCAGGCGTGTCCCCACCCACTCGGACCGAGACGATGGACGATCCCCGCACGATGGAGCGCCGTGAGCTCCTCCGGCTAGGCGCCGCCGGCCTCGGCCTGGGCGCCTCCGGCCTTTTCGCCCCGCTCACGGCCGACGAGATCGACCGTCTTCAGGAGCGCCCGCACCTGGGGCCGGCGCCCGACGAACCCTTCGCGGCCGACCCGATCGAAACCGTGCGTATCGGCTTCGTCGGAGTCGGTCTCCAGGGAGGCGCACACGTCCGGAACTTTCTCCGTATCGACGGCGTGGAGATCGTCGCCGTGTGTGACATCGACGAGCCCCGCGCGCGAGAGGTCGCGCAGTGGATCTCGGACGATGGCCGCCGCCCCCCCGCGCTCTACACACGGGGTGACCTGGACTTCATCCGGATGTGTGAGACCGAGAGCCTCGATCTCGTCTTCACGGCGACACCGTGGGCGTGGCACGTCCCCGTCTGCCTGGCTGCCATGGAGAACGGAAAGCATGCCGCCACCGAGGTCCCGGCGGCGTACACGGTCGAGGACTGCTGGCGGTTGGTGGAAGCGGCCGAGCGCTTCGAGAAGCACTGCGTGATGATGGAGAACTGTGTCTACGACCGTCCCGAGATGATGGTCTTCAACATGGCGCGCCAGGGGCTGTTCGGTGAGATCCTCCACGCCGAATGTGGATATCTCCACGACCTGCGGGCCATCAAGTTCGAGGACCGGAACGAAGGGCTGTGGCGGCGGGGGCACTCCATGGTGCGCAACGGCAACCTCTATCCGACCCACGGTCTGGGCCCGGTCGCCAACGTGATGGACGTCAACCGGGGCGACCAGCTCGACTACCTCGTCTCGATGAGCTCGCCGTCGGTCGGTCTCCAGGAGTGGGCGGAAGAGCACTACCCGGAGGGTCATCCGAAGCGGGATGAGCGCTACCTCCTGGGCGACGTGAATACGACGCTCATCAAGACGGTGCGTGGCCGCACGATCTACCTGAGCCACGACACCAACCTTCCTCGTCCGTACTCGCGGATCCACATGGTTCAGGGAAGCAAGGGCGTCTTCCAGGGATATCCGCATCGCGTCCACGTGGAGGGGATGAGTCCCGATCACGGATGGGAGGATTGGCAAGAGCGGAGGGCCGAATTCGACCACCCCGTCTGGAGGCAACTCGAGGAGCGTTCGGCCGGGGCGGGGCACGGTGGCATGGACTACATCGAGGACTACCAGCTCGTCCGCGCTCTGCGTGAGGGCAAGCCGACCGATATGAACGTGTACGACGCGGCCATGCTGTCGGTCATCGGCCCGCTGACCGAGTGGTCTACGGCCAACCGATCCCGGCCGGTCGACGTTCCCGACTTCACGCGGGGCCGTTGGGCTCAGTGGCCGAAGCTGGACTTCATCGGCGCGCCCGTTGACGCCTGACGCCTCGGAGCTGGTGAGCACCGGCTCACCCGAAGAAGCGTTTCGCCGACGATTCGGAGCCGACCCCACACACCTCTGTCGTGCTCCCGGGCGGGTGAACCTCATGGGGGAGCACCTCGACTACAACGGACTCTCGGTGCTCCCCATGGCACTACAGCACGAAGTCCGGATTGCCCTGACGCCCCGCGACGACGGGATGGTGGTCCTGCACAACGCAGACCCGATCTTCCCCTCCGTCGAGTTCGAGATCACCCCCGCCATCGATCCCTATGTGCAGGGGTCGTGGGGCAACTATGTGAAGGCGCCCGCCAACGAGTTGGCGCGGCGCTTCGCGATCTGGCGCGGGTTCGAGGGCGTCGTCTCGTCCA
>JAUIKL010000267.1 GCA_030430625.1 Gemmatimonadota bacterium
GGAAGACGATCGCCAAGCGACTCGTTACGTCGATCGGTCCGATCCCGACCTTCTACCTCACGATGGACGTCGACATGGGTCGCGTCATC
Source organism: Gemmatimonadota bacterium (assembly GCA_030430625.1). GTDB lineage: Bacteria > Gemmatimonadota > Gemmatimonadetes > Longimicrobiales > Gaopeijiaceae > UBA2589. Next base: position 90 of record JAUIKL010000267.1, read on the forward strand.
GAGGCCCGGAAGAGCATCAACGCCATGCTCGAGAAGGACGGCGGGAAGGTCTCGATCAACGACATCGTGCTGAAGGCCACGGCGGCCGCCCTACGGCAGCACCCCAACTGCAACGCGCAGTGGCAGGATGGCTTCATCCGCCGGTTCAACGCGGTCCACATCGGCGTCGCCGTGGCGATCGAAGACGGACTGATCACGCCGGTCGTTCGCAATGCGCACATGAAGGGCATCGCGCAGATCGGCGGTGAGGTCCGCGAGCTCGCGGGCCGCGCCCGGGAGAAGAAGCTCACCCCGGACGAGTACACCGGCGCCACCTTCTCCGTGTCGAACCTCGGAATGTTCGGGATCCACGAGTTCACGGCGATCATCAATCCGCCCGAGGCGGGAATCCTCGCCGTCGGTGGGATCGAGGAGACGCCCGTCGTCGTGGATGGTCAGGTCGTCGTTCGGCCCCGGATGCGGATCACGATGAGCTGTGACCACCGGGTGATCGACGGGGCCCAGGGCTCGCGCTTCCTTCAGACGCTCAAGTCGATGCTCGAGGAGCCGACGGCCATCGTCGTCTGACGGGTGTAGCCCCGGCCCCTTCGTCGACGGGGTCGGTCAGAAGTCGATCGCGAACGATCCCTGTGTGACGGTCCGCGTTCCGGACGCACCGTTGTTCCCTTCGACGGTGAAGCTGAACGTGCCCTCCACGCGGGTGGCGGTCAGCACCTCGATGACGATGGACCCGCTCCCGAAGCCCGACCCGGCGGCCCAGCTGGACGTGCCCTCGGTCACGCCGGCCGCGACCGGGTTGCCCAACTCGATCGTATACGTGTCCGCACCCTCGTTGGGGAACTGGAAGCCGATGGCGACCTGATTGTCGCCGGCGCCGTTCACGAACACCTGATCGCCGACGATGTTGGCGCTCGCCAGGATGGCCTCGAAGGGAACACCGTCGATCAACGCCGTCATCGGGCTGCTGCCCGGGTCCAGGCTCAAGGGGTCGGACTCCGAGCAGCCGATCAGGGAGAGCGAAAGTGCTCCCGCGAGGAGAGTGGCGAAGGCCGCGGAGCGACGTCGTGTGTGGAACATGGAACTGACCTGTGGACGCGTTGTGCTCGGAGAGACGAGCGGAACGCCGGAAAGATGACACTGTGACGCCCGCAGGTCGCCCCGGAGGCGGAGGTCATACCGGTGGTCCGCGCGGGTCAGGCGGGCCCCGACTGTGACCCTCCCTCCAGGGCGACGTCCGCCGCTCCGGACTCCAACTCCCGCCGGTCTGCCCTCTTCGCGGCCGAGACCAGTGCCGTCGCCAACCCTCCCGTCAGTGCCGCCGTCACCGACAGTGTAGCCACCTCGAGGACGACGAACCGCCCGATCTCACTGAAGCCGATCCACGGAAGCATGAAGATCACGGGTGCCACGAAGCCGGCCAGCGCCCCGAGGGCGGCGGCGTTGAGCAGGCGGATTTCCCCGACGGATCCGATGCGCCAGCTCGTCACGGCCAGAAGTGTTGCGAAGCCGGCAGTCCCCACCGCGCCGAAGACAAAGAAGCCGAACCCGAGAGCCATGACCGAGCTGATCATCCACGAGAAGGGAGAGACACCCGCGTTCATGGCGGAGAGCGCACTCCCCACCGCGCCGATCAGGGCCCCGATCGTTCCGGAGATGGCCCCGCCGAAGAACGAAAGGCCCACGATTCCCCGGAGCTTCCGCCCGGCCTCGACGATCCGGCCGCGCCAGGTGTTCATCCGTTCCCCGCGCTCCAGGGTGGGACGACGTGGTTCGTCCGGGCGTACGCGATGAGCTGGCCGAGGTGTTCGTGCATGTCGGCCATGGCCGTGGCCACGCTGGCGTGTACGGGCATGGGGTCGCCGAAGTACGACCCGGCCTCGTTCCGTTTTTCCTCCGACATCTCACGGACCACACGGATGAGGAAGGCGAAGGAGGTGTCCAACTCTTCCACCATCTCGGCCTTCGAGAGACCTCCGGCTCGTTCCAACTCGGCCATGAAGCCGGGCTCGGAGGTACTCGGCGCGTCGTAGCCCCAACCCGTCGGGAAGAGGTGCGCCTCGGCTACGGCCAGCCCGAGGACCTCCCGCACGGAGCGGACGCCCTCCATCGGCCGCCAGTCGTAGTGGGACTCGTCGAAGGCCTCGGCCAACGCGCGGAATTTCTCGTGCATCGTCTCGATATCGGCCACCTGCACATCGTGCCAACTCCGCGTCTGGGCCGATACCTCCCCCGCGCCAAGCCAGCTCAGGCCGAGCGCGAAGGCCCATACACCGATCGTCTTCTTCATCCCATCCTCTCCCTTTCACAGTGGCATCGATGGCGCTCCTGTCGGAGCGCGCATCGCATCATACGGGCTCGCGGGTCCCGAGCGCGACTGGCGTAGTGCCCGGTCGCGGATACCTTGACGATCGCACTCCTCGGAGTGCGCCGTCCCACCCGCAGCAGGACGAGGACCATCATGTCGAGCCGCTTAGCCGCCGTCCCCGCCTTCCTCCTGGCCGTCACCACCGCGGCGGCATTCGCGCCGGAGGTGGCCGCACAGAGCGACATGCGCACGCTGTCGCTCGAGACGTACCTGGATCTCGAGAGCGTGTCGAGCCCACAAATCTCTCCCGACGGTCGGCAGATCGTGTACACCCGCGGGTGGATCGACAAGATGAACGATCGACGGGAGTCGTCGATCTGGATCATGAATGCGGACGGGTCGAAGAACCGATTCCTCGTCGACGGGTCGGGTCCGATCTGGTCACCGGATGGTACCCGCATCGCCTACACCGCTCAGGGGGAGCCCGAGGGCACGCAGATCTTCGTCCGGTGGATGGACGACGAGGGTGCCACGAGTCAGATCACCCGACTCGAGTCGTCGCCCGGCGGGATCCGCTGGGCGCCCGACGGCAATCGCCTCTCGTTCACGATGAACGTCGACGCGGAGCCCGCCTTCATGGTGAACCCTCCGGGTCGACCGGATGGAGCCGAGTGGGTGGCTGCGCCGCGGGTCGTGACGCGGGCCGACTACAGGCAGGACCGTGCCGGCTTCGTCGACGGAGCGTGGCGGCACATTTTCGTCGTACCCGCCGTGGGCGGCACTGCCCGACAGCTCACTGACGGTGACTGGAACCACTCGACGGGTGAGTGGACCCCGGACGGGCGCGAGCTCCTCTTCTCTTCGTTGCGTACGGCCGACGCCGAACTGGCCTGGCGCCAGTCCGAGGTGTACGCGGTCGACGCCGCGTCCGGCGCGATCCGCCAACTGACGACACGGAACGGGCAGGATTTCTCCCCACTCCCGTCGCCGACCGGAGACCTCATAGCCTACCGGGGCA
>JAUIKL010000268.1 GCA_030430625.1 Gemmatimonadota bacterium
GTCGAATCGTTCGAGGGGCGAGCCCCGGAGGAGCCACCCGCGTACCGAGTCGGCGTCAAGCTGCGCTGGTTCTGGGGCGACGTGGACCACCTGCTTTCGCTGCTGCGGATGCCGAGGCGAGCTCGTGGCCTCTATCCATCGCTCCCCTCACGGCCGCGAGCCGTGGCGCGAATGCTCGTGCCATGGCGACCGGGCGAGCGTTGGGAAGTGTTCCGATTCGGCGACCCGCGCCCCTTTCTTCGCGAGAGTTGGCAGTGGTTCGCGGCTCTGCGCTAGTTCGACCTACGAGCGAATTTCGGAAAGCTCGCCGTGGAGTGCCGACACACAGCGTTCGATCCGCTCGAAGACCGCCTCGAACTCCGTGTCCTCCTTCCCCCACGGATCCGGTATGGCCCGCCGCTCGGGGGTGATCGGATCGAAGTCCGCTAGCCAGAACGTACGGGCCATCACGACCCCCGGTGCTGTCCGCAGGCGCTGCCTGTTGAAACGATCGAAGGAGATCAACGCGGTCTTGGGACCGAAGTCGGTATCTGCGAGGAGCTTGGACCTGTGGTCGGCGTGAGAGACGCCGCGGGCGCTCGCCACGCGCTGAGCGGCCTCCGGTGGCGGACGTCCGGGCCCGATGAATCCCGCCGACTCGATTCGGAGACCCAGAGGCTCGGCCTCCGACAGAAGGCGCTCCGCGTACGGGCTCCGACAGATGTTCCCGAGACAGACGAAGACCACGGCATCGGGGTCGAGCTCGGCCAGGCGGGCGCGGGCCCGATCGCGTCTGGCCGGATGACGAGATTGATCGAAGGCGTTTCTCGCCTCGGCAACGACCCTTCTGATCGACCCGATAGGTGGCATATTGGTAGCTTCCGGCTCGGAGTGCGAACCGGCTCTCTGGACACTCGACGGAGCTTGTAGATCGATGGTTCACCCTCCGGAGTCAACCGGCCTGTGCAGGGGCATCGGGTGAGGATCGGCCTCTTGATCGAGACCGATGGCCCCGGTGGTGCCGAATCGGTCGTTCTACAGTTGGCTCGAGCCCTTCGCGACCGTGACCACGAAGTGTTGGCGGTGGGCCCCGAGGAGGGAGAGGGTTGGCTGTCGTCTCGACTGCTCGAGGCCGGCTTCGAGCGGGAGACCGTACCCTTGAGAGGGCCGACCGACCTGCGATCGGTTCGCGGCCTCGCGTCGATCTTCCGACGACACCGGCTGGACGTCGTGCACAGCCACGAATTCACGATGGCCTTCTTCGGGGCCCTCGCCGCCCGTGCGACGGGCCGTCGGCACGTGATCACGATGCATGGCGGAGCCTATTTTACCGAGGCTCGTAGAAGGGTGTGGGCGTTGAAGACCGCTGCCGCGCTCAGCGCGAAGACGGTCGCCGTCTCGGAGAACGGGCGGCGCCAACTGGCGGACGCTCTGGGCATGCGGCCCGATCGCTTCGAGGTCGTGCACAACGGCACCTTGCTTCGGCCCGGAGACCCGGGCGCGGTCAGGTCGGAACTCGGGTTGCGACCATCGGATCGTCTCTTGCTGGCCGTGGGCAACCTGTACCCGGTCAAGGGTCACGATGTCTTGATCTCCGCTCTCTCTCGTGTGCCGGCACCTGACGGAGGACGGGTCGTCCTGGCCATTGCCGGTCGTGGAGAGCAGGAGGACTCGCTCCGAGCACTGGCGGTCGAAGCAGGGCTGTCCGACAACGTGAAGCTGCTTGGTTTCCGGTCGGACGTCCCCGACCTGTTGGCGGCGGCTGATCTGTTCGTCATGCCTTCGCGTTCGGAGGGTCTTCCCATGGCGATCATCGAGGCAATGCTGACGGGAGTCCCCGTTGTGGCGACTCGAGTGGGTGGGGTGCACGAGCTGATACCGACCGAGGACCGTGGGGTCCTGGTGCCCCCGGAGGACCCTGCCGCGCTGGCGGCCGCGATCGGGCCGATGGTGACGGACGATTCCCGGCGGACGAAGACCGGGGCAGCAGGACGCGAGTGGGCGGAGGCGCGATTCTCGGGGGATGCGATGACTCGCGGATACCTCCGGTTGTACGGCGCGGGGTGACCCGGCCTCCGTGCGTTGCGGCCCGGGGACCGTTTCCGATCTTCCACATGACTCGACCCACTCTTCCAGATGGAGCGCGACGGCTTCGGCATGACCCTTGAGCCCCCCACAAGGTCGAATCCGAGACACCAGTCGGCGATCGCATCGAGCGTGACCCATGGCTGTTGACGTCGAGGTGCTCCGCGGGCGCGACTCGGTACACCGCGTACGCGAAGCCTGGTTGTCTCTCCTTCCCTCGGGACGCTGGGCCCCTTTTCTCCATCCGGATTGGAGTCGGGCGATGTGGGCCAGCAATTGGCCTGACGCCACGATCACGATCCATGTGGCCAGTGCGAACGGACGCACGGTCGGACTGCTCCCGGTCTGCCGACGACGGATGAACCGATTCGGGCTCTTCATGCCGGTCACGGACGCCCTCGGGGGTGGCCGTGGTGACTACTCGGGCCTCATCGTCGGCGACGGCGCGCCCACGGACGTGATCGAGGCACTCCTGGGGTCCGCACTCGAGGACTCGAGTGGTGCGTTCGTCCTGGCCAACATGCCGCTCGATGAAGGGTGGGGGGATGTCGTCCGCGGGTACCTCGACCAACGGGGTATCGAGTTCACGGTCACCACCTCGACGTGCCTTCGGGTCCCTCTGGCCTCGACGATCGAGGAGACGAGGAAGGGGTACTCGAAGAGTCTGCGCACCGACCTGAGACGGCAGCGCCGTCGGCTTGCCGAGGAGGAGGGGGAACTCGTCTTCACGGTCGTAGACGACTGCGACGACGCCCTGGCGCTTCTACCGGAGCTCTACGACATGCACGATCGTCGTTGGCTCGAGGCCGGTCGTCCGGGGACGTTCACCGACCCAGGCGCTCGGCGCTTTTACGAGTACCTGGTCGAATGGATGTGGAACGACGGGGTTCACTTCTCCTACCTCAGGGCGGGAGAACGGATCGTGGCGTTCCACGTGGGCCTCGTCGGCGACGGGCACCTACTCTATTACAAGCCCACCTTCGACTACGGACTGAACGCCTTCTCTCCGGGCAAGATTCACCTGGACTGCCTCGTGGAGCACGGAGTAGCGGAGGGGTGGAGCGGGGTGGACATGCTCCAGGGCGATGAAGGGTACAAACGTTCGTGGGCGTCCGATGCGACCGAGACGGAGACGTTCACGATCAGGGCGCGCCGTGCGTCGCCGGCCTACTGGTGGATCACATCGGGCCGTTGGGCAGTTCAGCGTAGGGTGGGCCGCCTCTACAACCGAATCGCGAGCAGGATCGAATCTGCCCGTCGCTGATGCCCCTGGGTGGCAGAGGCTACTGAGTCACTCGGGCAGCGGGCCGCCTCGAGAGGTCGTTC
>JAUIKL010000269.1 GCA_030430625.1 Gemmatimonadota bacterium
GCCGAGCCGCCGTCCGCAAAGGTGAAGTAGCCGAACGCGGTGTTCGAGGACGCGTCGATCGTGACTTCGCCTTCGACGAGTTCCTCTTCCGGGCCCGTTCCTTCGTCTTCACAAGCCGAGAGCCCAAGAGCCAGGAGCGGGAGGGCGGCGAGTGCTATGGTGCGTGTGCTGCGCATGGTCATTCGATCGGTGTATGGGGTAACAGTGAGGAAAGGCTCGCCACCGACCGGGGCTGCAACAATTCGGGCCTCTACGCGTTCGCGTTGGGTACTTCTACGTATCGTCGCGTCGCGCCCCGGCTGAACCGAACCTCGAGAACCCGTCTTTCTACCCTGGGGCCGCACATGACCGACCGCACGAGCGCCATCGGCACCGCCACGGCCCTCGTCCCCCTCGCGGCCCTCGCGTGGGCCGGAAGTCAAGGAGGGACCGCCCTGGCCGGTGCACCGGTGTTCGCGCTGTGTGTATCGCTGGCCCTCGCGGTACAGTGGATCGCGTTCGTGCCGGCCTACGCGGCCCGCACCGAGCGCTTCTACGACCTCACGGGCAGCCTCACCTATCTGTCCGTCGTGGCGTTGGCCCTTTCGACCGCTCCCACGGGCGATCCCGGGGCGTGGCTCCTCGGCCTGCTCGTCGGAGTCTGGGCGGCGCGCCTCGGCTCCTTCCTTTTCCTGCGTATCCGGGCCGACGGGAAGGACGGGCGCTTCGATGAACTGAAGCAGTCGTTCTGGCGCTTCCTACTTGCGTGGACACTCCAGGCCGTGTGGATCTCGTTCACGGCGGGTGCGGCCCTGGCGGCGATCACATCGTCCCGGCCCGTGCCACTGGGGGCCTGGGCGTGGGTCGGCCTCGGCGTCTGGGTGGCCGGGTTCACCGTCGAGGTGGTCGCCGACGCGCAGAAGCGATCCTTTCGGCGCGACCCGCCCAACGAGGGTCGCTTCATCACCACAGGGCTTTGGGCCTGGTCCCGTCACCCGAACTACTTCGGCGAGATCGTGCTGTGGGTGGGTGTCGCGTTGATCGCGGCCCCTGCCCTCTCGGGATGGCAGCTGGTCACGCTCGTGTCACCCGTGTTCGTGACCCTCCTGCTGACGAAGGGCAGCGGCATCCCCCTGCTCGAAGAACGGGCCGACCGCCGTTGGGGCGGCGAGCCCGAGTACGAGGCCTACAAGGCCCGCACCCCCGTGCTCGTGATGCGCCCGCCCTGGTGGCGCCCCCGCTCGTAGAGCCCTCGATCCGAGGGGCGCTCCGGTCCGCCGGGATCGATGCCGCCGCGGCCCACGACCCTACCCGATCGGCCTCCGCGGCGTGAGCCGATCCCTCTGCTGTAGGTACGGTACGCCGCGCTCGATCCAGTCGGGCGCCGGCTCACCCTTCAGGTAGTGCGCGAACCACTGCATGATCCGGTGCTGGTAGTCCCGCTGATTCGGCTCACGGGCCAGGCCGTGGTTCTCCCCGTCGTAGGAGAGCATCACCATCTGCTTTCCGAGTCGACGCGCCGCGTTGTAGAACTCGACCCCCTGATTGTATTCCACGGCCCCGTCGTTCGTCCCGAACATCATCAGCAGCGGCGTGTTCATGTTCTCGACGTGATGAATGGGCGAGTTGGCCTCGTAAGAATCCCAGTCCTCCCACCACGGCACCTGCATCCGCCCCTGGGAGATCTCGAAGATCCGGGCGTCGGTCCCCCCGCTGTTCCAGTAGAACGACAGGTACATGCTCATGAGGTTCGTGAGCGGTGCACCCGCGACCGCCGTGGCGAAGAGGTCGTCCTGCGTGACGAAGTACGTCGTCTGGTACCCGCCCCACGAATGGCCGATGAGCCCGACCCGCTCCGGGTCGATCGCCGGCGCGGCCGCGAGCGCCGCGGCCACGGCGGGCCGGAGCGTCTCCACGTTCGACTGCCCCGGACGGCGGTCCCGGTAGACGATGTCCGGCCGGAGGACGAAGTACCCGTCCTGGCTCCAGATCTGCTGGTTGTAGTACTGCGTCGGGTCCGGCACCTGGTACTGGTGCATCCCCTGGGAGAGGAGTTCGTACTGATAGACGATCATCGGGTACGACTCGTCCGGATCGTAGTCGGCGGGGTACGTGAGCACACCCTGGAGCGGGCGCCCCCACTCGTTCTCGTAGTCGACCAACTCGACCTCGCCCCAGGCGAAGCTGTCGTGGAAGGGGTTCGTCTCGGTGACCTGTCGGGGGTCCGAAAGATCCGCCCCCGCCGCGAACCAATCCGGAGAGTCGCCGAACGCCTCCTGCCGAAACACGTACACATCGGCGTCCTCGGCCTTGAGGAGCGGGGTGAAGAAGCCGCCGAACATCTTGTCGTCCCAGACCAGAACTTCCGGTGTGTCGCCGAGCCGGGCCCGGGCGAAGCCGGCCTTCTTCGTCCACTCTCCGTACAGCGCGTAGTAGACCGGATCGCCGGTGGCGACCCCGTCATCCTCGTCGTCGAGGTCGACGACACGGTGACGAACCTCATCCTCCGCTCCCCGTGTGAGACGGCGCAGGTCGGACCCGTCGGGCCGAACCATCCAGACGTCCCAACGGTCGTACAGCAGGATGCCCTCGTCGTCCTCCAACCAACCGGCGACGCCGTGCGGGGGCATCTGCTCACGAGTCGGGGTGACATCGAGGTTCACGAACTCCGTTGGCGCCCCCTCGGTCAGGTTGCGCGTCTCCCCTCCTTCGAGGTCCCGAACGTACCAGTCTTCGCCGGAAAACCACGTCACGAAGCGGCCCGACGGGCTCGCAGGGCCGAGCGTCGTCACCCGGTCCTCGATCGGAAGCTTCGCGCCCGTGGCGACCTCGATCGCGTACAGGTCCGCGTACTGCTGGCGGAACATCGCGTGCTCGTCGTACGGCGTTTCGTCCCGTCCCAGCGCGAATCGGCCACTCCCCAGAATCGTGGCCTGCTCCGTCAGGTCGTCACCGAGCTGGACGAAGCGCCCGCTGTCGATGTCCCATGCCGAGAGGTGGTTGACCTCGCGTAGCTGTCGTTCGCGCACCCGCTGCTGGGGCACGGGGTCGACGTCCCGTGTGTGCCAGATCTCGACGCCCGCGACGTCGTCCCCGTGGCACTCGACGGTGTCTGTCCCGTCGTCGGCCTCGTCTTCTTCATCGGCGCACTCTGGGGGCGCCGGGATCCGCTCCTGGATGCCGACGAAGAGCGTGCGACCATCCTCCGACCACACCGGGGCCCGGTGTTCGACGACCCGCATCGTGGCGGGAAACGACGGGTTGTTCGTCGGGTCGAGAGCCGCACGGGTCGGTGAGCCCGAAGCGACGTTCCGCCAGACCAGTGCGACGTGCGCCGTGTCTTCGTACGCCTCGTCCTCGACGGTCTTCAGG
>JAUIKL010000035.1 GCA_030430625.1 Gemmatimonadota bacterium
TTCAGCCTCGGGTGCAAGGGCGTGACGGTCTATCGGGACGGCTCGCGGGAGGGCCAGGTGCTCTCCACCGGCGCCACGAAGAGCGATGCCGACGCCAAGGCGGAGGCCGACTCGGGCGAGGTCACCGAGCTCCAGCACCAGTTGGCTGACGCCCGGGAGGAGGCCCACAACCTCCGCATCGAGAACGAGCGACTGCGGGCCGACATCGAAGAGCGGGACCTGACGGCGGGTGCGGCGCGGCACAAGCGCCAGCGTCCGGCGGCGCTGCGCGGCTACACGATGAAGATGATGTCGCCCCTCGGTGACCTGTACGTCACGATCAACGAGGACGTCGGTGGCCGGCCGTTCGAGGTGTTCTGCACCCTGGGCAAGGCGGGTGGTGCCGCCAACGCGGATGCCGAGGCCATCGGTCGACTGATGTCACTCGCGCTCCGGTCCGGTATCTCGATCACGCAGGTGAAGGAGCAGCTGCGGGGCATCTCCTGCGACCGTGCCGTCGGCCTCGGGCCGAACAAGGTGCTCTCGGCTCCGGATGCGATCGCCCAGGCGATCGAGCGGTACCTGGAGGAGAAAGAGGGCGTGCAGGAGGCTCTGCCCCTCACGGTGACCTCGACGCAGGGGGCCGCGCAGACCCAGGCGGCTCCGGCTCCGGTCGGGCCCGACCTCTTCGATATGGGTACGTGCCCGGAGTGTGGTACGGGTCACATGGCGTTCGAAGAGGGATGCAAGAAGTGCCACGTCTGCGGCTACTCCGAGTGCGGCTGAGCGAACGCGCGCCGCAACCAATCGCAGCAACGGTGTAGGACGAGGGGGCCCGACTCGGTCGGGCCCCCTCCCGTTTTCCGTCCCGTGTCCGATGTCTCGTAGCGTATTTCCGACCCTGCTCGTCCTCCTCGGACTGCTCGCCGCGGCGCCTGCCGCCGCGTCGGGCCAGTTCATGGAGCTCGACCCGATCGCCGAAGCCGATCGGCTGTACCTCGCCGGGCACCTGGCTCCGGCGCTCGACTTGCTGGAGAGGCAGATCGAGGCCGATTCAGCGGATGCTGCCGCGCTGTGGCGCGCGGCGCGGGCGGCCGTCGTCATGGGGATCGCAGAGGAGGGAAGTCGAAACCAGAACCTCTGGCTCGATCCGGCGATCGGGTGGGCGAACCGGGCCGTCGAACTCGACCCGCACAACCTCGAGACCATCTACTGGCGGGGCGTAGCCACCGGACGCCGCGCGATGAACGCGGCTCCGTCGTACGCCGCCAGTCTGGTCCAGGTCGTGTACGACGACGCCCATCGGATCCTCGCAGCCGACTCCCTGCACGCCGGGGCGCACAACATGCTCGGCAAGCTGAACTACGAGATCATGACCGTGTCCAGGATCAAGCGGTTGATCGCGCGGACGTTCATGGGCAACGACGCACTCGACGACATGAGTTGGGAGAACGCCGAGTACCACCTCCATCGGGCCGCGGAGGCCGCCCCGGAGACGGTTCTCTTCCACTTCGACCTCGCGCAGCTGTATCGGCGCCGGGGCCGAAGAGACGAGGCGGTCGACGCCTATCGGCGCGTGCTCGCCCTACCCGCCATCCATCCGGTGGACGCCGGCTACCAGGCGCAGGCCCGAGCGCAGTTGGCCGACTGGGACGTGCCTGGCTGAAACGTGACCGACTCGGCTGAAACGCTACCGACCACGCTCCCACGGGCCGGTGATCGCAACCGTCCACGCGTCGCTCTGCATGTTCACGAAGAAGGTCGAACCGTCCGGTGAGAAGCAGGCGCCCGCGAACTCTCCACTCCCGTTCTGATTGAGAGCGAAGGGTTGGATGGCTCCCTGCGGTGTCACGAGGAGCACTCGATCGTCGTCGGTTCCGTCTTCACAAACGAAGAGGTCTCCCCACGGCGACACCGTCAGGTTGTCCGCGTTTTCGACGATCGCCCCGTCGTTCGGCTCGACGAAGAGTTCGAGGGAGGCCGGTGTGGCCCGTTCGGACGCCGTCCCTTCGGCAGGGCTCGGCCGATAGCGCCAGATCTGCCCCTTCCGGGCCGGTCCGCCGTTGGTGCAGGCCACGTAGACTTCGCCCCGGCCGTCGCGCTCTCCGTAGAAGATCCCTTCGCCCCGGGCGAAGCGTGCTGCGCCGGCTTCGAAGCCCCGGTAGCGGAGGTCGTCGTCGGGAGACTCGGGGTCGTCCAGATCGATCCAGTCGACCACCAGCGTTCGTCCCGGTGTGATCGTCCGCTCCCCGAAGTTGCGCAGGTCCGCGCTCGGGCTGTCCCGGACGGCCAGGGCCTGGAGTCGACCGCCCTCGCGGAGTCGCCCCGGCACGTTGGGTACGAAGCGGTAGAGGAGTCCGTCGCTCAGATCTTCGGTCTGATACACGACTCCGCTCTCGGGGTGGACGGCGATCGCTTCGTGGACGAAACGCCCCATTTCGATCAGAGGCTCCGCACGAACCACGCCGCCGCCCACCCGGGCCGGCACCTCGAAGTTGTACCCGTGGTCCCGCCCGAACTGGGCCCCGGGCCGCTCTACGGTCTCTTCACAGCTGATCCACGATCCCCACGGGGTCGGCCCGCCGGCGCAGTTCACGAGGGTGCCGGTCAGACTGAGGTGATGCGACACCAGGGTCTGGGACCGGGTGTCGTACTGCAGGGTCGTCGTTCCGCCTAGGGCAGGCACGCCGGCTCGACCGGCATCGTAGAGGAGTTCGCGGTCGAGCCGGGGGAGCAGCTCGAGGTCCGCCCCGAAGGGCCCGTCGGAGGCAGGTGCGTCGAGTGTCATCTCGTGGTTGCGCACCAGAAGGGTCGTCCCGTTCGGGCCGGGGAAGGTCGCCATCCCGTCGTGCCGAGTCGGTACGAGAAACCCGTCCGTCATGCGCTCACCGGCCCTCGAGATCAGGCGGTAGCTGAATCCTCGGGGAAGGGCGATGATCCCATTCGGGTCGTCGACGAGGGGACCGTACCGGCCGGCGCCGATGTCGACCGGGGCCGAGCGGGCGCGTGCGCACGCCATCCCTTGAAATCCCATGGAGATGGCGGCAGCCGATTTGAGAAAGCGGCGACGGGAGATCGACATGGAACTCGAAGCGAAGTCGGGGTGGACCATCGGCGCGACGCGCCCGGCCCCTCAAGGTAGTGGACGCCGCTCACGGCTGCGGCGTCGTCGCGGAATTGATACGTTGGTCGCGGCGGTGCTTTTGGCGGGGTGCCAGTCCGACGGTCCGTCCGGTCCCACCGCCGGAAGTCCCACCTTCGACGGTTCGGTGGCGATGGATCTCGTTCGGCAGCAGGTCGGGTTCGGCCCGCGTGTCCCGGGGACGCCGGGCCATGCAGCGCAACTCGACTGGATGTTGTCCCGCCTCGGGACCGTCGCCCCCGAAGTCGTGACCGACACCTTCGATCATGTCACGACGAACGGCGATTCGCTCCGCCTCTTCAACGTGATGGCTCGCTTCGCTCCCGAAAACGCTCGACGGATCGTTCTCCTGGCGCACTGGGATACGCGCCCCACGTCCGACGCCGAGCCCGACCCGGCTGATCGCGCGCTCCCCATTCCCGGGGCGAATGACGGTGCTTCGGGGACCGCGGTCCTTCTGACGCTGGCCGAACTCCTCGGGGCGCAGCCCCCGCCTGTCGGTATCGACCTGCTCCTGGTGGACGGCGAGGACTACGGGCCGGGCGTACCGGACATGTTCCTCGGGGCACGTCACTACGCGGCGAATCTTCCAGCGATCGGACGGCCGGAATACGGTGTGCTGCTCGACATGGTCGGAGACCTCGAACCGGGCTTCCCCGTAGAGGGAATCTCCGCGCGCTCTGCGGACGCGGTGGTTCAGAAGGTCTGGGCGGCCGCCGAACGGCTCGGGTACCGTGACTCCTTCCCGACCCGGGTCGGACCCGACGTCATCGACGACCATGTGCCCCTGATTCAGGCGGGGTTGCCGACCGTGGCCGTGATCGACTTCACGTACGGGCCCGAGAACGCGTACTGGCACACCCAGGACGACGTGCCGGAGAACGTCAGCGCATCGACGTTGGAGATGGTGGGGCGGGTGATCACCGAGTTGGTGTACTCGGGCGGCTGAGGCCCCGCTTGGCAGCGGCCTTTCGTCATCTCAGATTCGCGCGGTTCCGATCCCCCGGATCGACCCGGGGCCGACCCTTCCGCGGAGAGACTCGTCCGTGACCGACCCGACTACCGCCGCGACGTCCACCACCGTTCGCGTCGCCGCTGTCCAGGCCTCCGGCCGACCCTTCGATCCGAGCGGAGCGATCGAGGAGATCGACCGGCACACGCGGACGGCCTCGGCTGCGGGGGCCCAGTTGGTCCTTCTGCCGGAGGCGTACGTGGGCGGCTACCCGTGGGGGCTCGCCTTCGGGACGGCGGTGGGAGGGCGGTCCGAGGCCGGGCGCAGGGCGTTCGGACGCTACTGGGCCTCCGCGGTCGACGTGCCGGGACCGGAGATCGACGCTCTGGGTGCCATCGCTCGGGAGACCGGCGTGTACCTCTGTGTCGGCGTGATCGAACGCGACAGCACCTTCAGCGGCGGGACGCTTTTTTGCACGCTCCTCTACTTCGGTGCCGACGGCACGCTCCTGGGCAAGCATCGCAAGCTCAAGCCGACCGCTGCGGAGCGACTCGTCTGGGGTGAGGGAGACGGGAGTACGCTGACCACGATCGACGCGCCCTTCGGCCGGGTCGGCGGGTTGATCTGCTGGGAGAACTACATGCCGCTCGCCCGCACGGCGATGTACGGGAAAGGCGTGCAGATCTACCTGGCGCCGACAGCCGACGCGCGAGAGCGGTGGCAGTCGACGCTCCAGCACATCGCCTTGGAGGGGCGTTGTTTCGTCATCGGCTGCAACCAGTACGTGCACCGTTCGATGTATCCCGACGATCTAGAAATCGCGGACGAACTCGAGTCGTGGCCCGAGACACTGTCGGCCGGTGGGTCCGCGATCTATGGCCCGCTCGGCGAGGAGTTGGGCGCGCCGCTGTGGAACGAGGAGGGCATCGTGTACGCCGACCTCGACATGTCGGCGATCGCCCGGAGCCGCTTCGACTTCGACGTCGTCGGTCACTACGCCCGACCCGACGTCTTCAAGCTCCTGGTGGACGAGACGCCGCACCCCCCCGTGGGTTAGCGCCGAAGCGCTCCGCTCACCACTCGATGGAACCCTGCTGACTCGTGTCGACCTCCTTACCCGAGCCGTCCCCGAGCAGGACCTCTTCGATCTGCTCGTAGAGGAAGGTCCGCGACTTCTGATCGCGCGGGTCGAGGCCGTAGTGATTGATCAGCAGCGTCTGGTGCTGGAGCCACTCCTGCCAGCATCCGCTGCAGATTTCGGACAGAATGCGCGTCCCCAGCTCGTTGCGGAACGGGGCCTTGGCGAGGGGGGTGGCGCCCTCACCGCAGCGGCGGCACGTCATGGTTTCGGCGGTCATGGACCTTCGGTCGAGGCTACTCGTTCTCAGCGGCGTCGGGGTACCCGCTCCACCGACCGGAGGTCCCTACCGTGGACGCTCCGTCGAGCCGCGACTATTTTCCCATGCTCGCCCTGAAACGCTGTCATGTGAGGGATTCCATCATGGCACTGACGAAGAAACAGCTGGAACACCTCGAGCAGCGGCTCCTCAAGGAGCGTGAACGCGCGCTCAAGGCGCTCGGCTTGTTCGACCGTCGGACACAGTCGAATCGCGATTCGAGCGATTCCGACCTGTCCGCGTACACGGACCACATGGCCGATCAGGGGACCGAGGCGCAGGAGCGTGAGAAGGCCGCCGCTTTCGCGACGAAGGAGGGGCGCTACCTCTACCGTCTCGAGGAAGCTCTGCGGCGCCTCTACGCCGATCCGAAGACGTTCGGGACGTGTCACACGTGCGGTGCCGACGTCGGCTTCGATCGGCTCGATGCGCTCCCCCACGCCAGGTACTGCATCGACTGCAAGATGAAGGAAGAGTCGACGGCGTAGCACGCGGACCGTGGCGCCCTCGCTCCACGGCCGAAGTATGGCTGCGCGGCTAGAGCGTTCGGGTGATCTCCAGCAGTCGCTCCCCGACGATCCCCGCTTTCCATTCGCGCATCCCGTCGACGGTCATGAGTTCATCGATCGAGGTGGGTGCTGCGCGCGCGATCGACAACAACACCGAGTTGGAGAGCACGGTCCCCCGCGGTAGGCCCACGCCGTCGGCCGCCGAGTTTCGTACGGCCTTGAGCTTGTCGACGACCTCTTCCAGCTCCGGGGGCGGCCGGCCCGGGCCCCGCCGGTATCCGCGCGGGTAGGGACGAAGCTCTTCCTCCGGCAGTTCGGCCACCGCGCGGAGGCGCCGGAGCAACTCCTTGCCGTGCTCGTGGGCGAGGCCGCGCGGAAAGCCCTTCACGTCCTTGAGGTCTTCGGCCCTGCGGGGGTTCGATCGCACGACGTCGAGGAGAGGAGGATCCCCCACGACTCGGAAGGTGGCGCGGTCCCGTTCACGTGCGATTTCGTCCCGCCACTCGAGGGCGACCCGAAGTGCGGTCGCTTCCCTGGGGTCGAGGTCTCTCGCCCGTTTGACGCGGACGATCGGGTCGATCTCTTCCTCGGGCTCACCGGCCTCGTCGGCCACGCGCTCCAGCGCCGTGAACTCTTCATCGGCCCACGACGTCCGACCGAGCTCGGCGAGGTCCGCGGCCAACAGGTCCGTCAACGTCGCCAGGTAGCGGGTGTCGTCGGCCGCGTACGCGAGCATGCCCTCGGTCAGGGGGCGATCCGCCCAGTCGGCCCGTTGGTACTTCTTCGACAGCTTCACGCCGAGCCGCTCCTCGAGGAGAGCGGCGAGCCCGAGCGACTCCACTCCGATCAGAGACGCCTGGATCTGTGTGTCGACGAGGCCCCGGAGTCGGATACCGAGGTCGCGGCTGAGGAGGCGGAGGTCGAAATCCGACCCGTGCATGATGACGGACTTGTCCGGGTCTTCGAGCGGATCCCGAAGGAGTGGGGTCGGGTCGAAGGCCAGGGGATCCACGACCCAGGTGGTGTCGTCGACGGTCAACTGGACGAGGCACAGCCGGTCCGAGTACCGGTGGAAGCCGGCCGCTTCGCAATCCAGGGCGAACCGCGAACACGCCCGAAGGGCTGCGGCCAGGCCGTCCGCGTCGTCCGACGATTCGACGTGATGGTAGGTCATGATGGGGGCGCCCAGGCTCGCGGCTCCATGAGCCGGGTGGCGGTGCGGCGGTCGCCAAAGGAAAGTGGATCCGCACGGATGACGCCACCCCCGGGGGTGTTGCCCGCCTTGAAGGGCTACGCGAGAATTGCACTCGCCGCCCGCCCGAACTCCGAGATCGGCCCGGAT
Source organism: Gemmatimonadota bacterium (assembly GCA_030430625.1). GTDB lineage: Bacteria > Gemmatimonadota > Gemmatimonadetes > Longimicrobiales > Gaopeijiaceae > UBA2589. Next base: position 7,322 of record JAUIKL010000035.1, read on the forward strand.
GCTCCGAACCAAAGTCGTGTGCACACTGGGGCCAGCGAGCTCCTCCCCCGAAATCGTTCTCCAGATGGTCCGCGGCGGGATGAACCTCGCGCGGATCAACATGTCACATGGAAGTCGTGACGATCACCGCGCCTCGATCGCTGCCGTCCGAGCGGCGGCCGAACAGGTGGGACGGCCCGTCCCGATCCTGATCGATCTGGCGGGGCCGAAGATCCGTGTCGGGGCTCTCCCCGAGCCGATCGAGCTGGTCGAGGGGGCGAACGTCGTCATGGCGCCCGAAGACGAGGCGACCGGGGACGAGATTCCGACGACGTACGCGCCTCTCGCCGACGAGATCGAACCGAACGATGTCGTCCTCCTCGACGATGGGCTTCTCGAACTCCGGTGCACCGGGACGGACGGGAACCGCACCCTGCTCAAGGTCGTCCGTGGCGGCCAGCTGAAGAGCCGGAAGGGGATCAACCTTCCGACCGTCAACGTCCAGGCTCCCTCTCTGACGGAGAAGGATCTGTCGGACCTCGAGTTCGCACTCGAGGAAGACGTCGACTACGTCGGCCTCTCCTTCGTTCGGCGGCCCGAGGACGTGGTGGACCTGAAGCAGCGCATCGCGGGTCGAGCGCTGGTCGTGGCCAAGATCGAAAAGGTCCAGGCGGTGAAAGCCATCGAAGAGATCCTGGCCGTCACGGACGCGGTGATGGTCGCCCGCGGCGACCTCGGTGTCGAGTTGCCCTTCGAACGGGTGCCGCTCGCGCAAAAGAGGATCATCCAGTTGGCCAACTATCACGGTCGTCCCGTGATCACGGCCACGCAGATGTTGGAGTCGATGATCGAGAACGCCCGGCCGACCCGGGCGGAGGCGTCCGACGTGGCGAATGCCATCCTCGACGGTTCGGATGCGGTCATGCTGTCGGGTGAGACTGCGGCGGGGAAGTACCCGCTCGAAGCCCTGGGTGCGATCGTGCGGATCGCAACCCAGATCGAGCGGTCGGGCTTCCTCGAGCGTGGTCCGCGCTACCTGACCCGCCCCGGACTCCGCGTCCGAGCGGGTGCTTCCACGCGCGAACACGCGATCGCACAGGCCACGGTCGAGTCCGCGAAACTCACGAGCGCACCGGCGGTCGTGGTGATCACGCGGTCGGGCTTCTCGGCTCGCCTGGTGTCATCCTACCGACCCTCGATGCCCATCTTCGCGGTCACCACGGAGAAGTCGACCTGGCTTCAGCTCGCAGCGGTGTGGGGGATACGGCCGGTCCTGGTTCCGGACTCCGTGGCCGTCACGTACGAAGCCCTGTCGGAGTTCGGTATGCAGGCCGTTGTCGATGCCGGCGTCGGTGAGAAGGGTGCATCGGTCGCCATCGCAGCCGGCTTCCCCTTCCACGAGTCCGGATCGACGAACAACATGCGGCTCGATCGACTGTAGATCCGTGACTCTTCGGCTCACGTTCCTCGGGACCGGCACGTCGTTCGGGGTTCCGGTCGTCGGCTGCGACTGCACGACCTGCACGTCGACCGATCCGCGTGATCACCGGACCCGTCACGGAGCGCTCGTCGAGTCGAAGGGAGGGACCGTACTGGTCGACGCCCCCCCGGAGTTACGGCTCCAACTCCTCGCTCGGGGTGTGACGGGGATCGACGCCGTCTGGTTCACCCACATGCACGCGGACCACGTACACGGGATCGACGACCTCAGGATCTTCACGGTTCGGCGCGGGGAGATGCCGGCGTACGTGCCGGAGGTATACCGCGATCAGATGATGCGTCGCTTCGACTACATCTTCGACGACGCCATCCAGCCGCCGGCGGACTCCTCGAAGCCGCGGCTGGCTCTCCGGTCGTTCCAGGACGACGACACCGTCGAGATCGTCGGCGAGGAGTTCAGGCCGGTCGTCGTGCCGCACGGGAACGTCGATGTCTACGGGTTCCGGGTCGGGGGCCTCGGATACGTGACGGACGGCAAGCGGCTGCCGGACGAGGCGCTCGCCCGGTTGGAAGGGGTGGAGGTCCTCGTGCTGAATGCCCTCTGGTTCGAGAAGACGCACGCCACCCACTTCAACGTCGAAGAGGCGGTCGCCGCAGCCGAGGTCGTCGGGGCCGAACGAACCTATCTGACGCACCTCACCCACCGAGTTTCGCACGCGGAGCTCGAGCGGCGGCTGCCCGATGGCGTCTTTCCTGCGTACGATGGGCTGGTCGTGGAGGTCGGATCGTGAGCGTTCGCTTCGACTACGGGAACCTGATCGAGGGCAACGTCGTGGGTGGGTTGGTCGCCGAGCGACTGTCCGCCGACCTCGCCGACCGATTCGTCGAGGTGCGCGCCCACTTCGACGCGCAACGTGCAGAGGGGCGCCTCGGCTTCCCCGACCTGCCCGACGCCCGTGATACGCTGGACCGGATTTCCGCCTGGGCGGCCACGCGCGCGGGTGTCTACGACGATGTGGTCGTCCTCGGCATCGGCGGATCCGGACTCGGCGCGACCGCCGTGAAGGAAGCGCTGCTCGGACCGTTCTGGAACGGACGCACCGAGGCGGCCCGAGGTGGGCGTCCGAGACTGCACGTTCTCGACAACCCGGACCCGATCACGACGAGCGCCCTGCTCGAGGGGCTGGAGCCCGACAGGACCCTCTTCAACGTCGTGAGCAAGTCGGGGGCGACGGCGGAGACGATGGCCGTGTATCTGGTCGCTCGGGAATGGGTCGAGGCGGCGGTCGGACCGGACGGGACTCGGGACCACTTCGTCTTTACGACGGATCCGGCCTCCGGGGCACTCCGGACCATCGGAGACGCCGAGGGCATCGAGATGTTCCCCGTCCCCGAGAACGTGGGGGGCCGGTTCTCCGTGCTTTCCGCTGTCGGGTTGGTTCCGGCAGCGCTGTGCGGAATCGACGTCGAGGCGCTCCTGAACGGAGCGGCGCGGGCCGTTCAGCGCTGCGAGACGCCCAAGCTCACCGAGAACCCGGCCGGCCTCTTCGCGACACTTCTCCACTTCGCGGATGTCGACGACGGGCGCCCGATCCACGTCCTGATGCCGTACTGCGATCGCCTCCGCCCCGTGGCACTCTGGTTCCAGCAGCTGTGGGCGGAGAGCCTCGGCAAGTTCGTCCCCGACGGCTCGGGTCGGTCCGTCGGTCCGACGCCGGTTGCGGCCTCCGGGGCGACCGACCAGCACTCCGTGCTCCAACTCCTCATGGAGGGGCCGCACGACAAGGTCGTGATCCTGATGTCGGTCGACGACCCGGGGGGCGATGTGGAGATCCCGATACGGCACGCCGACGTCCCGGCCATCGCCTACCTCGGCGGACACACGCTCGGGGGGCTCCTCGAGACCGAACGGCGGGCCACGGCGGAGGCACTTCGCAGGGCCGGACGACCGAATGGCACGCTCACACTGTCTCGTGTCGACGCCTCCACGGTCGGAGAGCTGCTCATGCTGCTCCAGATCGCCACGGTGTACGCGGGTGCCATGTACGGGGTCGACCCGCTGGACCAGCCGGGTGTGGAACTCGGCAAGAAGTTGACCTACGGGCTGATGGGCCGTGAGGGGGCGGAACGACCGGTGATGACCGAACCCGACGGCCGCTGGGTTGTATGAAGGTGAGGTCGTGCGGGCCGGTCGCGAGGTGCCCGGTCCGCCGAGCACGGTTACCTTGATCGCCCCGGTCCAGGCGAAGACAGCAGGCTGAACGGAGGCCGACATGAGAGACCACGAAGACGTTCCGTACATCGTCATCGAGCGCGAAAGCCAGGGTGGAGGCGTCGGCTCGTTTCTACTCGGTGCCATGGTCGGTGCCGGATTGGCTCTCCTCTTCGCCCCGAAGTCCGGCGAGGAGACTCAGGAGGAGCTGAAGCTTCAGGCTCAGAAGCTGAGAGAGGTCGCCGAAGAACGGGTCCGGGATGCGCAGCGGCAACTCGAGGATCGCCTCGACGGGGCGCGCGAAGAGGTTTCGGCTCGCTACGACGAGGTCCGCGACGCGGTGAACCAGGGCCGTGACGCCGCTGTCGAGGCGCGCGCCGATCTCGAGGATCGACTCGAGCGGTCGAAGGCCGCGTACCGTGCCGGGGTGACGGCCGCGCGGGAGACCGTCGCCGCGGGGGCTGAAGAGGGCGACGCCTGACCGCGACCCCCAGGCACCACCGGATCGGTCACCGATTCCGGGAGTTCGTCCGACGTCTCGCCGAGAAGTGTGACGACGACGAAGTCCTCTTCATGGCGGGGGCCCTCGCGTTCAACGTCCTTCTGGGCCTCGTCCCGCTCCTCGTCCTCGGGATCGGACTGACGGGCTTCGTCCTCGCCCGTCTGGGGGACCCGACCGGTCGTGTGCTCGCGCTCCTCACGAGCGCTCTACCCAACGTCGAAGGCCTCGAGATGGACACCCTCGTGGCGGCGTTGACCGATGCCCTCATGGAGGGGCGGACCGGCTACACGGTAGCCGGTTCCGTGGTCCTTCTCCTGATCGCCACGCGACTGAGTGGGACCGTCCGTGTCGCGCTACGGGAGACCTTCGATCTGGGGACGAAACGCCATCCGGTACGGGGGAAGCTCGTCGACCTCGCGGCCGTCGGAATCGGTTTCGTTCTGCTCACGGCCAACGTGGGCGTGACAGTGATCGTGGCCGCCACGGTCGACTACTCGGTCGACCTCTTCGGCATCGCGGGGCCGCAGCTGAGCTTCGCGCAGCGGCTGCTCGGCCTGGCCCTCTCGTTCACGTCGATCTGGATCCTGCTGTTCCTCGTGTATCGCTATCTGCCCGCGCGCACGATCGACGTCCGGACGGCGGTGATCGCATCGACCTTCACCGCCGTGTCCCACGAGGCCCTCAAATCGGCCTTTTCGTGGTACGCGACGGACATCGCCCACTACGGATCGACGCTCGGAAATCTGGCCACCGTCGCCGTGTTCTTCTTCTGGATCTATTACGAATCCCTAGTGTTTATTCTGGGTGGCGAAGTCGCGCAGGTATCCACCATGAGGAAGGCGAGCCGAGTCGGCGTGGTGCGCTTCCGAGACGACGGTTGATCCATGAGTAGCTCGGAAGCCAGAAAAGTGGTCGCCCGGAATCGACGGGCTCGACACGAATACGAGGTGCTCGACACGTACGAGGCTGGGATGGAGTTGAAGGGGCCCGAGGTGAAATCTCTGCGCGCGGGTGGTGTCTCGTTCCAGGACTCGTTCGCTCGAGTGGACGGGGGCGAGGTCTGGCTTCACAGCCTGCACATCAGCCCGTACGAGCAGGCCAATCGTTTCAACGTCGACCCGGTGCGCCCCCGAAGGCTCCTCCTCAATCGGAGTGAGATTCGGCAACTCGCGGTGAAGACCGAGGAGAAGGGCCTCACGCTGGTCCCGCTGGAGATCTACTTCTCCAAAGGGTTCGCCAAGCTGACACTGGCCGTCGGGCGGGGTAAGAAGCTGCACGACAAGCGGGAGACACTGAAGCGTCGCCAACAGGATCGTGAGGCCCGTCGAGCCATCGAGGGCCGAGGGTGATTCGGGCGTCGCGGGCCCGACCGGCGACCGGAAGGATCGCGTTCGCCTTGGCGGCATGCTCCTACGCTGCGGGCCTCGGCGAGGCCGCGGGGCAGCAGCCCGTTCTCACCGTCGAACGCGAAGACGGGTCGTCGTCCAATGTGACCGTGTCGCTCGATCGTGGTTTCGCTGCAGTCGGAACCGACGTTCTCACGGACCTCGGTTGGACGGTGGTCGAAAGCGGGGGTGGCCTGACCATCTCGGCGGCGGGAGAGATCCACGTCGCGATGCGGCTGTCGTCCCCCTTCTTCCGGTGGGACGGAGTGGTCCTCCAGATGACCGACGCACCGTATCGCGCCGGTCGGCGGAGCTACGTCCCCCTGCAGTTCCTGTCCGATTTTCTGCCACGTCGCCTTCCGGGTCTGTACGACTTCGCCGACGAATCGGGCCGACTCCGGGCCGGTGACGTCGCGCTCCTGGCTACGGGTGGGGCCAGCGCCGGAGTTACTGGCGGGGGCGGGGAATCGGGCGCGACCCCGACCGCGGACCTCGCTCCGACGGTCGATGCCGAGCCGGCGTTGGATCCCAACTCGGCCGAGGCCGTGCGGCTGGCACGCCCATCGACCTACGACGGGACCCGGGTCGTGGTCATCGACGCCGGGCACGGCGGTGAGGATCCGGGTTCCCTCAGTCAGAGTGGTATCCGTGAGAAGGACGTCGCTCTCGCGGTCGCACTCAGGGTGGCGGAGGAGTTGAGGGGTGTCGAGGATCTGGAGATCGTCATGATCCGAGACGACGACACCTTCGTGGACGTGTGGGAGCGAGGGTTGATCGCGACCCGGGCCAAGGGGGAACGCCCCGGACTCTTCGTCTCGATCCACGCGAACTCCTTTCCCGCACGGCGCGAGGCCAGGGGCTTCGAGACGTACTTCCTGTCCGACGCCCGGACCGAACACGAGCGCCGGGTGTCCGCGATCGAGAACGCCCCGATGTCGAGGAACCCGGCCAGTCGGGACAGCGAGACCGGTGAGGACCTCGACTTCATCTTCCGCGACCTGACGAACTACGATCACGCGCACTGGTCCGAGGACCTCGCCGCACTCGTCCAGGAGGAGTTGGACGACTTCCACCCCGGGCCGAACCGCGGGGTGAAGCAGGGTGTGTTGGCGGTCCTCACCAACGCTCTGATGCCCTCCGTCCTGATCGAATTGGGATACCTGTCCAACCAGGCGGAGGCGAGGGTCCTCAACGAGTCGGACTTCCACGACCAGGCCGCGGAGGCGATCGCCGAGGCCGTGGTTCGCTTCTTCGAGCGCTACCCCCCGGGCAACGGAACCGGAGCGCCCGAGCCCTCGCGATGAGGGTCGCGGCGACCTGTCTTTTCGGGCTCGCCCTCTCGAGTCTCGCGTGCGCGCACCACAACGTCGTTCGGAACTCGAGTGCGATCTATGCCGAGGCGGACGGTGCTCGACGGTCCGGGGACGAGGCGGCTGCCCTCACTCTGTACGACGATGTCGTCCGGAAGACGTCGGAAGCCCTCGGGGCTCAGCCGAACAGCGGCTGGAACGACGAGGCGCGCCTACTCCTCGGCCGCGCACACTATCGGCTGGGCCACCTGCGCGAGGCTCGGGCGGCTCTGGAGAGTATGACCCGCTCGGCAGATGCCGCGGCGTTGGCCGGAGCTGCGGAGGTCTATCTGGCCCTCGTGGATGAGGCAGGCGGCCAGCGCCCGGATGCGCTTCGTCGGGTCGAGCGTGCCTTCGAGTACCCGCTCGAGCCGGACGTGTTGGCGGAGGCACGCCTCCTACAGGCCCGTCTCGAGCTCCGTCGTGGCGCAACGGACCGCGCCTGGTGGGCGATCGACCGGGCGATCGAGGCAGAGTCGTCGGCCCGGGTGGAGGCGGTGCTCACCGCGCTCGGTGGCGCCCTCGACGCCGATCGATACGAGCGGGCCCGCACGGCCCTCTCTCGGGTTCTCTCCTACCGTGAGGCCGGGGAGCGGGTCGAGGACGTGGAGGCGATGATCGCGGCCGCTGCCGACCGTTGGAGCGCGGCGCAGACCCTCGAACTCCTGTCCGTCCTCGACGGGGGGAACTGGCCCAGCGCGCCCCTGGGGCGGCTTCAGTTGGTTCGGGCCCGGCTCCACTACGAAGTGGGAGAAGTCGGGGAGGCCAGGGCCATCGCCGTGAGCGTGCGTCGCGGCATCGACGCGTCCGCGGTCGAGGCGCGTATCCTGCTGTCTCTGTGGCAGGCGGTTGGGCTCAGGGACCTGGCTGGCCTCCCGTCCCTTCGGTGGGAACTCCTTCCCGCGGCGTCCCAGCCGGGTGTGGCGGAGCGGCTCGCCCACCTCGACGACTTCGAGTCGTACGTCGAGGCCGGGTTGGAAAACCCCATCGCCTGGTACGCCGCGGCCGAGGTCGCCCGGGACGGCCTGTCGGCCCCGTTCCTGGCTCGTGGACTCTTCCTGGCGTACGCCGATGCGGCCGTGGACGACCCCTGGGTTCCGAAGGCCCTTCTCGCCGCGCTCGACGTCAGTGAAGAGGAGGGCGATCGCGCGTGGTTGAGGGGACGTCTGGAGGCCTATGGTGCCAGTCCTTACGTTCTTGCGGCGCGAGGGGCCCCGGTGAGTGGGCTCGACGAACTCGAAGCCACCCTCGATGCGAGACTGATGGACGTGACCCAGCGATGAAGCTCGAGACCCAGCTTCTCGGCCTCGACTTCCAGAATCCGGTTCTCCTCGCCGCCGGTACCTGTGGCTTCGGCATGGAACTCGAAGAGGTGCTCGACCTCGAGTCGCTCGGCGGTTTCGTGACGAAGTCGATCACGATGGAACCGCGCGCCGGAAACCCGGCACCCCGGGTCACGGAGTTCGACGGCGGGATGCTCAACTCGGTCGGGCTCGCGAACCCCGGTCTCGTCGGCGCCCGCAAGGACAAGCTTCCCTGGTTGGAGGCGAACGTCCGGCGAGCGAGGGTCTTCGTGAGCGTGGCGGGTCACACCGTCGACGAGTTCTTCCAGTTGATCGAAGGTCTCGACGGCTCGGTAGGCTTCGTCGGCTTCGAGGTGAATCTGTCCTGCCCCAACGACGCCAACCGCGGAGGCCCCCCGTTCGCACTCGACCCGGAGTCGGTCAGTGAGATCATGGCGGGATGCCGAGCACGGACCGATCGACCGCTTCTGGCGAAGCTCGCCCCGAACGATCCCGACATCGGCGCGACGGCTCGACGGGCCATCGACGCCGGTGCCGACGGACTGACCGTATCCAATACCATGCCGGGGCTCCTGATGGGCGACGACGGACGAACCCGGCTCGGCGCGGGGGCCGGGGGCATGAGTGGGCCCGCTGTTCGACCCGCGGCGCTGAAGGCCGTCCGTGAGGCGCGGTCCGGTACGGACGCTCCGATCGTGGGTGTCGGGGGCGTGTTCGCACCCGAGGACGCCGTCGCCTTCGCTCGAGCCGGCGCGGGACTCGTGCAGATGGGAACGGCGACCTTCGCACTTCCGACGGCTGCTCCGAAGCTCGTGCGTGGGCTCGCCGCCTGGGGGCGGCGGAACGGGGTGTCCCGGTGGGACGACCTGGTCGGATCCGTACCGGCGGGTGTTCGATGAACAAGGTCATCGTTCCCCTCGACGTACCGACCAGCCAGGAGGCGCTCGCACTCGTCGATCGTCTCGGAGACGATTCGGACTTCTACAAGGTCGGCTTCGAGCTGTTCACGCGGGCCGGTCCGGATGTCGTGCGCACGCTGGTCGATCGGGGGAAGCGGGTCTTCCTCGACCTGAAGTTGCACGACATCCCCAACACCGTGGCCCGCGCGGTCGCGGTCGCCTCCGACCTCGGAGTGGATCTCCTGACGCTACACGCCACCGGCGGTCCCTCGATGCTCGAAGCGGCGGCGGAGGCACGTGCCGGCGGACTGCGTCTTCTCGGCGTGACGGTGCTCACCTCCCTGTCACCGGACGAGATGGGTACGATCTGGGATCGCGAGATCCGCTCGGTTCGCGACGACGTCGGTCGGCTCGCGATCATGTCGCGCGAGGCCGGCATCGACGGAGTCGTGGCGTCGGCGCTCGAGGCGTCGTGGATTCGCGGGCAGGTGGGTCAGGACTTCCTGATCGTGACGCCCGGGATCCGTCCCGCGGGAGCGGATACGGGGGACCAGAGCCGGGTCGCTACTCCGGCCGACGCGGTTCGGGCCGGAGCAGACTATCTCGTGATCGGTCGACCGATCACGCGTGCCACCGATCCGGCGGCGGCCTTCGAAGCGATCTCGTCCGAGATCCGATCCGCCGATACCACACTACCCTCTCCCTGAAGCCGATATGCTCCAGGTCTACAACACCGCTGCCCGGCAGCTGGAAGAGTTCGTCCCCCTCGTCGAGGGGAAGGCTCACGTCTACGCGTGCGGGCCGACGATCTACAACCACGCGCACATCGGGAACTTCCGGACCTTCCTCTTCTTCGACCTCGTCCACCGCTACCTGGAGTGGAGCGGGTACGATGTGAAGTTCGTCATGAACCTCACCGACGTGGACGACAAGGTCATCCAGGCGGCCCACGAGGCAGGTGTGTCGATCGGCGAACACACCGACCCCTTCGGCGAGATTTTCCTCGCCGATTGTGGGACCCTCGGCGTGCGCCCTGTCGATACGTATCCGCGGGCGACCCGCTACATCGAAGCGATGGTGGACTTCATCGGCACGCTCGTCGAGCGCGGCCATGCGTACGCGGCCGACGACGGCGCGGTGTACTTCTCGATCGTGAGCTTCCCCACGTACGGGCGCCTCAAGGGTATCGACACGTCGACGCTGATGGCCGGTGCTCGCGTCGAGCACGACGAGTACGAGAAGGAGGACGCCCGGGACTTCGCTCTCTGGAAGGCGGCCACGCCCGAAGACGAGGCCGTCGGTGCGGCGTGGGACTCCCCCTGGGGTCGAGGCCGACCCGGCTGGCACCTCGAGTGCTCGGTCATGAGCACGGCGGAGTTGGGGCCGACGCTCGACATGCACCTGGGCGGGGAGGACCTGATCTTTCCCCACCACGAGAACGAGATCGCGCAGTCGGAGGGAGCGACCGGGGAGCCGTTCGTTCGATACTGGCTCCACGTGAAGCACCTGTTCGTCGAGGGGAAGAAGATGTCCAAGTCGCTGGGCAACTTCATTCGGGTTCGCGAGCTCCTGGAGGAAGGCTACGACCCCGCCGCCATCCGGCATCTCCTCATCTCTTCGCACTACCGGGGTGATCTGAACTTTACGCGCGCGGGACTCCAGGCCTCGGCGGCTGCGGTTCAGAGACTGGTGGACTTCGAGGCCCGCCTGGAGGCGGCGTCGGTGGAGGAGGGGGCAAAGGGCACGTCGTTGCCCGAGTTGGCGGATACGATGCTCTCGGCGTTCGCCCGAGCCATGGACCACGACTTCAACTCGGCGGACGCTTTGGCGGCCGTCTTCGTCTTCGTCGGAGCCGCCAATGGCGTCCTCGACTCGGCGGAAGCGGTTCCGTCGACCGAAAGAGACGTCGCTCTCGACGCGCTCCGCCGGGTGGACCAAGTGCTCGGTCTCCTCGAGGTCGTGCGAGCGACGCGCACCGTGGACGACGACCTCGCCGCGTGGGTCGAGGAGCGGATCGAAGCACGGGCTGCGGCACGGGCCGCCAGGGACTTCG
>JAUIKL010000036.1 GCA_030430625.1 Gemmatimonadota bacterium
GTGCCCACCCCGACGGGATCGCTCCGTTGCCCGGACCCACGCGCATCTCGGCCGCGCCGCCCTGGGCCGTGTAGAGGGAGAACTCCGGGGCTTCGTCACCCCGATCGTCTCGATCGGAGAGGAAGGCCACGTGGCCCTGGTCCGACACGGCGAGCTGCACGTACCGGCCCTCGCCCGTCGTGACCGCTTCGGCCGTGCCGGAGGCGCGGACGCGGAAGACGCCGTCGGCCGCGCCGTCGTTGCCGGACGCCGTGTAGTAGAGCGCTGACCCGTCGGCGGCGAAGGCGTACGCGACCGCGTTCTCGAAGCGGCGCTCGGCCCCGGAGCCGAGCGTGCGGGCCACCAGGGGTGAACCGTCATCGAGGCGGGGAGCTTCCTCGGAGTCGCTGTCCTCGGCTTCGTCGGAGTCATCGCCTTCACCCGACTCACCGTCCGAATCGAGGAGGTAGGCCATCCACCCTCCCGCGTCCTCGGCCAACTCGAACGACTGCACGTCGGCAACGCGCGTGACCGAGAGATCGTTCAGGTCTATGATCGCGAGCGAGTCCTTCGGTGTGTCCGCGTTGCGACCGCCCTCTTCTCGGGCCGCGTCGACCGCGGACTGCATCGGATCGATCATCGCGACCACGTAGCGTGAGTCCGCCGTGAAGCGGGGCGAGGCACCGCGCTCGAGGGTCAGCGAGCGATCCCCGTCGAGGGCGCGCACGATCATCGTCGCGTCGCCGTCTCCCGGAACGAGTCGGTACGCGAGCCACCGCCCGTCGGCCGAGAGAACGTCGTTCTGAATACGATTCCAGATATCGTAGTCCGCGTGGTCCAGAGCACGGCGTTCCTGGGCCGAGATCGGGAGCGTCACGAGGAGGGCGGCGACTGCGGGGAAAAGCGTGCGCGCGAGCTTCATGGGATGCCTTCGATGTACGGTGAGCCTCAGGTGGGCAAGGGTATCCGGGGGGTGCGGAACGGGCAACGGGAGGGCGATGCCCAGGCATCCGAGCAATCGAGGCACGGGGGGCGCATGCGTGACCTCGCGACACCCTTCCGCCCGGTGACGCCTCACGCGAGTAGGATGCGAGCGTCGACCCCTTGGCTACACCGCCCTCAACCGGCGCTGTCGATACTCGATCGCCCGGCGAAGCTTGGAGACGACCCCGCTGTCGAAGGGGAGACTTTCGAGGTCGTCGATCCACCGCTCGACGCTGTCGACCAATCCATCGAGAGCGCGCTCGATCGCCCGCGGGCGAACCCCGCTCGCTTCACCCAGGGCGAGGAAATCGGCCCGCCCGATGTTCTCGCGATTCTTCCCGTTGATGGTCAGCGCCATCGTGTAGTCCCCGTACGGGTGTGAGGATGGAAGGTCGTAGGCTGGGCTCGGCCGCCACTCCCCTTCTCGACGGAGGATCGAGAAGTTCTTGGCGTGTGCGTCCCCGTTGCACGTCAGATAGGCGAAGCCGCACTGGGTGATGAGATCGAGTGCGGCCACGATGGGTGCCCGGCACGCTCCGGCGAGTCCTGCGATCACCTCTTCCGTGGTCACGCGGTACTTATCGGCCGGGTATCGCCTCAAGACCTGACACCCGTCTTCTTGGGGCAGTCGAACGACGGCGTCGCCTCCGACCGACCGATCGAACCGGGTCACGAGCAGGCCTGGTGTTCCTTCTGAGTCGAAGACCACCTCGGCTTCACCTGTCTCGAGACCCGAGCGGCGGGCTGCCCCCAGGAAAAAGGCCTCGTTGGCCACGAGGTGGGGGAACTCGGGCGGATCGAACTTGAGCAGGTACCTTCGATCGGCACGGGCCACAGGGACGTTGATCATCCGTGCGGACACCTTGTCTTGAACACCGGGTAGGGCCACACGGTCGATCGACCCCCCGCGGCCTATCGAGCGGGCGAGGAGGTCGGAGAAGGTCACGTCCGACCAGTCCGTGACCGTGACGAGTGCGTCCGTACCCTCGGGGTCGGCCCCCTCCGGTACGACCTGCACATCCCCTATCGCATCTCCCCCCACGGCCAGCAGGAGGGTGAAGTCGTCGTCCGCAGATGTCTTGACCGCACCCCGTAGTGCGGAGAGCCGGCGGCCCTCAGGGAGGAGCCCGGCAAAGAAGGGGGGCAGGGCGCCGGCGGCATGTGTGAGGAGCTCTGGTTCGGCGATCGGGAGAGAGGTGGCGACCGGCGGTTTCGCGGTCCTTCGGTACGTCTCGTCGTACGAGAAGGCGACCGCGTTTCGCCGGCGCTCCAGCGTACCGGCCACGATCCCTGCTTTCAGGACGATAGCTCGTTCGACGCTACGGAGGTCGTCGAGGGGGATCATCGCACGCGGTCACCGATAGCGTGGTCCCGGGGATCGGAAGCGTCGCGTAGGTCACCGTGCCCGGGGACCAACGATAGACCGAGGCCCAGGACTTCGAGAACATCGAGCAACTTGTCGAGTCTCAGTGTCGTCTTGCCCTGCTCGAGCGTATGGACGAAGCGGGTCGAGCATCCCGCCAAGGCGCCGAGGTCGGCTTGGCGAAGGCCAAGCGCTGACCGGCGTCGTCGGACGGCTGCAGCCAACGCGTCTATCCGGTCCGACATCCGGCCCCCGATCGCAGGTGATCGATCGTGCATACATGCGGGAGTTTACCCGCCGCGATCGTCCATGTCAACGATTGTGTGCACGACCGTGCATGCACTGGCGAGGATTGCTTGCGGGCCGGGTTCAGACAACGGAGTGTGCACGATCGTGCGTACCGCGGCCCGGCTCTACCCCCCGATCTTCACCAGCTCCAGTTCGAAGTGCAGGCTCTTTCCGGCCAAGGGGTGGTTCGCGTCGATCTGCACCGTCTCGCCGTCGACCCCTGTGACCGTCACCGGGGTCTGCTGGCCGTCTCCGGCGGTCATGGCGAACTGTTGGCCGACCTGCGGGTCGGCGTCGTCGGGGAAGTTCTCCCTCGGCACATCGAGCACCAGTTCGTCGGACCTGCGCCCGTACGCGTCTTCGGGCGCGATCTCTGCCGTGACGGTATCGCCCACGGAGAGCCCGTCGACGGCTTGCTCGAAGCCGGGAATGACCGCACCCGTCCCCAGGACGAACTGGAGCGGTGGCTTCCCTTGGGATGTGTCGAAGACCACGCCGTCTTCGAAGCGTCCTGTGTAGTGGACGTGGACGGTGTCTCCGGCTTTGGCGCTGGACATACGTACTCGCTCGTTGTGTTTCGGTCGTTGCGAAGGGGCGTACGACACCGGGCGGACGAGAAGGTTCACGACGCCGTCGCGACAGGGTGAGAGGGCGCTGATACCCGTTGCACCGTTCTCCCGATAGGAGGGAAGAAGGCTGCGCTCATTCCTCCCGAGTCCGTGATGATCACTCGTCCCCCACCTCCGGCCCTCCTCGCTGCGACCGTCCTCGTGCTGGCGGCGTGCGGTACGCCCGAGGACGGTCCACTCGATCCGGCCGACGTCGATCCGATCCCGACATCGATCCCGGCGACCCCGGCCGGCGTCACCCTCCCCGGAGACCCGGCCCGACCGGCTCTCGACGGCGTGGTGGACATGCCGCAGAGCCCGGCCCCGGAAGCCGATCGGGACGGGGTGTACCTGACCAGCCGGCTCGAGGCGTGGCTCGCTCCGGCCGCGACGATCGGGGAGGTGAACGCTGTTCTGGAAGAGCACGATGCCGCGGTGCTCTCGATGATGAACGGGGTCCCCCTCCTGACGCTGGTCGTGCCTCCGGTGGCCGACGCCGGGGCGCTGCGGTCGCTGGCCGAAACGATCCAGGAATCGGAGGTCTTCCTGCTGGTGTTGCCGGCAACGACGACCGACGCGCCTCCCTCCGCAGACCCGGCTCCGACTCCGTTCGCGCCGGACGGGCCCCAGCGGCTGACACCACAGAACGACTCGGTCCCTTCACACCTCGTCGCGGCGCGCTCCCCGGCGGCATGGAACGCCCGCTCGGCGGCCCTGGCGGTCGGCGCGCGCATACCGGTGCTGGTGGCCGACTACTTCAGCGCGTTGACGCCCCACCCCGAGGTCTCGGCCATGTCCTTCCCGACGGGCGTGACGGGTTCGGCCTCGGCGAACGAGAACCACGGGTGGCACGTGGCGGGGACGATCGCGGCCGACTTTGGAGGCAACGCCGCGGTCGGCCTTCACCCCGAGGCGCCGACCCTCATCGACCTCGAGGCGATCCCGATGGGAGGACTGAGCTGGGCGGGGATGATGCAGGAGATCATCGCGCGGATGCCCGCCACCGGGAACTTCGTCGTGAGCACGAGTCTGGGTTTCGGGATCGACGACGCGGTGCACGGAACGAATGGCGGCAACTGGACGGCGCAGCAGTTGATGACCGGGATCCAACAGGGACTCGCGTGGAGGATCGCGGTGGCGGACCGGACCGACCGCTTCATCCACGCCACCGCGGCGGGGAACGAACGGTCGTACGCGGGAACGATGAACCGGGCGGACCTCGTGTCTCCCTGGACGATGGCCGCGCGGTTCGACGATATGCGCGACGCGCTTCCGGACGGACTTCTCTCGACGGCTGAGCGCCAGTCGATCGACTTCTTCTGGGCGGCGGTCGCCGGTGGCAACCCGGTCGCCGCCACGAGGCTCGAGAATACGATCATCGTCGGTAGCTCCAACGCATTCGGTACGGAAAGCTCGTTCTCGAACACGGGACCAGACGTTCGGGCCACCGGTGAGGACGTGGTGAACGTATGCCGTGCGCCGGGCGGTGGGTGTGACGGCACCTTTGAGACGATGAGCGGAACCTCGATGGCGACCCCGCAGGTGGCGGGCATGGCGGCGTGGCTCTGGAACCTTCGTCCGAACTGGACGTCGACGGAGGTTCGCGAGCGGATCGTCGGGGCGTACGACCTCGGCCTGACCGACCACTACACGATGACCCTCGCCACGGACGAGGGGACGAATGACGCCCCTGTTCGCCGAGCGATTCTCGACGTGGCAGGATCCGGCGGAGATCCGGGCACGAACGGTCGGTTCGATGAAGGGGACATCGCGCTCTACCTCCAGATGTTCGAGTCGTACGACATCGCACGGGAGATGGACTTCCGTCAGGACCACTCGCCCTTCGATCTCAATGGCGACGGGTACACGGACGACGGAAGCCTGGCCACCGGTGCATCGTTCGACCTGGACTTCGATCGACTCACGATCGGGACGGCGTCGTACGAGGCGGGGGACCAGCCGGTGCACGTCGAGGAGGCCAACCCGACCGATCTCGAAGTGTTGTGCTACTACGCGTTCTCCGACCTGTACGAGGGCGACGCGTCCGAGCGGGACGAGTTGCTGTCCGACTGCTTTGGGCCCGAGCCGCCCTCCGGCGTCTCGCTGGATACTCTGATGGTGACGAGGGATCGGCAGTTGGCCGTCGCGCACGCGGCGGCCTTGGACCAATCGGTTTCGGGCACGACCACCTTCGTCCGCGGCTACTGTGAAGACGAGATCTCACCGGTCCTCTTGGATCCCGGAACCGGACACGAGTTGAGCGTGGCCTGCTCCACCTCGGCGACGCAGGGCGCGGCCTCGGCCTCATCGTCGGTCATGGAGAGCGTCACGATCACCCCCGACTTCGACAGCGAGAATCGGCTGTCTGCGCTCACCTGGACCGGCACCGCGACCTCTACCGCCACCGTGGCGGGCTATTCGAGCACCACCGATATCGTCGACGCGGGGGCCAGCGCTTCCGCCTCCCTGCCCCTTCGGGCGGTCGTCGTCGTGGAGGGGGGTGCGACGCTGACGCTGTCAGGCGTGATCGGGGGGAGCTCGATCGTTCAGGTGGTGGGGCCGGATCGAGTCTTGTGGAGCCACGACACCCGGGTCGACGGTGACGGCGTGGGCGCCGAGGTGCAGCTTGCGCCCGGTAGGTACGATGTGACGGTCTGGTTCGGTGTCACCATCCGCACCTCCAGGCCCTTCGACGAGTACGTCATCGAG
Source organism: Gemmatimonadota bacterium (assembly GCA_030430625.1). Lineage (GTDB taxonomy): Bacteria > Gemmatimonadota > Gemmatimonadetes > Longimicrobiales > Gaopeijiaceae > UBA2589. The sequence goes on from JAUIKL010000036.1 coordinate 5,932, forward strand.
GACGAATACGCGAATGGCTCGGTCAACCTGACCATGACCTTCGGAGACGGTGGATGAGGACAGGCACTGAGACCGCTTCCCGTACTCGAGCCGGTTTGGACCTCACGGCGACATTCGGGGGAGGCGGGTGAGGGACGGGTCGGGTGATCCGGGGTTCGGCGAACGGGCGCCGTCCCTGTCACCCTCGGCTCAACGTCTGGACCGGATCCAGCCCCAGCGCCCGACGGGCGGGTAGGTACGTCGACACGATACCCACACATGCGAGCGTGCCGAGGGCCGCGAGGAAGGTGAGCGGGTCGCTTGCCTCGACACCGAAGAGGACGGACTCGAGCAACGACGCGAGCCATCGGCCGACGACGAGACCGAAGAGGAGACCGAGCGAGACGAGCCGAAGTCCTCCGAGCAGTACGGAGCGGAGCACCTCGGAGGGGGAGGCACCGAGCGCGAGCCGGACTCCGAGTTCTCGTTCGCGTTGGCGGATGTCGTACGCCATGACGCCGTACAATCCGAGACTCGCGAGGAGGAGGGCCGTGGTGGCGAAGACGAGCACGAGGATGGTGTTCAATCGAGTCTGGGACGCCCGTCGGGAGATCCGCTCGCGGATGGGCATGACCTCCCAGACGGGCTGGTCCGCGTCGATCCGCCATACCGCTTCCCGAATCGGAGACGCGAGTGACATCGGCTCGCCCGTCGTGCGCACGGCGACGGACATGAAGTGGGGCGGACTCTGCCGATAGCTCACGAGCATGTACGGCTCGGGCCGCTCGGTCAGGGACCGTTGAACGTCGTCCACCACGCCCACGACCAGCCCGGTCGTGCTCCCGTCGGGGCTGGCCTGTACGCTGCGACCGATTGCATCGCCGCCGAAGAGGAGGTCCTCGGCGGCACGCGATACCAGGAGGACGAGAGGCGACTCGAGGTCGTCTGTCGGCAGTAGATCTCGGCCCGCCAGGAGTTCGATCTCCATCGTCTCCCGATATCCCGGGCTGACGGTGTTCACTCGGACGGGTGTTGCGTCCTCCCACTCGACCGCCGCGCCCTCCGGGATCACGGGCACAGTGCCCCCATTGCCGGAGAAGGGCAGATCGCTGGCGAAGCCGACACCCTCCTGCCCCGGAAGACTCGACAGCTCGTCGTACAACTGATCGAAGAACTGAACTCGATGTTCGACCTCCTCGTACCGGTTCTGGGGCAGCCGGAACTCGAGCGTCAGGAGCCGTTCCGTATCGAAGCCGGTGTCCACCCCCATGAGTGCGGACATGGTGCGAGCCAGCAGGCCGGCGCCGACCAGGAGGCTGGCGGACAAGGCGAGTTGGCTCACGACGAGTGCCTCGCGAAATCGCCGACTGCCGACGCCCGCGCCTGCGCCCCGATCTCCGATTCGCAGTGTCGACGAGGGAGAGGAGCGAAGGACTTCGAAGGCCGGCGCCAACCCGAACAGAAGCCCGGTCCCACCGGCCACCGCGAGTCCCAACGCGGCCGCCAGAGCATTCAGGCGGACATCGAAGTACAGGGTGTAGGCTGGCTGGAGGGCCACGAGCCCGCGGACGCCGAGCCAGGCGATGACGAGCCCGGCGAGCCCGCCCAGCGCGAAGACGACGAGGTTCTCGACGACGACCAGACGGACGAGTCGGCGCCGCCCCCCGCCCAGCGCGGTGCGCACGGCCATCTCCCGCTGCCGGGCGGCGGCCCTGGCCAGCTGGAGGTTGGTGACGTTGGCGCAGGAGATCAGGAGGAGGAGGAGGACGGCCACTCCGAGGCCCAGGAGGAAGGGGCGATTGCGCTCGGCCAGGAAGTCGGAGAGTTCACGGACCCAGACGCCCCGGTCGGCGTTCGCCTCCGGGTACAACTCGACGAGGCTGGCGAAGCTCGCTTCCAGCGCCGAGCGTGCCTCCTGCGTCGACTGACCCGGATGCATCCGGGCGATCACGGCCTGAAAGCCCCGGCTCGAGCGGTCGAAGTTCCGCGGTGCGGTGTGGAGGGAGATCCATGCCTGTGGGTCGTCCCAGGGCGAACGGAATCCGGGTGTCATGACGCCGACGATCGTATGCGCCTCGTTGTTGAGACGAACGGTCTGCCCGATCACGTCCGGCGAACCGGCGAACCGGGTCTGCCACCAACCGTGGCTCAGGACCGCGGTCCTGGGGCCGCCCGGCACGTCCTCTCCGGGGGCGATCGCCCGGCCGAGGATCGGCGCGACACCGATGACGTCGAAGTATCCCGCCGACACGAACTCACCCCGGATGCGCTCGGGCGTGCCGTCCCCGACCACGGTCACGCTGTTGCCGACGGTCGCCCCGATCGACGCGAAGATGTTGGCCGACTCCCAGTCCCGGAAGTTCTCCCATGACGTCGACGTGAAGCCGCCCTCGGGAGTTCGCTCTCCCACGTAGAGGACCCGACCGGCCTCGGCGTACGAAAGGTTCCGGACGAGCACACCGTCGATCACGCTGGCGATCGCGGTGACGGCCCCCACTCCGATCGCGAGCGTTAGAATGCTGACGGTCGCCGTCCCTGGATTACGCCGTAGGCTGCGAAACGCGAACCTGAGGTCCTGACCCATCATCGCCGTCCACCCCTCCTCGGACGCGGCACCCCGCGTCTCTCTCAGTCGCTCTCTCGTCACAAGTGCCGCCAGGGACGCGACCTCCCGAGCGTACGTGCGAACCGGCCCGATCGCTGTGCCGTCGTCCGCTCGTAGAGCCTCCTCCAGCGTCGCCTCCAATGGCTCCCCGATCGTGTCTCGGGTCGACTCGGGCAAACAGCGGAGCAGGACGCGGAACAGCCAGGGCAGCCGGCGGGCAGGGGGATGCGTCACGGCTACGCCGTCCGATCCCGGACGGGCGTGATCCCCTTCGCTTCCGCCTCGGTCAGGGCCTGTCGTAGGCGTCGGGCTTCCGCGGCCAGGAGGGCTCGTCCCGCCTCGGTGGTCGCGTAGTACCGACGGCGCGGGTCGTCTCCCTCGGCTTCGGGCGGTTGTCCGCGCTCCTCGACGAGGTCGTCGGCCAACAGGCGTTTGAGGGCCCCGTACAGCGTGCTGGCCGTGAGTTCGATCCTCCCATCGGTCCGCGTGCGGACGTCCTGAATGATGGCGTAGCCGTGTAGGACGGAGTCCGAGCAGGAAAGGAGGATCTGGAAGACCGGGACGGAGAGCGGCAGTTCGGTCGCGGGCATACGTGGACTCGATGCTAGTACGTGGAGCGGTATACCGTACTACGGTATAGTGGGCGTCGCAAGGTAGGCGGTGGCGTGATACCCGCGCGGCGACTTCTCCGATAGGGAGGTAGGAGGCCGACCCCGGGCCATCGGATGCACGGGGTCGGGGCGGCCACCCCTCAGAGGAGACTCGAAATGCGAACCTGGACGAGTACGGTGCGCCTGACGTTGGTATCGGCGACCTCCCTCGTGCTCATGGCCTGCGGGAACGAGGTCGAGGTCCCTCTCGACCCGGTCGATTTCGACCCGATCCCCTCGTCGATTCCGGCGACGCCGGGCGGGGTCATGCTCCCGGGGGATCCGGCCCGCCCGGCGATGGATGCTGTCGTGGACATGCCGCAGAGCCCGGCACCGGGGGCAGACAGGTTCGAGGACTATCTGACCAGCCGGCTGGAGGCGTGGCTCGCGCCCGACGCGACGATCGGAGACGTGAACGCTGTGCTGGAAGGGCACGATGCCGCGGTCCTCTCGATGATGGCGGGGGTCCCTCTGCTGACCCTGGTCGTGCCTCCGGCGGCCGATGTGGACGCGCTTCGATCCCTCGCGCAGACGATCCAGGCGACGGAGCCCTTCATGCTGGTGCTCCCCGCCATGACGACAGACCCGCCCGCTACCGACGTCGGCCCGCACCCACGCGGTCCGGACGGGCCCCTGCGGCTGACACCCCAGAACGACTCGGTTCCTTCACACCTCGTGGCGGCGCGTTCCCCAGCGGCTTGGAACGCCCGCTCGGCGGCCCTGACGGTTGGCGCACCCGTGTCGGTCCTGGTGGCCGACTTCTTCAGCAGTCTTACGCCCCATCCCGAGGTCTCGGCGATGTCGTTCCCGCCCGGAGTCACGGGTTCGGCCACGCCGAACTCGAACCACGGGTGGCACGTGGCAGGGACGGTCGCGGCCGACTTCGGAGGCAACGCGGCGGTCGGCATCCACCCCGAGGCGCCGAGCCTCGTCGATCTCGAGGCGATCCCGGTGAGTGGACTGAGCTGGGCGGGGGTGACGCAGGCGATCATCGCGCGCATGCCAGCGACCGGAAACTTCGTCGTGAACACGAGTCTGGGCTGGGGGATCGCGGCGATGCACGGGGTGAACGGTGGCAACTGGACTGCAGATCAGTTGATGGCGGGGATCCAATTGGGGCTGGCCTGGAGGATCGCGGTGGCGAATCGGACGGACCGGTTCATTCACGCCACGGCGGCGGGGAACGAGCGGACGTACGCCGGGACGATGAACCGAGCCGATCTGGTATCGATCTGGACGATGGCTGCCCGCTTCGACGACATACGCGATGCGCTTCCGGACGGACTTCTCTCGACCGCGGAGCGTCAGTCGATCGACTTTTTCTGGGCTGCCGTCACCGGTGGGAATCCGGCCGCCGCCACGAGGCTAGAGAACACGATCATCGTCGGTAGTTCCAACGCATTCGGTACGGAAAGCTCCTTCTCGAACGCAGACCCGGACCTTCGAGCCACGGGTGAGGACGTCGTGAACGTTTGCCGCGCTCCAGATGCCGGGTGTGACGGCAGTCTGGCGACGATGGATGGCACGTCGATGGCCACCCCTCAGGTAGCGGGCATGGCGGCGTGGCTCTGGAACCTGCGCCCGACCTGGACTTCGGCGGAGGTTCGCGAACGGATCGTGGCAGCGTACGACCTGGGCCTGACCGATCATTACACCATGACATTGGCCACGGACGGCGGGCCGAACGACGCCCCTGTTCGCCGAGCGATCCTCGATGTGGCGGGGTCCGGGGGAGATCCGGGCACGAACGGACTCTTCGACGAGATGGACGTCGCGCTCTACCTCCAGATGTTCGCGTCGTACGACATCGCTCGGGAGACGGACCCCCGTCAGGATCACTCGCGCTTCGACCTCAACGGCGACGGGTACACGGACGACAGCAGCCTGGCCGTCGGTGCATCCTTCGACCTGGACTTCGACCGGCTCGCAATCGGGACCGCGTCGTACGAGGCCGGGGGAGACCTGGTCGACGTCGAGGAGGCCAACCCGACCGATCTCGAAGTCCTGTGCTACTACGCGTACTCCGATCTGTACGACGGAGACGAGTCGGAGAGAGACGAGTTGCTGGCCAACTGCCTCCCGCCCGGTCTCGGAGGGGTGACGCTGGATACGTTGGCCCTCACCCTGAGCGAGGGGCTGGCGCAGGTCGAGGCGAGCGCCTGGGATCAACAGGTCGCGGCGTCCGGCACGTCCGACGAGTGCCACGATGAGGTCGTTCCCGATCGCCTGGACCCGTCGATTGCACATGAGCTCGACCTGGAGTGTGCCGCCTCGGCCACCCACGGGAGGGCATCGGCCTCGGCGTCTGCGTCCGGGAGCATGTCGATCACTCCGGAGATCGACGCCGATAGGCGGCTGTCCGAACTCTCATGGTCCGCTGAGGCGACCTCGGACGCGGCCGCAGGCGGTCTCTCCGGCACCTTTCCGCGGAGCGAGGCCGGAGCCAACGCGACAGCCACCTTCCCTCTTCGGGCGGACATCACGGTGAGGGACTCCACGGCCCTGGTCGTCTCGGGCACCACCGACGGGGGCTACACGAGGGTCTCTGTCGACGGACCGGCGGGTACGATGTGGTTCTACGTCTCCGGCGACGATGGGAACCAGGTGAACGCGGACCTGACGCTGGCGCCCGGCCAGTATCGTATCACCGTTCTCTTCAACGTCACGATCTACACCACCACGACAGGGAATACCGGGGTGGTGGACGACCTGGCCGACGGATCGATGGACGTGACGATGACGTTCCGCGGACGAGGGTGAGCACGTCGGGTGATACGCGCCCGCCCTCCTCTCCGACGGGGAGCGCGAAGGCGACCGGGTTCCTGAACGGGAGCGCCTTCGAAGTTGCCGGTCGGCTTCCAGACGGCGACGACGAGCGTGACCTGTCCCGCGGGCTCCGAGGTCTTGTCCGGCGGGTACGAGGCGGACGGCGTCGTGGAGCCCGTGGAGAACTATCCCTCGGCCTCGAACCGGTGGACGGTCCGGCTGCGCAACCCGGCGAACACACCCGTCGGTGTCATCTTCTGGGCCGTGTGCGCGGACCTGGCGGGCTGAAGCGCCGAGGGCTGCGGCGGAATGGGCCCGCTACGACGACCCCAGCACGACGTTGTCGATCAACCGGACATCGCCGAGCCCTGCAGCGAGAGAGAGGAGGGCTCCCGGTTCCGCCTCCGCGAGGTCGTCGAGGGTTTCGGGATGGCTGAGGCACACGTACTCGAGCCGGACGAGAGGCTCCGAGGCGATCGTGTCACGGACGATGTCGCAGAGTGAGTTCGCGTCGATCGTCCCCGCCTTCCACGCCTCGATCGCTCGATTCAGCCCTCGATAGAGAATCGGAGCGGCGTCTCGCTCGGCCGCGCCCAACCGCTGGTTGCGGGAGCTGATCGCGAGGCCGTCGTCTTCCCGGACGGTCGGTACGATCTCGTGTCGGACGGGCAGGCGCAGCCCTTCGCTCACGCGACGGATGATCAGATTCTGCTGCGCGTCCTTGGCACCCCACACGGCGATGTCCGGGCGGATGAGGACGAGGATCTTGGCCACGACCGTGGCGACCCCGCGGAAGTGGCCGGGACGGTGGGCGCCTTCGAGCACGTTCCCGATCGGGCCCGGGTCGACCTCGAAGCCGGCAGCGGAGTCGGGGTACAACTCGGACACCCCCGGGGCGAAGACGACGTCGACGCCGAGACGGTCGAGGGTCTCGAGGTCCTTCTGCCGGTCGTGCGGATAGGAGGTGAGGTCGGAGGGGTCGTTGAACTGGGTCGGGTTGAGAAAGAGCGATACGACGAAGGATGGGCCCAGGGCCCGACCGTGTCGGAAGAGGACCTCGTGCCCCTCGTGAATGCCGCCGAGAGTGGCCCCCATGACCACGGGGCCCGCCAGATCGGCTCGGAGTCGCCTCAGCTCGGCCACGGTTTCGACGATCCTCATTCTCCCGCCTCTTCGGCTGCGATCCAGGCACGGAGGGCCTCGACCCCGGGGCTCGAAGCCCCCGCGTCAGGTGCGTCTCCAGGGTCGGTGCGCCGTCCCACGCCGTCGAGCTGCAGCCCCACGAGGGCCGTGTACACGCGCCGTACCTCCTCGTCGCCCGCACCGATGGCCGCGAGGTGAGCACGCACGACGTCCGCGTCCCCCCTCGAGATGGGGCCTGTGAGTGAACGTCCGACCTCCTCCTCGTGGATGTCGGCGATCGACTGCTGGGCGAGTGGCCGGAGTCCGTGGAGCGCCTCGGCACGGGTGAGCCCCGCATCGACCCAGACCTGCATGGCGGCTTCGAGGTACGTCGTGAGCAGGCCGCTGACCATGAACGCCGCGCCGTGATAGGCCCCGCGGTCCACGCCGGTGACGTCGAGGGGACGGCTGCCCAGTGCCCGTGCCAGCTCGATCAACCACCCGAGCAGGGAAGGGTCGGTCGACTCTACGCCTACGGTGATTCCGGGGAATCGGTCCGAGCTTTCCCGAGTGGGAAACGACTGAAGAGGGTGGAAGCCACCGATCACGGCTCCCTGCGTCGCGGCCGGCTCCAACGCCGAAAGTGGAGTCGCCCCGGAGCAGTGGACGAGCGCCTGGTCGGAGTGGAGCCGCAGGCTGGCGGCCAGCTCTCGGAGCTCGCGGTCGCGGACCGTCAGGAAGACCACATCCGCGGAGTCCACTACGAGCTGTGGATCGTTCGAAGCTGTGGTGACGCCGAGCGCGCGCGCTGTCTTTTCCGCCGCGACCGGGTCCCGCTGGCTGATACAGCGAACGTCGTAGCCGGCCCGCACGAGGGCGCCGGCCAGGCTCGCGCCGAGTCGACCGGCGCCGATCAGACCGATGCGAGCGGGGCGGTCCAACATCCTACCCGTCTTCGCTCGGTTTGGACCGATCGCCCGAAGCCGCGAGGGCGTCGTGGAACACCTTCAGTTCGTCTTCCGAGATCGGGTACTGGTGCTCCGGTCCCGGGAAGTTCCCCGTGCGGACGTCGGCCCGGTAGCGAGCGAAGGCATCCAGCATCACCTCGCCGACTTCGGCGTAGCGACGGACGAATCGAGGTGTGAAGGCGTCGAAGAGGCCGAGCATGTCGTGAAGGGTGACGAGCTGGCCGTCGCAGGACGGCCCCCCTCCGACCGAAAGGACCGGGATCGAGAGTCGGCGCGTGATCTCGGCTCCGATCTCCTCGGGGACGGCTTCGACGACCAGGAGGAATGCTCCTGCCGCTTCAAGGGCCTCCGCGTCGCGGACGAGCTGAAGGGCGGATTCCGCTGTGCGGCCCTGGGACCGGTATCCCCCGAGCTGCGTGTACGACTGAGGGGTCAGCCCGACGTGACCGACGCACGGGATGCCCGCGTCGGTGATCGCCGATACCCTGTCCGCCATCCGTTCGCCGCCCTCGAGCTTGACTGCGTCCACGGCGCCCTCGGCCATGAGGCGGCCTGCGTTGAGGACGGCATCGCGGTCCGACGGTTGGTACGACATAAAAGGGAGATCCCCGACGACGAAGGCGTTGTCGGCGCCCCGGCTCACGGCGGCGCACAGCGTGACCATCTCGTCCATCGTGATCGTGAGTGTCGAGTCGTGCCCGAGCACACACATGGCGGCGGAGTCCCCGACCAGAATCAGCTCGATGCCGACCCGGTCGAGCAGTCGCGCGGTCGGATAGTCGTAGGCGGTCAGGCAGGAGATCTTCCGGCCGTCGCGCTTCATCGCGCGAAGCGCGGGGATCGTGATCTTGTCGGTGTTCGTGGACATGAACTCGCGCCGGGAGCGGCGCCGTCGGGGCCGGAGTCGTGCGAGACATACTCTACATGACCAGCCGCCCGGGACACAGCGTTCGGACGAAGGCCACCCGGCACCGGGCACGGGGTGGACCGTTGCGCACCCTTCACCCCACCGATGACCGAGTCTACGTTGTCGCCCGCCCCGTCCGAAGGACCGATACTTCGGGCGGTTCCTCCCACCCGTCCCCCAGCGGAAGAGCTCGGTCCATGTCCCGCCCTCACGTCGGCTCCCTCGTTGCGGCCGCGGCCCTTCTGGTCGCCCCGCTCACTCCCTCGGTCGCGGCGGCGCAGGATACGACCGAAGACGCGCCGCCGCGCGACCTGATCGACTACGGAAGCGGAGCGTTCCCGATCCGAGCCGAGACCAGCCTCGACGCCACGGTGGCGCGGGCGGTCCTCGACGGCCTCGGTGGCTTCGTGATGCTGCCCGGGATCGACTCCGAGGGCCCCGACGAACCGGTGGCTCTCCTGATCGAACTGCCGGCGCCGACGGTCTTCCACACCTTCGCCGTTCCGCCGATGTCGCGCTTCGGCTGCTGCTCGAACACGCACATCGCCACGGTCACCGTGGAGGGGTCGGCCAGCGGACCCGACGACGGCTTCGAAGAACTCGTGACCTTCACCGTGGCTCCGGACGTGTACGACCGGGACCAGGAGTTCGCCGCGATGGCGAGCCCGAGCGTCCGATGGCTTCGGGTCACCCTCGACGGAAGGGGGGCGGTCGACCCCGACGACTACCGCGGAACGTCGTTCACCGACCTTCGCGGGTACGGGGAGCAGGAAGCCCGGGAGGCCGTCGCCGATGAGTTCACCGGCATTTTCCTGACCGGTGGTGGGGGAAGCGGGGCCAACGCCAATCGGATCCAACTCCGTCAGGACGGCGCGCTCGTCGTGGGATGCCGTCAGGGTGGGGGAGCGGTTCGGGCGTTCAGCGGGGGGATCGAGAACGGGATCCTCAAGGTCCTCTCGGGCGACGGCATCCCGAGCCTGTACGTCATCGGCTCGGACGGCCGCCTCCTCGGTGTCGAGGTCGGACGCTCCTTCGGTCGAACCGTAGGAGAGGTCGGCGGGAATCCGATCGATTGCGCCCCGCTCTCGGGTGAGGGTGAGAGCGGTCTCGGCCAGGCCATCGACGCCTGCGAGACCGCTGTCCTCTACGGTGTGAACTTCGACGTCGACTCGGACCAGCTTCGGCCCGACGCAGAACCGGCACTCCGGGAGATCCTGACCGCACTCGAGGCCCGACCGGGTGTGTCGATCACGATCGAGGGCCACACGGACTCCGACGCGAGTGACGAGTACAACCTGGATCTGTCCAACCGGCGCACGGCCTCGGTTCGCGCCTGGCTCATCGAGCGGGGGATCGACGCGGCGCGGCTGACGGCGGTCGGGAAGGGCGAGTCCGAGCCGGTGGCCGACAACGAGACGGCGGCGGGGAAGGCCGCGAACCGTCGAGTCGAGATCGAGCCCGCCTGCGCCGCGAACTGACCGGGTGCGAAGCTGCCGGCGCGACGCCTCGCCCAGGCGTCGCGCCGACGGAAGCTCACGTCAGCGGCGTACCGGATCTCGCCGGGCGGGACGCCGCTTCTTCAGGATGTCGTCCAGCCCCATGATGCGAACTCGGACGAGTTCGTCCGCGTCCAGCCCCTCGAAACCCGCGTCCTCGAGATCCCGGACGAAGTCGGGGGTGATCCCGTGCACACGGAAGGCGATGGCGTCGTCGAAGTCGTCGAGGCGGTAGCCCATCTCCGCCATCTCCTCGAGAAAGCTCCGGTTCACGCCGTGGATCCGCATGGCCACGAGATCATCGTAGTCGAGTTGGCCGAAACCCATCGCCTGTGCGTCCTCGACGAAGGCCGGAGAAACCCCGTGGATCTTCATGGCGAGGGCGTCGTCGAAGTCGATCGAGCCGATCCCGAGTTCGCGAATCGAGGACACGAAGTCCGGCGTCAGTCCGTGAATCCGCGCCGCGAGCATGTCGTCGAAGTCGAGGGTGCCGAAGCCGAGCTCGTTCAGCTCGCGAGCCGCCTCTTCGGTGAGTCCGTGGATCTTCAGGGCGGTGATCTCGTCGTGGTCCACGACATCGAAGGTCTCTTCGGCGTACGCGACGAAGTCGGCGTCGATCCCGTGAACGCGCCAGGAGACGAGCTCGTCGAAGTCGAGGTGGCCGAAGCCGGCGCGCGCCATTTCGGACACGAAGTCGGCGTCCACCTCGAAGATCGAGGCGGAAACCAACTCGTCGAAGTCGAGTCGGTCGAAGCCGATCTCCGCCATCTCGCCGGCCTTTCGCGGTCCGACGTCGAGCAGGGCAGCGGAGAACACTTCGTCGTCGTCGAGCCGACCGTACCCGAGGTCGCGCATGGTGGACCGGAAGTCGGCGTTCTCGGTGAAGGTGAAGTCACCCCGCCCGCGGCTACCCGTGAATACGCCCTCGAAACGAAGGAGTCCGGCTTCGCGCTCGATCGTGAAGTCGACCGCTCCGTATCCCCGCTCGAGCCGACGAAGGATGTCCTCAGCCGTTCGTTCGTCGAGCTTCAGGGACGACTCCCATCGGTGATCCCGGTCGGCGCGCCATACCCTCACGCGCAGATCGGCTTCGCCCCTCGAGGAGATCGTCGCGCTCCACGAGCCGTCCCGGTCGATCTCCTGGGCCTGCACCATCGCGGGCAGGGCCATCGTGAGGACCGTCGTGGCGAACCAACGCGCGGCCACCCGTGCCTTTGCCTTCTTCATCGTCGTACCCATCCCCTTCACCTCGATCACGTTCGGGATCGTTGCCACCCGTTACGATGCCGGCTGCGGGGGGTTGGTTGGGACCACCCTAACTCTTCGACTCCTCCAGCAACGACGAGAAGTAGTCGCGCTCCGCGGCTGCCCGTCGGTAGTACCACCAGGACCATGCGCTCATGATCCCCACCGTGGAGGCGGCTACGGTCCAGAAGAGGGTTTGAACGTGTCCCACGATGGCCCACAGCAGGGCCAACTGAACGACCGTGAGCCCCCACGAGAACCAGACGACGCGGATCTTTCGAGCGGAGCGTTCCAGGCTGAGTTCGGCGAACGCCTCCAGTGTCGCGACGTCGACGACCCATTGCCCTCGCCGGTTCCACCATGCGAAGACCGTTGCGACCAGCCAGACGACCCACGTCCCGATCAGGGCCCACGCGCCGGGAAACGACTCCGGATCTCGTGACCAGGACCAGGTGAGAGCCATCAGAGCAGCGGTCAGTGCGCCTTCTCCGAGGACGACTGCGAACGTGCCCAGGCGCCGGCGCCGTAGCGCGGCCGACAACGTCCCGGCCTCGGATTCGGGAAGCTCGTCGGCCTCCCAAGCCTCGACGTAGTGCTCCCACTCGGGTGCGGTGGTGTTCATCGTGTCTCCTCGGGTCGGGCAGGGTGCGTCGCTTCGATCTCGCGAAT
>JAUIKL010000270.1 GCA_030430625.1 Gemmatimonadota bacterium
CCGACCGGTCGCTCGCCGTCGGGGACGATGTTGTGGTACGCGAGGACCGTCACGCTCGGCCCCGCGTGGCGCTCGGCGCGGCCTGCAGCCCCGGAGCGGGCCAAGGCGACTTCGATCCACCGCTTCCAACCGGTCGCCACGCTCAGCGTGCTCCCGACGAACGGACGCGCGTCACGCCCGTGGCGTCGTCGCGAACGCGACCACGACGGGGACGTGCCACACGAGTGGCCGGGAGGGAGGGGGGTGCGACGATTTTTGCTGTCCTGCGTGGAAGGGCGCGTGTACCTTTTTCGAAGAAGGGGCGCCGATCTCCCGACCGACCTTCCGCGCTTGCCGCGGCCAACCCTGCGTCGTCGTCGCCCGCTGCCTCAGTGAGACCTTCGTCGAAGTCTTCGGCCCCCCCGCTACGTATGCAAGAGTCATGATCGACGGACGAGACAGAAGCCTCGTAGGCTTTTTCTCCGAGTACAACCGCGTTCGCACCGTGGTCATGGTGGTCCTCCTGGCGGTGGCCGGAGTCCTCGAAGGTGTCGGGGTCGCGGCCATGCTCCCGCTGCTCGATCAGATGGTGGCACCGGGCGCCGAGCCCGAGGGCGCCCTGGCCGAGATGGTGGCGCGCGCGCTCGGAGCCATTGGCCTTACGCCGTCGGTCCCGATCCTGCTCGTGGCTCTGGTCTTGATGTTCTTCCTCAAGGGCGTCGTCTCGTTCCAGGCGATGCTGCTGGTGGGCTACGTGGTGGCGCGCGTGACGATGGAGCTTCGGTTGAGGTTGCTCCGTGCGATCGTGCACGCGGAGTGGCGACATGTGCTTCAGTACCCGTCCGGATACATCGCCAACGCGGTCAGTCGCGAAGCGCAACGATCGGCCATGACCTACCGCGAGTTCTGCCAGGTCATCGCCGAGGGGATGCAGGTGGTGGTCTACCTGGCCCTCGCGTTCGTCATATCGTGGCAGATCGCCATCCTGGCCCTCGTCGTTGGGCTGCTCATCATGGCCCTCCTGCGTGGGCATCTGCGGCGCAGCCGCACGGCCGGAGACGACCAGACCCAGATTCTGAAGTCGATTTCGGCACGGGTTACCGACTCGTTGCCCAGCTTGAAGCCGCTGAAGGCCATGGGCAGGGAGGAATACCTACTTCCCCTGTTCGAGACGGAGACGGCCGCCTTTCACGACGCACAGCAGCGTGAGATCGCTTCGACCGAGTTCCTGAATCGGTCACGCGAGCCCTTCCTCGTCGCGGCGCTGGCGGTCGGGTTGTGGGCGGTGCTCGCATTCTCGCCGCTCACGTCGACCTCGATCATGGTGATGGCGCTCCTCTTCTACCGGACCGTCACGACGATCACCAACATGCAGTATCGGTGGGTCACGGTCGCGGTCGGTGAGAGTTCGTTCCGGTCGATCATGGAGCACATTCACGCGGCCGAGGACGCGCGTGAAACGTGGGCGCTGCAGGGAGGCGAGGACCCGCCCCCCTTCGAGAAGGGGCTCACATTGGAGCGAGTCAGCTTCGCGTACGACGATCACGTCGTTCTGAACTCGATCGACGGACACATCGAAGCAGGTGCGTTCGTGGCGCTCATCGGCCCTTCGGGTTCGGGCAAGACGACCATCACCGATCTGATTGCCGGTCTCATGCGGCCGAAGGCTGGACGTATCCTGATCGACGGCGTCGACCTCGGGGTCGTCGATACGACCAAATGGCGGCACGAGATCGGCTACGTTCCTCAGGACCCGATGCTGTTCAGCGATACCGTGCGCGGCAACGTGACGTTGGGTGATCCGACGGTCTCCGACGAAGAGGTCGAGCGTGCTCTGCGTGACGCGGGCGCTTGGGGTTTCGTCACGGCTCTTCAGGGTGGACTGGACCAGCGAATCGGGGATCTCGGCCAGGCGCTGTCCGGCGGACAGAAGCAGCGACTCGCGATCGCCCGGGCGCTTGTGACCCGCCCGAAGCTGTTGATTCTGGACGAGCCGACGACCGCGCTCGACCAGGTGTCGGAAGCAGAGATCTGCCAGACGATCCTGGGCCTGAAGGGAGACCTGACCATCCTGGCGATTTCACATCAGGCTGCGATCCGAGACATCGCGGACGAGGTGTGGGAACTCGCGGATGGATCTCTGAGCGTCATTTCCGGGGCGGTCGCGAAGTCGTGAAATCTCGGACTGTGCGCGATGAGGAGAGCCCGTTTCTCCTGGTCGTGAGGAGCGGGCCGAACTTCGATCTCGAGGGTCACATCGCCCAGTTCGCGCAGGCCCTGTCGGGGCGCTTCGATGGCGAGATATGGACCTACGGCTCGGACGAAGGGGAGCTCGACGTCGGAGACTTCCGTATCCGCCGTGTCGCGTTCCCCATCCGCCCGACCCCGATCAGGCGTCTGCTCTACCTGGCCAGGATCTGGCGGCGCGCCTTTCGCGCTCGCTTCGTTCTCCGCCGGAAGGTCGTCATCATCACGTACGATCCGTTCCAGAGCGGAATTATCGGGCTGGCCATCAAGTGGACGCTCGGAGCCCGCTTCGTCTGTGAGGTGAACGGAGTCTACGCCCACCCCGATACGTTGATCGACATCGCCGACGAGACGGCCCGCGCCAAGAAGAGGTCGCGGATGGTCCGAGTCGGGACGTTCATCCTCCGACGGGCGGACGCGATCAAGCTGCTCTTTCGGGAGCAGCTCGAGGGGTTCGACGTTCCGGCCGAGCACCCCCCTCGACATGTCTTCTTCGACATGATCAACCGGGACGCGTTTCCCTTCGTGGATCGGGAGCCCGAGCCGCTTCTGATCTTCGTGGGGCACCCGTTCCTCTTGAAGGGCGTCGATCTGCTCCTGGAGTCCTTCGCGGAGCTGTCTCCGAGCTTCCCCGAATGGCGCCTCGTATTGATCGGGTGGAGGATCGATGAGCCGGCTGTCGACTACGACTATCCGAGAGACAAGGTCGACTTCGTCGGTCCACAGGATCCCGCGTTGCTCACGGAGTGGATGACACGCTGTAGCGCCCTCGTCCTTCCCTCGCGGTCGGAGGGTATGGGGCGTGTGTTGATCGAGGCTGCCTTCAAGGGGCGGGCTCGGATCGGAAGCCGAGCGGGCGGGATCCCGACCGTCATCGACGATGGTGTCGACGGACTCCTATTCGAGACGGGTGACCGGAAGAGTTTGACCGACACCTTGCGCGTGTTCATGGGCGACCCGGATCTCCGGGCTCGCCTGGGTGATGCAGCGCGCGTCAGGGCCGAGGCCACCTTCACGGCCGAGAAGTACCTGGAGCACTACACCGAGCTGATCGAACAGCTGCCCCGCTGACG
>JAUIKL010000037.1 GCA_030430625.1 Gemmatimonadota bacterium
ACCGCCGAGCGACTCGAGGTGCGGCCAGCGGCGGTCGATGTCGAGCGGGCCTCCCAGCTCTCGTTCGACGCCCCGGGCAATCTGCGGACGACGCTGTGTGCGGTATCGCTGGACGACGTCGGAGTCTCGGGGAGCGACTTCACGCGCGTGCTCCGCCTGGAGCGCCTCGCCGCGGCCCTTGTCGTGCCCCTCGTCGCTCTACTCACCGCTCTGCAACTGGGCCTGGCCACGGGCAGGGTGTCCGGACGGATGGCGTGGGGCGGTCGCTTCGAGACACTGCCCAGGTCTCACCGTGTGGCGAGCGCGGTGACAGCCCCGGCCGTGCTGGCGATGGGGTGGATCCTCCTGGAGCGCGCGGGGGTCACCGGACTGCTGGGGAGCGCGGCCGTGGTCGAGACCGGCGCCTGGATCGTCGCCCTGGTGTTCCTCGTGTCCACGGCCGGAAATCTGGCCTCATCGAGCCGGAGCGAACGCCTCCTGGGCATCCCGCTGGCCACGGCCATGGCGATCCTCTCGGTCGTCATCGCGTACTCGGGGTAGTGTGATCGGAGGGGGACACACGCACCACGAGGGAGCTGGGCACGACCAGCGTCGCCTCACGGGTGCGGCCATCGTCTCTTCCCTTCCCCCTCTCGGTCTTGGCTGGCTTTTCGCCAGTCGCTACCGCAACCTTGAATCCCCGGCGTCAGCGGAATCGCTCGGCTGTATCCCACTTCTCCTCGTCCCAAGGCAGCCGTCCGTTGACGATCTTCGAACACGTTTCCGTCTTCGTTTCGATCATCCTGGGACTCGCCGTCGTGCACCTCCTGGGCGGCGTGTCTCTGATCCTGGACACGAGAGTCCGGACCAAGCCCTACGGCGTTCATCTTCTGTGGACGCTGAACATGCTCTTCCTCATCGTGCTCGCCTGGCTGGGCAACTTCGTTCTGGCGCCCATCACCGAGTTCAGCGCCCCACACTTCTTCAACCTGTTGGCCTACTCCATGGTGATCTACCTGATGAGTGGGCTTCTGTACCCGGTGCGCGGCGAAGAAGTCACCGACTTCCGTCAACACTTTCACGCCAATCGACCCCGATTCTTCGCCCTCGGTGTAGCGTTCGTCATCACAGACGCTCTCGACGGGCTCTTGGAAGCACGGGCGACCGGCCTCGACTTGAATCCGTTTCAGTTCGGCCAGTTGTCGATCTTCCTCGTCCTCTTCGTGATCGGGATCAGGAACGAACGAGAGGGATTCAATCGAGCCGTGGGGGTGGTGTTCCTCCTGGGCATGTTCGGGTTCCTCTACAGCCTGACCCAGATCGGAATCGTGGGGTAGGGGAAGCGCCTGACCAGGAGTGGTCGCGGGGTGCTGGAATGATCGTTGGATCCCACGCATGTAACGGCCCGGCACAGCCCTCGTATCGAGCCCCGACCGAGGGGGCGATTCACCCAACCGAGGCGGTGGGACGATGAGGTGGAAGGGAGTGGGAGGTGCGGTGTTGGTGGTCGTCGTCAGCACGGCTTGCGAGCAGGCCTCCGAGGCCGGGCTTCGGGAGAGCGGTTCCTCGGAGAGCTCCCCCGAGTCTGTCTGGGCGATCGATCTCGTGCGGACGCTGCCCGGCGGGCAGAGTCTCTACGTCGAGAACATCGAGCGGAACTGGGCGTCGGCACGTGACGTGGCGCTGTCGCGGGGGGCGATTCGATCCTACCGGGCCCTGGTCGCACCCCGGGACTCGGTCCGGGGGTGGGACGTGATGCTCATCACCGAGTACTCCGACTCGACCGCGTTCAGGAATAGGGAGGCGATCTTCGAGTCGATCTTCGAATCGCCGGACTACGAACGCTTCGACATCGGTGTCGCCTCGTCGGAGCTTCGCGACTTCTTCCAGAGCGAAGTCACGATGAAGTCCGTCGCGGGTTCGCGTTAGTCCCTCGCCACCGTCACCGTCCAGGGCCGGATCAGTCGGGAGTCGCTACCCCATGAGACGGACGTGCTGCTCCGTATCCGTGTACTGCTGGAAGGCGCTGACCTTCCCGCCGCTCAGCGTCCACGAGTGTACGAACGGAGCGTCCAGCTTCTCGGCGGTCTCCTTGTGCACGGCGGTGTAGCGGCCGAAGGCCACGACGCGGTCCCCTTCGGCGACGATCTCCTGCGGGGTGGCCGCGAAGTCATCGAACGTCGAGAGAAGTCGGCCGAACACACCCTCACCCACCTGCTGCGGGGAGGCGTAGGGATTGGCGCTCGCCATGGGGCTGCCCTCGGCTTCCATCCAGTGGACATCGTCGGCGAGGAGGCCGAGAACGAAGCCGGCGTCTCCACGAGCGAAGGCGTCGTAGAGGGACTGGATGACTTCACGGGGCTGCGACATGGGTCTCCGGGCAATGTTGGTCGGGGCTGCGGGCCGGGCAGACTACGGACGACAGGTGGTCCGTCGCAACAGCGCTCGCGTGTGGGGAAGGTCCCGGTCCCGCGCTCACGCCACGGAGAGTGCGGATCCCCTCGAGAAACGGGTCGATCACGCTTGATCGAGATCGACGCCCACGCCGCGTCTTGCATCCACAAGCGCCCTCCGCCAGTCTTGTACTGAATCATTCAGTCCAAGCCCGCGAGCCGATCCAGCCGTGACCCACGGACCCCTGAGCGTCCTGCGAGGGACACTCGAACTCCTGATCCTCAAGACACTCGCGGGCGGTGCCGAGCTTCACGGCTTCGCCATCCTCGAGTGGATCCGCGAGAGCACGGAGGACGTGCTGGTCGTCGAGGACGGAGCCCTGTACCACGCGCTGCATCGGATCCAGGAGCGCGGCCTCGTGAAGTCGACGTGGGGCGTGTCGGAGAAGGGCCGTCGTGCGCGGTACTACGAATTGACAGCGGCGGGGGAGCGAGCCCTGGCCGAGGAAGAGGCGCGCTGGCGGCGCTACGTGGAGGCGGTCGAGAAGGTGGCCTCCGGTCCGAGCCCGGCGTGAAGTCAGAGGGACCGGTGCGGCGGCTGTTCCGTCTGGGGCTCAGCCGACCGGATGCGCGGGAAGAGGTGGAGTGGGAGATCGCCCACTACCTGTCCGAGATGGAGGACCGGCTGGTGGAGCAGGGGTGGAGCCGGGACGAGGCGGCCGCCGAGGCGATGCGTCGCTTCGGCAAGAGCCGGGACTACCGGCGGAGCATGCAGCGAATCGAGCGGAGGAGGGGGAGGATGGAGAGGTGGCAGAACGTACGAGTCGCGCTGGCGGGAGCGTTCGAATCGAGCATCCGATCGTTGGCGCGTCAGCCGGGGTTCACGGCCGTGGTGGCGCTCACGTTGGGGATCGGGATCGGCGCGAACGCCGCGATGTTCACCATTCTCGACCGACTGCTGTTTCAACCTCCGGCGCACGTGCAGAATCACGAGGACGTCCGGCGGGTGGTGGTGGAACGGTCCTTCCTGGGTCAGCTGAACCGAGGCGGCATCGGCACGTTCCCCGACGCCGCGGACCTACGGGAGCACAGCGGCCTCGCATCCGTGGCCGCCTATTCGCCGCGGAACTGGACGATGGGGCGCGGTGCCGAAGCGGATAAGATCCGTGTCGTCACGGCGGAGCACACCCTCTTTCCGCTCCTTGGCGTTGCGGCGGCCCGAGGTCGCTTCTACGGCGGGGAGGACGACCGGCCGGGAGCCGAGCCGGTCGTGGTCCTGAGCCACGAGTTCTGGTCACGGCGATGGGGCTCCGATCCGGGCGTTCTGGGAGCGACGGTCGAGATCGAGGGTCTGCGGTTCACGGTGGTGGGCATCGCGCCTCGTGGGTTCACGGGTGTCGAGGTGGCTCCCGTGGATGCCTGGGTCCCGTTGCACGTAGGCGGAGTGGTGGTGTGGAGTCGGACCGACTGGACCGAGAGTCGCGGACGGTACTGGCTCTCGGGCGTCGTACGCCTCGGCGAGGGCGTGACTGCGGAGGCCGCCTCCGAGGAGGCCACGCAACTCCATCGGGCGGGCCGCAGCGAGCAGCTCGATGCCGGTCGCTACGACCCGGACGTACGCGTGGTCTTCGATCCGTTGATTCTTGCTCGTGGGCCTCGGGCCGGAGCAGAGGCCCGCGTCGCGCGATGGCTCGGGGGCGTGAGTTTTCTCCTCCTCCTCATCGTCTGCGCGAACGTGGCGAATCTGCTCCTCGCCCGCGGCATCCGACGTCACCGGGAAGTCGCCATCCGGCTCGCCCTGGGTGTGTCCGGGCGCCGGCTTGTCGGTCAGACCGTCCTGGAGACGGCGATGCTGGGTCTGGTCGGGAGCGTCGTCGGGTTGGCCGCAGCGACGTGGGGTGGTGCGGTGATCCGGAGCGCCCTCCTGCCGAATGTGCACTTTCCGGCCGCACTCGGCTTCCGAGTCGTCGCGTTCACCGTCGTGCTCTCCGTCATCGCCGGGATCGTCGCAGGCGTGGCTCCTGCTCTCCAATCCGCTCGACTCGATCTGGCCCGCGATCTGGCCTCGGGCGGGAGGACGGTGGCGGGCCGGTCGGGGACCCGGAGTGTCCTGACCGCGGCCCAGGCCGCCCTTTCCGTCGTGCTCCTGGTTGGCGCCGGCCTCTTCGTCCGGAGTGTTCAGGAGGTGCGCAGCCTCGACCTGGGCCTCGATGTGGATCAGTTGGCCACGGCGATTCTCGAGTTCGAGGTCGGTAGTCCGCTCGAAGGCGGTGAGGTCGTGACCCTCCCCGTGGAGGAACAGAACCGGATCTACATGGCCGGTGCCGAGCGGCTCTCGGGCCTCGGTGGTGTGCGCGCCACCATCACCAGTTCGCCGTTCGGCTGGGGATTCTCCAGCAACCTCGGGGTCCCGGGGTGGGACTCGCTACCGGATCTACCGGGCGGGGGGCCGTATCACAACGAAGTCACGCCGGGGTACTTCGAGACCGTCGGTCTGCAGGTGCTGCAGGGACGGCCGTTCCAGTCCTCGGACGCGGCCGGGGCCGAGCCCGTGGCCCTCGTGAACCAGACCATGGCACGTACGCTCTGGCCCGATGAGGGGGCTCTCGGGCAGTGCCTCCTCGTCGCGGCGCCCGGTGAGCAGGACGTGTCCGACCTGTGCACGACGGTGGTCGGGGTGGTCGAGGATGCGTCTCGGGGCAGGCTCGAGGAGGAGGCCCACATGACCTACTACCTGCCTCTGGCCCAGCGGGAGGGTGTCCGCGCCAACGGACTCTACGTTCGGGCCGACGATCCTGCCGAGGCGACTCCGCGGATCGCCGCGGTGCTCCGAGAGATCGGTCCGGCGGTGCGCTTCGCCGAGGTGCGAACGCTACGGGACACGCTCGATCCCCAGGCACGCTCCTGGACCATGGGGGCCGCGCTCTTCTCGGTCTTCGGTGCTCTGGCGCTGCTCGTTGCCGCGATCGGGCTCTATGGAGTCCTGGCGTTCCACGTGGCCCAGCAGACCCGGGAGCTGGGCATCCGCTCGGCACTCGGCGCCGCGAAGGGACGGCTGCTCGGGCGCGTGCTGGCTCACGGCCTGCGGATCACCGTCGTCGGGGTCGTCATCGGTTGTGGGCTCGCCCTCGCGCTCGGACCGTTGGCCGGGCCTCTGCTGTTCCAGGTCTCCGCACGAGACCCCGTCGTGCTGCTCGGGGTCGCCTTCACGCTTCTCGGCGTGGGGGTGCTGGCCAGCTTGCTACCGGGGCTGAGGGCGACGCGGGTCGATCCGATCGTGGCGCTGCGGGCGGAGTAGCCGGGGGCGTACGAGGCGGGGCGGTCGCCCAAGGCGTAGATCCGACCCGGAAGCTCGGTTACAATGTCGGCGACCCGGTAGCTCAGCTGGCAGAGCAACTGACTTTTAATCAGTAGGTCGTGGGTTCGAGCCCCACCCGGGTCATTTGGGCAGCGTCGAACCGCGCGCCGGTCCGTTCGATCGGCCCTCGCTGTGCCACCCCCATCAGTACTTCCCCGAATACCCGACCGACCCGCCGCGCATAGCTTGATCGGGTCGACCCCGGCCGGGCGGGGCGACGGCCCCCCATCCGACGACCCGGCCCGGAGGTCCTGTGCCGAGTTTCGTCCACTACATCCCGATCGTCACGACGATCGTCGCCTGCCTGTTCGCGCCCGTCGTGTTTCGTCGCTGGCGCACCAAACGACCCGCGCCTCATCTCTGGTGGTGGGCGTTCGGGATCGCGATGTACGGGGTCGGCACCCTGACGGAGTCTCTGACGACGGTGTTCGGATGGCATCCGATCGTCTTTCGCAGCTGGTACGTTTCGGGTGCGCTTCTGGGCGGTGCCCCGCTGGCGATGGGGACGGTGTACCTCATGTACTCCCGTCGCACGGCGGCAGTGATGGGCGCCGTGGTCGGCACGATCGTGGCGATGGGCGCGATCTCGGTCTGGCTTTCGCCGATCGACCACGCGCTCGTCGAACCCCACCGACTCTCGGGCAGTGTGCTGGAGTGGTCCTGGAGTCGACTCTTCAGCCCGTTCGTGAACGTGTGGGCCGCGACCTTCCTGATCGGCGGGGCGATTCAGTCGGCGCTCCGGTACCGCGGAGACCCCGGGCTCCGTCACCGATTCATCGGCAACTGCTTCATTGCCCTGGGAGCCCTCCTGCCGGGGATCGGGGGGAGCGCGACCCGCATGGGGTACACGGAAGTCCTGTACGTCACGGAGCTGCTGGGCATCCTGCTGATCTGGATTGGCTACGAGTACAACGTGCGGCCGGTGTCGGATGCCGCGGGTGCCGACATCCCGGCTGACCGCGCGGTGACCTCCTAGCCTCCGCCCTACTCCCGCAACGCCCGAAGCGGATCCAGCCGACTCGCGCGAACGGCTGGCACGAGGCTGGCCACGAGCGCGACCCCGCAGAGCCCGACGGCCACGACGCTGATGGTGATGGGGTCGGTCGGTTCGACCTCGTAGAGGAAGCTCTCGATCACGCGCGTGAGTCCGAGCGACGCGAGGGTGCCGAGCACGACCCCACCGACGGCGAGCACGGCCGCCTGACGGAGCACGAGCCCACGGACGTCGACGGCGGAGGCGCCGAGCGCCATCCGAAGGCCGAGTTCAGAGGTCCGCTCGTTCACGGTGTACGCCATGACTCCGTAGATGCCGACGCTGGCCAGGGAGAGAGCGAGGACGGCGAAGAGCGAGAGGAGCACCGCGTTGAAGCGAGACTGGGAAACCGAGTCCGCGAGCCTCTCCTCGAGCGAGCCGACGCCGGTGATAGGCAGGTTCGGATCGAGATTCCAGATGGCTTCCTGCATGGCCCGGACGAAGAGTTCGGGCTCTCCGGTCGTCCTGAGGAGGAGGGTTTGGCCGCCGCCGAAGGCGTGCTGCCGATACGGGAAGTACGTCGTGGGGCCGGCCTGATTGACGAGGCCCGAGTTGGTGACGTTGCCGACGACGCCGACGATCTCGCGCGGGGTATCGAGCAGGGTGCGGATCTGCCGACCGATCGGGTCCTCGCCGGGGAAGTGGGAGTCGACGAACGCCTGGTCGACAACGACGACGAAGGGGGCGTCGCTGACGTCGGTCTCCTCCAGATAGCGCCCGCGAATCAGCGGCACGCCCATCGCCTGGAGATAGTCGTGACTCACGGCGCGCGTGCGGGCCACGGGCAGGTCCATCGTCCACGCTTCGTGCACACCTTCGACGCGGACGTGGTACTGACCCCCCGACGCGGGTGGGACGATGGTCGAGAGGGAGGCGGAGACGACGCCGGGAATCGCCCCGGCGGTCTCGATGAGCTGATCGTAGAAGAGGACCTGCTCTTCGGGCTGCGGATACGCCGCCGCCGGGAGGGAGAACTGCGCCAGAAGGACATCGCCCGTGTTCATGCCGACGTCGACGTCGAGCATCTGGCGAACGCTCTGCACCATGAGCCCGGCGCCGGTCACGAGGACGAGAGCCAGGGCGATTTCCGTGACGACGAGTCCCGAGCGGAGGCGCCGATTCCCGCCGCCGGTCTGACCGCGTGCCTCTCGAAGGGTGCCCTGGAGATCGGTGCGCAGGACCGACGTCACGGGCGCCAGGCCGAAGACGATGCCGGTGAGCAGGGTGCCGATCGCGGTCGCGCCGAGGACCCAACCGTCTATCGATACGGTGCCGCCGCCCGGAACGGTCAGGGGTGAGAGCGCGAGCATCGCGTCGAGTCCGACGAAGGCGACACCGAGTCCGAGGACACCACCGACGAGGGCCAGAAGCAGGCTTTCGGTGAGCAGCTGTCGAATGAGGCGCGACTTGCCTGCGCCGAGGGCGGCGCGGACGGAAAGCTCACGGCTTCGGCCCGAGGCGCGCACGAGGAGCAGGTTGGCCACGTTCGCGCACGCGATGAGCAGGACGAAGCCCACGGCGCCAAGAAGCACCCAGAGCATGCTCCGCACAGCGTTCGTCATCTCGGAATGCAGCGGCATGACGGTGAGGCCGTAGTCGGCGTTCGACTCGGGAAACTCCTGACCGAGTCGGGCCGCGATGGTCTCGGTCTCCGCCTGAGCCTCCGTGACGGAGGTCCCCGGCGCCAGCCGCGCGATGGTGAGGAGGAAGTGCCAGTTCCGGTCCTGGAGCTGGGCCTCGGAGAAGACGAGCGGAGCCCACATCTGAGCGGTGCTGGGGAACTGGAACGACTCCGGCATGACGGCCACGACCTCGAAAGGACTGCCGTCGAGGTCGAGGGTCGTGCCGATGACCGCGGGGTCCGAGCCGAAGCGGCGCTCCCAGAGTCCGTGGGACAGGACGATCTGTCGATCCTGGCCGGCCACGTTCGCTTCGGGGCCGAAGGGGACGCCGAGGAGGGGGGCGACGTCGAAGACGTCGAAGAGGGAGGACGTCACCCGCGCGCCCGGAATCCGCTCGGGGCTCTGGTCGCCCGTGAGGGCGAAGGTGGCGTTCACCACGCCGCCGATGGCCGAGAAGCTCTCCGCCGATTCCTCCCACGCCAGGTAGTCCTCGGCGTTGCCCGGCACACGCTCCCAGCCGCGCACCCGATCCTGCTCCCACACCATCACGAGCTCGTCCGGCTCGGGGTAGGGGAGGGGCTGCAGTAGGACGGAGTTGACCACGGTGAAGATGGCGGTGTTCGCTCCGATCCCCAGCGCGATCGTGGCCACGGTGAGCGCGGTGAAGCCGGGTCGGCGAAGGAGCGAGCGCGCTGCGAAGCGAAGGTCTCGGGTGAGCGAATCCACGGTGAATTCCTGAGCACGAAGGTGAAGGGCGTCGACCACCGACAGCAGGCTTCGGTAGATCAATCGCACGGACTGGGCGCCCGTCGGGCGCGCGGCCTCGACGTCGGGCCGAAAGCGTTCCGCGAGCTCCGCCTCCCACTCCCTGGCGAACTCCGCGCGCCAGCCGTGGGGGGCGATGGCCGCCGCGCATCGCACGATCCACTGTGCGATCCGCTCGGAGCGGGAGATCATCCCGCGGCTCCGTCGGCCGAGGCGGGGCCGAAGGTGTGGGCGATGCCCGGGAAGCGGGACAACGCGGTTTCGTGGGCGTCACGCCCCTCGGTCGTGAGGCGGTAGTACTTGCGGGGAGGGCGCTGGGAGGCGGTGGCCTCGGCCTTGTCCTCCCACTTCGACTCGAGCAGGCCGGCGGTCGTGAGCCGCCGAAGGGCCGGGTACACCGTGCCGTCCGGGATACCCGTGGCGTCCATGATGTCGAAGCCGTACCGGTGTCCGCAGGCGATCGCATGCAGGACGACGCCGGTCAGGTAGGTCATCCGAATCCCAGCCACACCACCCCTCCTCCCGAGAAGACCTCGCTACCACGTCTTCTATATAGGGGGTGTGAGGACGGGCGTCCAGAGGGGGTAGGTGGGGGCGTGCATGGGGTGTCGCATGGAGCGCTGGGCGCAGCCGCCAGGGTGAATTAGTGATCGAATATGATCGATAGATGTGCATCATGGGCCACAATGCATCACGAACGATCGACAGATGTGGACCGATTTATCTTGCACACAATCACTCATATGTGATAGTTTGTATGCTGGAAGGCGCCGTAAAAACTCATAAGCGATCTACAATGGACATTCGCCAGACGACTCGAACCCCGGCGGTGCTGGACGAGTTGGGCCGACGCATCGAGCGACTGCGCCTTCAGCAGAACCGGACGATCGCGAGTGTGGCCGAGGACGCGGGCGTCGGCTCCGCCACCCTCCAGCGCCTGGAGTCGGGGAAGGCCGCGAATCTGAAGACGTTGATCCAGGTGCTTCGGGCCCTGAATCGCCTGGGCGACCTCGACAACATCATCCCGGACATCGAGGTGTCTCCGTTCGAGCTGTCGGGCTCCCGGAAGGGGCCGCGCAAGCGGGCGTCGGGCACTGGTGGCTGAGTACACCTCGGCGGACGTCCACCTTTGGGGGCGGAGGGTCGGGCGGCTCACGGAGACCCAGCCGGAGGGCAGGAGGGTCTTTCAATACGACCCCGACTTCCCGGCGGAAGGACTCGAGGTGTCGCCCATCAACCTTCCGACCTCGGACACGACACCGCGCAGCTTCCAGGAGCTGAGCCGGTCCGAGGCCTTCGAGGGGCTCCCGGGTGTGATCGCCGACTCCCTGCCGGACCGCTTCGGGAGCGCGCTCATTCAGGCGCACTTCGACAAGAACCTCGGGGGGCGGAGGGTGACGCCGCTTCAGAAGCTGCTCTACGTGGGTCGCCGCGGCCCTGGCGCGCTCGAGTACCGACCGGCCGAGGAGCGTGGGCGTGAGATCGAGGAGGCCCTGGAGGTACGGAGCCTCGTCGACCAGGCTCGTCGGGTGGTGGAGGGGAGCACGGACGAGGCGATCTCCGAGATCATCAGCGTCGGCGCCACGGTCGGCGGCGCCCGCCCAAAGGCGCTGATCCTCTGGAACCGCGATCTGAACCGGGTACGCTCCGGACACGCCGCCCCGGACGCCGGGGACGAGCACTGGATCATCAAGTTCGACGGGGTCACCCGGTCGTCGGGAGGACTCGAGAACCGCGTGACGTACGAGTCCGGTCCGTGGGGTCGGCTCGAATACGTCTACTCCGTGCTCGCTCGACGCGCGGGGATCGAGATGGCCGAGACCCACCTGCTCGAAGACGAGAACGGTCTCGCGCACTTCATGACCCGGAGGTTCGACCGGGACGCCGACACCCCCGACGGAAAACTCCACCAGCACACCCTCGGCGGCCTCCTGCACCTCGACTACAACGACCAGTACCAGATCGGCTACGAGGACTACTTCGACGCCATTCGCGCGCTTGGCCTTTCGCAGCCGGAGATCGTGTCGGCGTTCCGACGGATGGTCTTCAGCGTCGCGACCGTGAACTACGACGACCACTTGAAGAACTTCGCCTTCCTGATGGATGCGGACGGGGCGTGGCGTCTCTCCCCGGCGTACGACGTTTCGTTCGCCGAGAACGACGGGTGGACGTCACAGCACCAGATGTCGATCGCCGGCAAGTTCCGCGGCATCACCCGGGCCGACTGTGTGCGCGTGGCCGAGACCTTCGACATCCGAACCGCACAGGCCGACGCGTTGATCGACGAGGTCGTCGACGCGGTCAGCGGCTGGGACGAGGTCGCGCGGGAGGCTCGGATCGAGCCGGACTTTCGAAAGGCGATGGCGGAGCGGCTCCAGCGGGAGTGGAAGCCGCTCAACGCGGGCTGAGCCTAAGTCCGAGTCCGAGCGGGTGCCGGACGTCATACGTACAGCCCTTCCTGTTGACGTCCTAAAGGAGTGTCGACACATTCCTGTCGACGGTCAAAAGGAGAGGTGGGAGGGGTGAGGCGTGGGCGAAGCGAAATCGGATGTGCTCCTCGGCACGTTGGATCTCCTCCTTCTGAAGCTCCTCGAGCTCGGGCCCAACCACGGGTGGGGGCTGGCCGAACAGCTCGAGTCGGTGAGTGACGGCGTCTTCGCCGTGAACCAGGGCTCCGTCTATCCGGCGTTGCAGCGTCTCAAGCGGAAGGGCTTCGTCCGGAGTCGTTGGGGCACCTCCGACAATGGGCGACGCGCTCGCTACTACGAACTCACCTCGGGCGGGGTCGGGGCTCTCGAAGAAGAGCTGGCCCGGTGGTCCCGGACGGCCGGAGCGGTGAACCGCGTGATCGCGCTGAAGCCGCTCGGCTCGGAGGGCGGATGATCATGCGTGGCCTCCGAGGTCTGATCGAACGCGTTCGTGTCCTGCTCGGTCGACGCCGTTTCGAGGCGGAGCTGCAGGAGGAGCTGGACTTCCATCTCGAACAGGCCACGCAACGCTACGTCAGGGCCGGGATGTCCCCTCACGCTGCGCGCCGCGCTGCGCATCGTGACCTGGGCGGTGTCGAAACCACCAAAGAACGCGTGCGTCACGAGACGGGCGTTCGCTGGGTCCAGGATCTGCTGCAGGATACGCGGTACGGTCTGCGGATGCTGGTTCGTCGTCCGGGCTTCACGCTGGCTCTCCTGGCTACGATCAGCGTGGCCATCGGATCGAATGCTGCGGCGTTCAGCCTCGTCCACTCGATCCTGCTCCGGCCCCTCCCGTTCGCAGAGCCCGATCGAATCGTCCGCGTGCACAACAGCTATCCGGGGAACAACCTGTTTCGCACGCCGAGCAGCGTTCGGGACTACTACGACCGCCGGGAGGGCGTGGGGGCCTTCGAAGACGTGGCGCTGTACACGGAGATCGCGCACAGCCTGGGACGGGAGGACGGAGCCCAGCACGTCTTCGCCATGCAGGTGACACCGTCCTTCTTTTCGGTCTTCGCAGGCGATCCCGCGTTGGGTGGCTTCTCCCCGATGGACTCGTCCGAGGGGCGGCGAACTACGCGGTGATCGGGGATGCCCTGTGGCGCACGGCATTCGGCTCGGACCCCGATATCGTGGGATCGAGCATCACGCTCGACGGGGCTTCGTACGTGGTGACCGGGGTGCTCGCCGAGGGCTTCGAGTTCGCGACATGGGACGCACAGATCTACACGCCCCTCGTCTTCGCGCCGGACGCCCCCTTCAGTCGCGCCCGAAGTCGGGAGAGCTTCCACATGGTGGCGCGCCTTCGCCCCGACGCGACCGTCGAGCAGGCCGGCGCGGAGCTCGACGCGCTCAACAGCATGCGTGTCCTGGAATACCCAACTGAGGACCGCGCCGCGGCTCTCGCTGCGGGCTTCCACTCCGAGGTGCGTGGCTATCTGGCGGACCTCACGGAGTCTGTGCGGAGGCCGCTCCTGCTTCTGTGGATCGGTGCGTTGATCGTGCTCGTCGCGGCGGCCGCCAACGTCACGACCCTCTTCTTGATCCGGGCCACGGGGCGTCGTCGTGAGATCTCCTGTCGACTCGCTATCGGGGCGGGCCGCTCGCGTGTTCTGCGCCAACTGCTGACGGAGAGCCTCATCGTCGCCGGGCTCGGAGGGCTCCTCGGGATCGCACTGGCGCGGTGGAGTTTGCGCTTTCTGACCTCCTTCGAGGTCTACGAGATCCCACGGGTCGACGATGTCGCGATCAGTGGGCCGGTGGTCGCGGCCGGCTTCGCTGTGGCGCTCCTGTTGGGAACCATCGCAGCACTCCTTCCTGCGCGCGGCCTCCTCTGGGGGAAAGTTGCCGGCCTCGCTGCCGGCGCTCGCTCGGACTTCAGTGAACGACCCTCGCGGGTCCATCATGCGCTCGTAGGCGGGCAGGTGGCCTTCGCCTTCGTTCTGGTCATGACCACCGGACTTCTCGTCGAGAGCCTGCGTCAGCTCGATGCGGTGGAGGTCGGGTTCGATCCTGCCGCGGTCTCGGTAGGTGCCACGAATCTTCCGAGCAGCACGTACCCGGATGCGACCGCGCGGGCTGACTTCGCTCGAGCCCTGGTCGAATCCGTCGCGGAGCGCTCGGACATCGAGGCGGCCGCCGTGGCCACTCAACTCCCGTTCTCGGACGTTTCGGACCGCAGCGCGGTGCACGTCGAGTCGCGTGCCGGGGCCGGTGGTACCGCGTCGGTGACGGCCTACCGGACGGCGGTCACGGCCGGCTACTTCGAGACGATGGGGATCCGACTCGCTACGGGGCAGCCGTTCAGCCGGATCGACGACCAGTCGGGTCGGCGCGTGGCGATCGTCGACGAGCAGCTGGCTCGCCAACTGTGGCCGGACGGTGCGCCGATTGGTCGCCGGATCTGGCTCGACGAGGAGCCGGGACGCCCAGAAGGGGCCTTCGACGTCGTAGGTGTGGTCGCGTCCATTCGTCAGAACAGCTTGGCCGACGAGGAGTTGCCCGGCGCGGTGTACCTGCCGTTCGCGCAATATCCAACCTCGTTCTTCCGGGTCGTCACGAGGACTCGTGGAGAAGTGGCCGAGGTACCTGGACAGGTGGCGGACGTGATGGCCGGTCTGGACCCGTCGCTGCTCTACTACTGGGTCGACGTGCTGGAAGACAGCGTGGGTGGCTCACTCCTCTTCCGCTGGCTTCCGATGCGTCTCCTCTCCGTCTTTGCAGGAGTGAGCCTCCTTCTCGTCGTCCTTGGGGTGTACGGGGTCACCACGCACGTCGTGCGTGCGCGCAAGCGTGAGCTGGGGCTTCGAATGGCCCTGGGTGGAACCACCCGAGGAGTGGCCCGTCTCCTGGCCAAGGAGTGGGCTCTGGTGGTGCTCTTCGGCCTGGGCGCCGGAGCGGTCGGAATGGGCGTCGTCCTGCAGGCCGTGCGTAGCCTTCTGTTCGGCACCTCCGGTCTGGACGTGTCGGTGGTCGGCGCGACGATCATCGTCGTGTTGTCGACGGCAGCGCTGTCGTTCTCATGGCCCGTCCGTCATGCGGTCCGCATCGATCCAGCGAGAGCGCTTCAGTCCACGGACTAGCGGACCGGGGCGACCCCTCGCTTCCCCGACCAAGGCGTCCAGCCCCTCCCTTGACCACCGGAGTCGCTCTTGTATACTCACCGGAGTATACAACGGAGACTCCGAGGTCGATCATGTCACCGAACCACATCGCCGAATTCGAGCAGATGGTCTTGCTCGCCATCCTCCAGTCCGCGGATGACGCGTACGCGCCGAACATCCGTGACGTCCTTCAGGACCGGGCGGGGCGCACGGTCTCGCGGGGCGCACTCTACCGCACCTTCGACCGCCTGGCGGCCAAGGGGCTGCTGGAGTGGGAGACCGACGAGTCGAATCCGATGCCGGAACGCGGGGGCGCACCGATGCGTCGCTTCGTAGTGACGAGGGAGGGACGGGCGGCGCTGCGCACCTCGCGGGAAGCGCTCCTGAGGTTGTGGGACGGGATCGAGCCCGAGTTGGAGGGGGCGTGATGTCGTACGCTCCTCCCCGGTACGCCGAGCGCGTCCTCGAGTGGTGCCTCCGTTCGGCTCCGTCGTCCGCCTACATCGTCGGCGACCTTCGCCAGGAGTACGCGGCGGTGCGCTCGCGGCGCGGCGCCCTTCTCGCTCACCTCTGGTACGGGCGCGAGGTTCTGGCGGTCGGCGCTCGCTACGTCGGCCGCGGGGCGGAGGCCTCGGGCGGCTCTTCCTTCTGGCGGGACCTGCCGGGTGACGTCGCGTCGGCCCTTCGGATTTTTCGAGCGTCCCCGGGCTTCTCCGTGGCCGTCATCCTGACGCTGGCCCTCGGCCTGGGCGTGAACGCGACGATGTTCGGAGCCGTCGATCGAGTGCTGCTCAGCCCGCCGGAACACGTACAGGACCACGAGGAACTCCGCTTCCTCTACCACACGGGGCTGCTCACCTGGTCGGTCGACGTGCCGATGGCCTACACCTTCCCGGGTTACGAAGCCATCCGCGAGTTGCCGGTGCTGGCGGGGGCCGCCGCCTATCAGCCGCGGAGTACGGTGACGATGGGCACGGGCCTGGATGCGCGCCGGCCGACCGTTCAGAACGCGACCGCGGAGTTCTTCCCCGTGCTCGGTGTCGTCCCCGCCCTCGGTCGCTTCTTCGACGTTCAGGACGACCGGGAGGGGGCACCGCCCGTCGCGGTGCTCGGCCACGGGTTCTGGGAGCGCGAGTTCGGAGGCGACCCCGCGGTGGTCGGCCAACTGATCACGCTCGGGTCACACAGCTACGAAGTGATCGGGGTGGCTCCGAGTGGTTTCACGGGTGCGACGATCGAGTCGGTCGACGTGTGGGTGCCGCTTCGGATGAACATCCCACTCACCGCCGGCTGGGACGTCCTTTCCTCGTACGGATCGGCCTGGTTCCGAGTCGTGGTGCGGCTGGCCGAAGGGATATCGGACGACGATGCCGGAACCCGTCTCACCGAGGCGCACACGGCCGATGTCTTGGCCTACCTGGAAGGTGGCGGGGAGCCGCATAGAAACCTCGAGGGCGCGACGATCCATACGGGGGCGTTCATGACGGCCCTCGGGCCGATGGCCGATTCCGAAACCTCGATGACGTTGTGGCTCGCGGGCGTCAGCCTTCTGGTTCTGCTCATCAGCTGCGCCAACGTCGCCAACCTGATGCTCGCCCGCGGGATCGAACGTCGGCAGGACCGCGCTGTGCGCCTCGCGTTCGGTGTGAGCCGACGGCGTCTCGTCTCCCAGGCGCTCGCCGAGGCGCTGGTCTTGTCGACGGCGGGTGGTTTGGCCGCGGTCCTGGTCGCGCGGTGGAGTGGTCGCGCGCTCTACGGGCTGCTCCTCCCGGGCATTCCCCAGCCGGATGCGGCCGTCAGTCTGCGCCTCATCGCCTTCCTCGGTGTCATCGTCGTCTTCACGACGGTGGCGGCTGGAGTCCTGCCGGCCTTCCAGGCGCTGCGCACCGCGCCGGGTGACGTGCTGCGAAGCACCGGTCGTGGGTCGACGGGAAGCGGTGGACGTGTGCGCGAGGGGCTGACGCTGGCCCAGGTGACCCTGTCGACGGTCCTGCTCGTGGGCGCCGGCCTCTTCGTCCAGAGCCTCCGCAACGCGCTCGTCGTCGATCCCGGCTTCGACAACGACGTCCTCCTCAGCGTGGAGATCGAGCCGCGTCCCGGCGTGGATGCGGACGGCCGTGACGTCCTGTACCGGGAGGCGCTCCAGTCGTTGGAGGCGATGCCCGGTGTGGAGCGGGTCTCCCTCTCGACGACGGCGCGCCCGCTTTATGGCTGGAATGAACAAAGCCGCATGGTGCCCAGCGGTATGGACTCGATCCCGCGGATGGCCGAGGGAGGGCCCTACACGTACTACGGCACCGACGGTTTCGTGGACGCGGCGGGACTCCGCGTGTACCAGGGCCGCGCGTTCGATCCAGCCGAGTACGGCACGGGTGGCCCGTTGGTGGTCATGGTGAGTCGCTCGTTCGCCGAGGGGGCGTGGCCCGGCCTCGACCCGCTGCGGGAGTGTGTCACCCTCGCGAACGGGATTCCCAGGCTGGAGGGTCCCGAGCCGTGCCGCCCCGTCGTCGGGGTGTACGAGGATCTGATCACGAGCTCACTCGAGGACCGCGGGCGCTGGTCCCTCTTCTGGCCGCTGCCCCCGGAAACGACGGGCTACCGGGGGATGCTCGTGCGGGCGAACGGTGACGCCACCGAGCTCGCGGAGCCGATCCGGGATCGCCTGGCGGCGTTGTCGACCGATGTCCGGTACGTCTTCGCCGTGCCCATGTCGAACCGCACCGAGTCGATGCGCGGTTCGTGGCGTGTCGGCGCGACCCTCTTTTCGGTCTTCGGCCTGCTCGCGCTCGTCGTGGCGACCCTCGGTCTCTACAGCGTCCTGGCCTTCGCCGTGGCGCGCAGACGAAGGGAGATCGGCATCCGGGGTGCCCTCGGTGCACAGCGCCGTGACCTCGTCGGGATGGTCGTCGCGAGGGTGGCGAAGTTGGTAGCCGTGGGGCTCGTGCTCGGGCTCGGCATCGCCGGCTTTGCCGGACGGTTCCTGGAAGCGGCGCTCTTCGGTGTGCCGACCGTGAACCCCCTGGTCTTCGGGGTCGTGGCCCTGGTGCTGGCCGCGGCCGGGCTCCTGGCCGCATGGGTGCCGGCGGTGCGGGCTACGTCGATCGATCCCGTGGGGGCGATGGCAGCCGAGTAGTGACGGCGGCTCGGATCCGCGTCGCTATCCTTGAGGGTGATCGCTCCGTCATCGACTCTCCCGAGGTGTCTTCCGTGGCCGAACCCCTCAAGAACCAGTTCGGACGGGACGTGCCCGAGCGTATCGCTGGGATGATCGGCGATGTCTGGCCGGCCTTCGATCGCGAGCGCTTCCTGGAGCACGCTCTGAACGGGTACGACGCGCTCGAA
>JAUIKL010000271.1 GCA_030430625.1 Gemmatimonadota bacterium
ATGCACCACGAGCCGATCGGCGGTGTCCTCCTGCGGACCCGCTCCGGGGCGTCGCGAGGGTGGTTGAAGGTTCAGGACGGCTGTGATCGCAAGTGCTCCTTCTGCGCGACGCGTCTGGCGCGTGGTGTGTCCCGCTCGAGGCCCGTGGCGGAGGTCGTCGCCGAAGCGAAGCTGTTGGCGGAAACCCACCCCGAACTGGTCGTCACGGGGATCCATATCGGCCACTACGGTCTGGACCTCGACGAGCCCACATCGTTGTCACGGCTGTGCGCCGCGCTCCTGGACGCCGTGCCGGGGGTGCGCTTTCGGCTGGGAAGTGTCGAGGCGACGGAGGTCGACGACCTCCTGATCGATCTTCTCGAATCGTCCGGAGGGCGGTTGGCTCCGCACCTGCACATGCCCCTTCAGAGCGGTGCGGACCCGGTGCTGCGACGTATGCGGCGTTGGCACACACGCGAGCAGTACCGTCGGAGGAGCTACGAGATCGCGGAGCGTGTGAATCCTCTCGGGCTGGGCGCCGACGTCATCACCGGCTTCCCGGGCGAGACGGAAGAGGACCATGCGTCGACCCGGGCGCTCATCGAGGAACTGCCCTTCACCTACCTCCACGTCTTCCCCTTCTCTCCGCGTGACGACACGGTAGCGGCCGACCTCCCCGACCCCGTCCCCCAGCGCATCGCAGGTGAGCGGGCGCGCGAGCTGCGCGAATTGGCGATGGAGAAAGGGCTGCGCTACCGGCGTGGACGGGTCGGAACCGAAGCCGTCGTCGTGGCCGAAGGCCAGAGTGGGTCGGGGCTGACGGAGGACTATCTGCGCGTCGCCGTCGGGGATGCGCGCGGCGTCGTTCGCGGCACACTGCGGGGAGACGGCACCGATCTGTATATTGATTCGCCCGCCGTTCGAGCCAGTATCATCCCATGAGCACTCAACGTCCCCCTGCACGCGCGTACGTCGAGACGTACGGCTGCCAGATGAACATCAGCGATGGGGAGTTGATGGAGGGCATCCTCGAACGCGGAGGATACACCATCGTCGACTCTCCGGACGCGGCGGACGTGGTGCTGGTGAACACCTGCGCCATTCGCGAGCACGCGGAGACGCGCGTCCTCGGTCGGGTGTCGCAGCTGAACGGACTCAAGCGCGATCGCCCCGACATGGTGATCGGCGTCACCGGCTGTATGGCACAGCGGATGGGCGAAACGCTGCTCGACCAGGCCCCCTATGTCGATCTTGTCATGGGGCCCGACGGGTACCGGACGCTCCCCGACGTGCTGGCGAACCTCGACGACAAGCGAGCGGGTCGGACGACCACGACGATCGAAGACGTCGTCGAGCGTCCCCGGAAGCGCGGGCCACAACTCGCTGTCCTCCAGCTCGACGTCGACGAGAACTACCAGGGGTTGGAGCAGCGTCGTGCCGATGGACCGAGCGCCTGGGTTCCGATCCAGCGCGGCTGCAATCATCGGTGCACGTACTGTATCGTCCCCTACGTCCGTGGGCCCGAGAAGAACCGGGCCACCGACGAAATCGTGGCGGAGGTGCGTGGCCTGGCCGAGCAGGGGGTCACGGAGATCACGCTTCTCGGCCAAACGGTGAACTCGTGGTCGTACGACGACGTCACCTTCCCGCGTCTCCTGCAGCGGGTGGGTCGCGTGGACGGTATCCGGCGGGTGCGGTACACCTCTCCCCATCCGAACGACGTCACCGACGAACTCGTCGAGGTGATGGCGACCGAGCCGACGGTGTGCGCGCACCTCCACCTGCCGGCACAGGCGGGGAACAACCGGACGCTCAAGCGGATGCTGCGGCGGTACACGGTCGAGAGCCTGCTCGAGAAGATCGATCTCCTCCGAGCCGCCATTCCGGACATCGCACTGTCGACCGACATCATCGTCGCCTTCCCCGGGGAGACGCACGAGGAGTTCGAGGACACGCTCGACCTGATGCGCGTCGCTCGCTTCCACGAGGCGTACACGTACAAGTACTCTCTCCGGGACGGGACTCCGGCCACACGTCTTCCCGAGGAGGACTTCGTGGACCCGGACGAGGCTCAGGCCCGACTCGAAGAGCTGATCCGGGTGAGCCGGGGGATTCAGGCGGAGATCAACGAGTCGGAGGTCGGGAGAGTCGAAGACGTCCTGATCGAGGACGAGGGGCGCGACCCGGGTCAGATCCGAGGGCGCACCGAGCGAAACAAGGTCGTCGTCTTCGACGGGGATCCGAGTCGAATCGGAGCCTACACGAGGGTGCGTCTGGAGCGCACGACAGGCTCGACCTTCGCGGGATCGGAGGTCGGCAGACCCGTGACGGTTTCGGCGTGAAGCGCTTCCTGAGTGGGGTCGGCATCGTCGCTCTTCTCGGGTCATCTCTGCTCTTCGCGTCACTCAACTCGAGCCAACGCGTCACCGTGCGGCTCGGCTTTGCCACGGTGTACGGCGTCCCCCTCACCGCCGTGGCGTTCGGGAGTGTGATCGCGGGCATGGTCGTCATGCTCGTGGCGGGAATCCGCTCGGACCTGAAAGTCCGACGGATCCTGCGGGCTCGCCTCGAGGAAGAAGTCCGCGAGGAGCGGGACCGGTTCGTCGACCACAGTCAGCAGGACCTCTTCGACTCATTGCCGCCCGTGGCGGCATCTCCCGTCCGCCCCGAGATCGCGACTTCGACCGAGCCCCGTGACGAAGTGGGGTCCTCGACGATGTCCACGACTCGAGACAGGGCGGAGACTCCGTCGGGCCGGCCCGAGCCGCTCATGACTCCCCACCGGCTCTCCGACGACCCGCGCCCGCAGGCGGAGGCGGCCGCTCGGGGTCCCGAACCGGACGGAGTCGGCACGCCCCCGGTCGGTGAGCAGACGCCGCACGGTGAGCAGGTACCGGAGGAAGAGACCACACCGACGGACTGGAGAGGGCTCGACGCTTCACCCTGACGCCGCCGCCGCCCCCTGAGTCGGACGGCGCCGGTCGTTCGACTCACGCTCGCATTCGCGATCGGGGTCGGCTTGGGAACCGTCGCGCCGGATGGATGGGCGCCCTGGTTCGCGGTGATCGGGGCCGTGGCGCCCATCCTCACATCCGGTCGCCCACGGTGGCGCCGTCCGACCTCCGTGGCGCCGGCGTTCGCAGCCGGCGTCGTCCTGGCGTCGGTGCCGACGCCGCCCTGCCACCTCGACCCGGCCGAAGCGTGGATCGGGCGCTTCGAGGCCACCCCCCGAGGCGGTTCGGCCCGGTTCCATCCGGCGGGCGGGTGCGG
>JAUIKL010000272.1 GCA_030430625.1 Gemmatimonadota bacterium
TGGCGCCAGTCCGAGGTGTACGCGGTCGACGCCGCGTCCGGCGCGATCCGCCAACTGACGACACGGAACGGGCAGGATTTCTCCCCACTCCCGTCGCCGACCGGAGACCTCATAGCCTACCGGGGCAGCGACTTCCACGACGACACGTACCGCAACGCGGGCATCTACGTGATGAATCGGGACGGCTCGGGCCCCCGTCTGATCTCGGGTGATTTCGACCGTTCGATCAACAGCATGCAGTGGGCCCACGACGGGTCGGGCCTGTACCTGACCGTGAGTTCCGAGGGGGCGCGCAACCTGCACTTCGCCTCGGTGAACGGTGGGGTCGAAGCCATCTCCGAGGGTGAGCACATGTTGGCGCTCAGCTCCTTCACTTCGTCCGGCCGCGCCGTTGGCACGTTCACGAGTCCTCACGTCCCGAGTGACATCGTGGCGTTCGACCTCGACGATGCCGCCGACCGCCAGCAGCTCACCCGCGTGAACGACGATGTTCTTGCCGGTGTCACCCTGGGCGAGGTCGAGGAGGTCTGGTACGAGTCGGTCGACGGGTACCAGATCCAGGGCTGGATCGTGCATCCACCGGACTTCGATCCCTCCCAACAGTACCCGCTCATGCTCTCCATCCACGGTGGGCCGCACGGGATGTACAACGTCGGCTTCAACTTCGGATGGCAGGAACACGCCGCGAACGGCTACGTGATCCTCTACACCAATCCGCGTGGTAGCTCCGGGTACGGAAGTGCCTTCGGCAACTCGATCAAACGGGCTTACCCCGGCAAGGACTACGACGACCTGATGAACGGCGTCGATCTGGTCGTGGACCGCGGCTACATCGACGAGGACAACATGTTCGTCTACGGCTGCTCGGGCGGAGGCGTGCTGACGTCGTGGGTCGTCGGGCATACGGACCGGTTCGCTGCGGCGTCGGCCAACTGCCCGGTGACGAATTGGCTGTCTTTCGTCGGGACGACGGACGGGATCGGCTGGTACCGGAACTTCGACAACTTCCCGTGGGACGATCCGAGCGAGCACCTTCGGCGCTCACCTCTGATGTACGTCGGAAATGTCACCACACCCACGATGCTGATGACCGGGGTCAACGACCTCCGGACACCTATGCCGCAGACCGAGGAGTACTACGCAGCCCTCAAAGTGCTCGGCGTCGAAACGGCCATGATCCGGTTCAACAACGAGTGGCATGGGACGTCGAGCACACCGTCGAACTTCCTGAGGACGCAGCTCTTCCTTCGCGAGTGGTTCCAGATGCACTCGCGGGGACGGCCTGTGACGGACTTTTGACTAGCGGACGATCGGGCCGGGCGGGGGATCGCGACGGTCTCCCGCCCGAACCCGTGGTCTGGAGCCGAGTGAACAAAACATTGACGCCGGGCCCCGTACCCGCGACCATTGGCTCACGCGCAATGGCGCGCAGGACAACTGAAGGGGCGGCGGTCTCGTAGTTGGAGATCGGCGCCTTTAGATATTTGCGGCCGAGGTGGCTGCATACAGCGTGGAGTTGCCACGCACAACAGGCAGTAGAGGAAGTACGCTGAGCGTTCCTCCCACACTGCGACATCAGGAGTGTACGACATGCGTACGACCGGCACAGTGAAGTGGTTCAACGATCAGAAAGGGTTCGGATTCATCACCCCTGCTGACGGTAGCAAGGACTGCTTCGTGCACCACAGCGCCATTCAGGCGGAAGGCTTCAAGACGCTCGCCGAAGGCGCGAGCGTCGAGTTCGACATCGTGCAGGGCGCCAAGGGCCCGGCCGCGGAGAACGTCGTCGCGCTTTGACGCTGTGACACGTTAGTCACGGAGGCCGTCCCGATTCGTCGGGGCGGCCTCTCGTGCTTTGGACGTGCGTCGGCCGACCCCATACGATATCGGTCGGCGCGACACATCTCCTCCCCGACAGCATCGAGAACCCTTCGAATGACCCTCCACATCGGATTGGCGAGCGTGCTCGTCGACGACCAGGCCAAGGCGCTCGCGTTCTACACCGACATCCTGGGCTTCCAGAAGAAGGAAGACATCGAGATGGGTGAGCATCGTTGGCTCACGGTCGTCTCGGCGGCCAACCCGGATGGCGTGGAGCTGGTTCTCGAGCCCGACGCCCACCCTGCGGCCAAGCCGTTCAAGGCAGCACTCACGGCGGACGGCATCCCCTGGACGTCCTTCTCCGTCGAAGATGTTCAGGCGGAGTACGAGCGGCTCGAGGCCCTCGGGGTGCGCTTCACACAGCCGCCGGTCACGATGGGACCCGTCACCCTGGCGGTCTTCGATGACACCTGCGGCAACCTGCTCCAGATCGCGGCGGTGAACGAAGGCGCCTAGGACCCGGCGCGGTCTATCCCAGCGCCGCCAGGACAGCCTCCAACGACCCCGCGGTATCAGCGGACCCGCCGAGGTCGCGAGTCCGCGTTTCGGGTTGCTCGAGCGATGACTCGATGGCTGCTTCCAACTCCCGGGCGGCCTCGGGCTGGCCGAGGTGTTCGAGCATCATCGCCGCGCTCCAGATGGCCGCGATCGGATTGGCCACACCCTGTCCCGCGATGTCGGGCGCGGAGCCGTGGACAGGCTCGAACATCGACGGGTAGCTGCGGTCGGGATTGATGTTGGCCGACGGAGCGATCCCGATCGAACCGGCCACGGCCGGTCCGAGATCCGAGAGGATGTCCCCGAAAAGGTTCGAAGCCACGACCACGTCGAACCAGTCGGGATGAAGGACGAAGTGCGCCGTGAGGATGTCGATGTGGTACTCGGCCGTTCCGATGGACGGGTGCCTGTCCGCTGCGGCGCGGAAGCGTTCGTCCCAGAAGGGCATCGTGTGAACGATCCCGTTCGACTTCGTGGCGGACGTCACGTGCTGGCGGGGCCGGTCCTGGGCCAGGCCGAAGGCGTAGTCCATGATCCGGTCCACGCCATGTCGGGTGAAGACCGCTTCCTGGACCGCGGTCTCGCGCTCGGTTCCGGTGTACAGACGTCCGCCGATCTCGGAGTACTCCCCCTCGACGTTCTCCCGGACGACGATGAAGTCGATGTCCTCGGATGTCCTCCCGGCTAGCGGCGACTCGATGCCCCGAAGAAGTCGAACCGGGCGAACGTTGGCGTACTGATCCATCTCCCGCCGGATCGGAATCAGTAGGCCCCAGAGCGAGACGTGATCGGGAACGCCGGGGTAGCCCACGGCACCGAGGTAGATGGCGTCGTGAGATCGGATCCGTTCGAT
>JAUIKL010000273.1 GCA_030430625.1 Gemmatimonadota bacterium
GCAACGCCGATCCTTCCGACGGTTCGGGTCGAAGACGCGCTGGGCAACGGTGTGCCGGGCGTGACGGTCGACTTCGGGGTGACCGGAGGCGGTGGTTCGCTGACGGGCGCGTCGGCGGTGACGGACGGTGATGGCGAGGCGTCGGTCGGCAGTTGGACCCTCGGTGTGACCGCGGGTCTCCAGGGTCTCGAAGCGACCGCCGGCCCGCTGAGCGTCGACTTCACGGCGACGGCGATCCCAGACGTCGCTGACGCCGCCAGTTCACTGCTGGAATCGAGCTCTCCGACGGTCGCGGTCGGGTTGTTGGAGACGTTCACCGTGACGGTGCGGGACCAGTACGGAAACCCGGTGGGAGTCGGCGGACACACGGTAGCGCTGTCCGTATCGACCGGCCTGGGTGTCGGTGTTGGTGTCCTCGGCCCCGTCATCGACCAGGGTGACGGCACCTACACGGCCACCTTCCTGGGTGTGACGATCGGGACACTCATCGAGGTCTCGGCCACGATCGGCGGGGTCGCTGTCGGAAACATTCTGGAGATCGAGGTGGTTACCCCGTGAACGACCAGGTAGCGGACCTTTTCGAGGACCTCGACCTCGCGGTACCCGAGCGGCTGATGAGTGAGCTCGAGCAGGCGATGCGGGGCGACTTCGAACTGATTCGGCCCCTCGCTCGTGGCGGCATGGGCATCGTCTTCCTGGCTCGCGATGTACGTCTCGAGCGGGTCGTCGCGGTCAAGGTCCTACAGGCCGACGTCTTCACTACGAAGAGCGAGATCGAGCGCTTCAAGCTGGAGGCACGCACTGTCGCGGCGCTCGACCATCCCCACATCGTGCCGGTGTACTCCGTCCGGGAAGCGGAAGGCCTCTTCCTGTACATCATGCGCTACATCGACGGCCAGACCCTCGAGCAGTTGATCGCAGAGGGGCCCGTCGACGCCGCGAGGGTCCAGACGATCATCCTGATGGCCGCGATGGCCCTCGAGCTCGCTCATGGCCGAGGCGTCGTCCATCGCGACATCAAGCCCGCGAACCTGATCGTGGATGCCACCGGGTGTACGTACGTCATGGACTTCGGGATCGCTCGGGTGTCCGATGGCAACGGCCTGACCCAGGCGGGGGCCTTCGTCGGCACCCCGAATTATGCCTCCCCCGAACAGTGCCAGGGGCAGTCGGCCACGGAACTCTCGGATCAGTATTCGCTGGGCGTCGTCGCCTACGAGCTGTTGCGTGGTAAGGCGATCTTCGAGGCCGACTCCATGGCCGGAATGCTGCAGCACCACATGAACACGCCGCCACCCGACCTGACGCTGCTTCCGGTGTGTCCGCCCAAGCTCGCGTATGCGCTCGAGCGCATGGTGGCCAAGGTTCCCGAGGCCAGATGGCCTTCGATGAGCGCCCTCATCGACTATCTGTCCGACACCGAGGCGGGGGCCGGCATCAGGAACACCGCGCTGTCTCTGCGCCCGGTCACCACCTCCCACAGGACCCGCGTCGGGTCGAACTCGACCGCCACGGTCGTCGGCGAGGCAGCAGGCGCCTCCGGTGCCGAAACGCGTGCGGAGAGGGTGGGTCGGGTCTCCCGCAGTCGTTGGCTTGTGCCCGGGACCATGGGTCTCGTGAGCTTGGTCAGCGCGGGACTCATCGGACTCGCTGTGGGGCAGGGGAGGTCATCGCCCGTGATGGGCGAGGCCGTCGAGTCGGTGGCGCCCGCGACGGTCGTCGAGGCTACGGGTGACGAGGACGAACCAGCGCCGAGCGCCGGGGGTGCATCCGGCCCCGCTCCCGCTTCGGCACTCCCCGTGGATGTCGACGGATCGGAAGCCGCACCGGCGGAGGCTGACGCTCCGTCCGAGCGCACCGCTTCTGGAGCCGACCGACAGACGCAGGCAGCGCAGCCGACGCCCAACCCGACTGCCGCGACTCCCACATCGTCCACGGCGGCGACGCCCGTCGACCCACCTCGCGACGAAAGCGTCGAGGCACCGTCGGGCCCCGGGTCGATTCTGTTGGGGACACGAGGAGCTCGTGCGGTCCTCTACATCGACGGCGAATCGATCGGCGCCGTCGCGAGGCTCCGGACGTGGGAGGTCGAGTCGGGGACGCGTTCGCTGATGATCCGTGCAGAAGGGTGCGCACCGTGGGACACGACGGTCGTCGTGGAGCCGGGAGAGACGTTGAGGCTTGGATACAGGATGCAGGGATGTCTACCGCTAGGAGGCGGAGCATGAGATGGACTTGGGTCGGACTCCTTGCCATGGCACTCGCTGCACCGCTCTCGGCGCAGCAGAACGACCCGATTCAGGCTCTGGCCACGAACGCCCAGGCAGCGCTCGACCGGCTCGACTACGTGGCGGCGCGTGACATCGCACGCACCCTCCTCGAAGTCGGCGAGGCCAGCGATCGCGAGACCGAGGTACTCGCGTTGCAACTCCTGTCAGCGGCGCTGTATCCCGAGGAGGAGTCGCAGCAGAACGAGTCGGAAGCGCGGTCGGTCCTCGAGCGCCTGATCCGCACCGGTCCCGACGCCCACGTCCCGGCGTCGATGTCGTGGCCCGGCCTCGACGACCTGCTGACCCAGACGCGCATGGGTGTGCTGGCGCTTTTCGTGGATGCACCTGCAT
Source organism: Gemmatimonadota bacterium (assembly GCA_030430625.1). Lineage (GTDB taxonomy): Bacteria > Gemmatimonadota > Gemmatimonadetes > Longimicrobiales > Gaopeijiaceae > UBA2589. Next base: position 2,622 of record JAUIKL010000273.1, read on the forward strand.
CCACGCAGCTCCAGGGCATCGAGGCGGAACTCGCGCTACGTGTCAGAACGACTCGCCCCGCTCGCCTGTCGATGTCCGTGGTGAGGGGAGGTGGGACCGACCCGATCATCCTGGCCAGCGCAGGCAATGCGACCGACGTCGTTCTGCGAACGAAACCAGCCTCGCCGGAAGGAGGCGGACTACTGCCGGGCTCGTACACGATGATCGTGGAGGCGCGGGACCAGTCGACGACGCAGACGGAGTCGCGGCGCTTCACGATGGAGATCGAAGGGCCGGCCTTCGAAGGGATCGCGGATCCCGTATTCGATGAAGCGCGTCTCCTTCCGACGCGCTCGGAAGGCCGTTCGTGGCCTGGGTTGGCTGTCGGCGTCGGGCTCGGGGCCCTCACGGCGATCGCGGCGACGACTCTCGGTGCCCAGGACCCCGCGAGCCAGGCCGGTTCGGACAACCGGGCCTTCGTGGTTGCCGGTTCATTGTCCCTCGCCACGCTGGCCGCCGTCGTGATGGACGGCGGTCGAGATCTCCCGGACAACCGCGCGCACAACGATGCTCTCCGCGCGGCCCATGAGCGCTCGGTCCGGTCCGCCCG
>JAUIKL010000038.1 GCA_030430625.1 Gemmatimonadota bacterium
ACCGCGTAGTCGTTGTCGATGAGGCGTAGCCTCGACCACGACACGAAGTCGTCGGCGTCCGCGCCGAAGATGCCCTTTCGACCGCAGAGGCGGCGGGCCTGAACCTCGGCGGTCGTGATCAGCGGCAGCCACGACTCCGGCTGGGGCGCAGTCCATTCGAGCAGTTGCACACTCACTGGTCGACCTCCGCGAGACGGATCGCCACCACGTCCCCCCGGGTCGCGATCCGCTCGACCAGCCACTTCGGGACGGTCGCCGAGATGGAGGTCAGCCCGACGACGTTGTAGGCCACCCCCGCCTGTGCACCTTCACGCAGTTGGCGTAGAAGTCCCTTCCACCGGATCTGCATCGGGACGATCTCGACATCGACCGCTGCGTCGGCTCTAAGCGAGTCCAGCCGGTGCCGCAGATCGTGGTCGATTTTCATGAGCGGCGAATCCATTCGAGGGCTGACCGTCCTTGGGCACGTCGAGCGCGGCACGGCGCCGCACTTGTCGCGTGCGTTCAAAGACCGTAGTGATCCATCATCATCCCTCGATCACCGCCGGGTCACCTGAGTGATGAACGACGATCATCGCGAGCCCACCATGCACCTCAAGGTGTTGGGCTATATGGAGTTGGAGGACGGCGACGGCCGTCCGGTCGTCTCCGTGCTGAAACGCCCGAAGCTGGCGGCGTTCCTCGGTGTGCTGGCCGTCGGCGATACCGCCGTCCGAAGTCGCGATCGGCTGATGGCCATGTTCTGGCCCGATGCCGACGCCGCCCGGGCATCCCATTCGCTCAACCAGCTCGTTTATCAGCTCAGGAAGGCACTCGGGGACGTCGTGGAGCGCCGGGGCGATCAACTTCTCGTCGATCCGGACCTCCTGCGGTGTGACGCCATCCGCTTCGAGGCCTCGATCGAGTCGGAAGACTTCGAGACGGCCGTCTCCCTCTACCAGGGCGAGTTTCTCGAAGGGCTCTACGTCTCCGATTCCCCCGACTTCGAGCGGTGGGTCGATGCCCAGCGCTCGAGGCTTTCGCGGGCCGCTGCCCAGGCGTCCTGGGGGCTGGCCGAACGCTACGCCGCCGAGAGTCGCTTCCTCGAGGCGTCGACCATGGCCCGCCGTGCCGCCGAATGCACGCCGGGCGACGAAGCGGCGCTCCGTCGCCTCCTCGGCTTCCTGGACGCAATCGGCGATCGTGCAGGGGCCGTCTCGGCGTACGAGGACTTCGCCCGCCACCTCAGGGTCGAGTTCGGAGTGGAGCCGTCACCCGAGACCGCGGCGTTGCTGGAGCGGATCCGTGCACGCGACGAGGCGATCACGGAGCTACCGGTGCGGAGGCCGGAGGTCGGTGCCGGAGGCGTGACCGAGGAGGCCCACACCCCGCCGAGGGCCCCCGCTCCGTCGAGACCCGCGCCTCCGTCGACTCCGGCGACCCGGCGCCTTCGTTGGTGGTTCGCTGCCTCCGCCGCGGTCCTTCTCCTTTCGGTGGGGAGGTTCATTCTGATGCCGGGCGAGACGCGGGCCGGCTCCCGCACGACCGTCGTCGGTGTCCTGGCAATGGAAGGCGGAGAGGATGCGGCCTCCGTTGCCCCGGTACGAGACCTGATCGCCGAGTTGGCGGCCACGTCACGTTTCGAGGTCGTGTCGGACACCACAGGTGCCCCGGTCGACGTCGTCGTCGGGGTGATCCCCTACGAGCAGGCGGAAGGGAGGTGGGTGGAGGCGCGTCTCATCGACCCCAGCACCGGCTTCGTTCGCTCGGTCCGGAGTTTCCCCGTCGAGGACGGTGCAGAACCGCTTGCTCGTTTCGTGCGTCAGCGGGCCGGGGTGATCCAGCGGACCCGCGCGCTCGAACAGGAAGGAGCAGACGCGACCCAGCTCGACGCGCTACGCCGGGTCGACATGATGATCGTGAGCGCGATCGATCTGAGAAATCGGCGCCAGCTTCGCGAAGGTTGGGCCCTCCTGGCTGCGGCCGATACGGCTCTGTCCTCGTTGGAGGCGGATGCGCCGCGTTGGATCGAACCCCCTCTGCGACGCGGTCGACTCGCGAACGAGCGAGCGCTCACGCTCTCGTACGTCGAGGATTGGGATCCCGACATCCTCGATTTCACGATCGAGACTTCCGTGTACGAAGCCCTGTACGACGAGGCAGCTCGGCATGCGGACCGTGTCGTTGCGCTCGACGCCGCGTCGCCGCTCGGGTACGAACTCCGGGGGATCGTGAGCTTCAACCGTTGGCGGCTCGGCTTTGCTCAGGACTTCGATGCGAGCCGACGCGCTACGGACGATCTGACCCGGGCCGTCGCGATCGACCCGTACCTACCGGACGCGTGGCTCAGTCTCCGACATTTGCGCGAGTACTCCGGAGATGCGGGTGGTGCCCGAGCGGCTCTGGAGCAAGCCGTGCAAGCGGATCCGTACCTGGAGCGGGATGCGAGCATACGTCGAGGTCTTCTCTATATGGCCGGGGTGGGGCGCGATTCGGATTGGGCGCTCGACGCGTGCTCGGCTGGCCGACGTGACTTTCCCGAAGACGACATCTTCGCGGAGTGTGACCTCGTCCTGGAGGCGTGGCTCGGAGACTCCTCGGACATGATTCGAGCGGAACGATACTTCGACGAAGTGACCGAGGGCGCCGCACCTGACGACGATCGGCTGCCCCTACGGATGGGGTATCTGGCCGCAGCCGCGGCGCGAGCGGGGGAACCCGCCCGCGCCCGCGAACTGCTGGCGGAGATCTCGACACTCGAGCCCGAGTTCGAGATGCTGGCGACTGCGCTGCAGGTGGTCCGCGTTCACGCTCTGCTGGGCGAGGATTCGGTAGCTACCGATAGCTTGACCGCCATCCTCGAGCGTGATCCGAGGATCGCCCAATCCATTCATGTCGATCCCCGGTTCGAGCCTCTGCACGGGTACCCGGCGTTCGAGTCGCTCGTGGCCTCGATCCGCGAGGAATCACCCGCCGTCAGCGGAAACTGATCCCACGAAGATCGCCCAGTCGATGTCGGAGGCGGGGTAGCTCTTCGTCTCACCCGAGCGGAGCTCCACGGTCATCTGAAGCTGAGGCTGTTCAGCGGTGCCCGCCTTCTCGAACCGGATGGCCAGAAAGTGTGGCTCTCCATTGGGGTGCCTCCACTCGAACGCGGAACTCGCTCCGATGTCGATGGGGCCGACCACCTCCCAGAGCTGGGGGTCCAGCCCCAGTTCCTCGATGGCTCGGATTGCATCCGCCTCCGAGTCCGACACTCGGTCGTGAGCGGTGTCCGTCTTCTTGTCGAAGAGCAGCCACTTGGGGCGGAGGTCGATTCGGCCGGCCTTGTCCAGCACTCGCGAAGCTTCGGTCCTACGTCGGTCGAGCATGATCCTCTCCTTGTGTCGAGGTTGTGAAAGTGGAACCGAGCATCGCCTGGCACAGTGCGGTGTGACGACGGACGAGTCGGTCGACGGACTCGAGGCCCGCCAGCTCGCTCCGCACGCCCATGAGAAATGAACTGCCGACGCGATCCGGACGAGGCTCGACGAAGTCATGGAGGTTGCGCGGGCCCGAAGCGTTCCCTGTGGCACGCTCGTAGACGAGGCCCGCGGTCAGGTGGGCCGGAAGCCGTGCGGCCCAGAAGGCTCCGTCGACCCCGGCCGACGTCGCCGGGGCCGTCGGGTCCAGGGCCTCGATGCAAGCGATCGAGAACTCCGCGAATGCCAGGATCATGGCGGACCGGGGGGCAGCATCCCACTCGCCGAGGCTCGGGGTGTAGAACCGCCCGCTCGCGAACCCTTCGAACGCGTTACGAAGGTCCTCGTCGCCTCCATCGGGAGGAAAGTGCTCTTCGTAGATCGGGCGCTGTATCGCAGAGAGTAGCTGGAGGGAGTCGATCTCCAACCGTGGCAGGTCCGGCTCTTCACCGACGAGCGTCGAGGCGCGACGAAGGATGCGCTGCCCGAGCCCTTCCATGACGCGTTGCAGAGCCGTGAGATAGGCCTGGGTCGGCGTTGTCCCCGTCTCCCGAAGGAGCACTGGATTCGTCGCGTGGTCGAGACTGAAGAAGAAGGTGACGGAACGCCGTGTCGGGTCGTCCGGGATCGAGGCGATGTGGTGTCGCCGGGCATTGAGGACCGCTTCGGCTGGGGCGGGCACGCAAACACCTCCACATCGTTGAGACGGACGTCGGTCGTCGGATTCCCCCGACCTTCGGCGTTGCGTGAACCCCGTCGTCGGCGGAGAGTTGCAGGGTCTTCTCGATCCGTCCATCCACGTCGCTCGCCATGCTTCGCTACCTCGACCGGGTTCTCGTCCTCGGTCTCCTTCTCGTCGTCGCGGGATGTGGTCCCGGGGACGACCCCATGGCGCCCGATCCACCCGAGGCCACGGACGTATCGGCGGCCGATTCCGTCGTCGCCTCGACGGCCGCGGTGACCTTCGAATCGGTCGGGGACACGATGCGGATCTCGGTCACCGCCCTCGACCCCGCTGGAGACACGATCGCCACGCCGTCGGTTTCGTGGTTCAGCAGTGCGCCGACCGTGGCGTCCGTGAGTGGTACGGGACTCCTCACCGCTCTGGCGAACGGTTCGGCAGAGATCACGGCGACCGTGGACTTGGCCTCTGCCATCGTGAACGTCACCGTTGCCCAGGTCGCGACCGCGGTGGTCGCGTCGATCGACACACTCGTGCTCCCGGGACCGGGCGAGATGGCAGAACTATCCGCCACCGTGGTCGACGCGGGTGGGTCACCCGTGGACGGTGCAGCGGTCTCGTGGTCCATCGACGAACCGGGCATCGCCACGATCGACGGGTTCGGGAACGTCTCGGCCGTGTCACCGGGCGAGACCACGGCCCACGCGGCGACCGGTGGCGGCAGCGTGATCCTGAGCGCCGATATCGCGATCGTGGTGAGCGCGCCGACCATGGGTGTCGACGACGTCTGCGCCGACTTCTCCCCGGATGCCGAACCGGCCTTCGCGTCCGCCACCTTCGAGGCGGCCGTGCGGGCCAAGTTGGGGATCGGACCCGGGGACCCGATGACGTGCGCTTCGGTGGCGACCATCGACTCGATGCGCGTGGCTCCGTCGCCGGGCAGCCTAGTCCTGTCTCTCGGCGGAGCTCAGAATCTGGTGGGCCTCGACACCCTCCTGGTGGCCGGACACGCGATCTCCGACCTCGCTCCGCTCGGCTCGCTCCCGGAACTGTCCTACCTCGTGGCGTCGAACAACGACGTCGACGACGATGGGCTGGTGGGGATCGGGATGGCCGCGACGCTGAAGCACCTCGAGGTGGGCTTCAATCCGATCACGGACCTTGCTCCCGTGGCCGGGCTCGACTCCCTGCGGGTCCTGCGGGCGCCGAACACGGATGTCGCCGTCCTGACTCCCGTCTCCGGACTGACATCGCTCGTCGAGCTCGTGGTCGGCGGAACGGATGTGGCCGACCTCTCACCGATCGCCGGCCTCGGGGCCTCGGAGATTCTGGTCGCGGGGAACACGAACATCTCGGACCTCTCACCCTTGGCCGGGCTGACGGGGCTCCGGGAGGCGAAGCTGAACGACAACGCCATCAGCGACCTGAGCCCGCTGGCGAACCTCACGGCTCTGGAGGTTCTCTGGGTCCCCAGGAACGGGACGATCAACGGCGTGAGTGCGCTCTCCGGCCTGTCTGCCCTCGTCGACTTCCAGGCGCAGCAGAATGCCATCTCGTCCCTGGTCGGGATGGAAGGTTGGACGAGCGTGGAGATGATCGAGCTGACCGACAACCCGGTCTCCGACCTGGGGCCGTTGGCCGGTCTGACCTCCGTGCGCGTTCTCGAACTCATCGCGTTGGCCGCGGGCTTCGACGACGTCTCGGCACTCGCGACGATGACGGGCCTCCAGTCGGTGAACCTCGGTTCGAACGGTGCCCTCTCGAACATCGATCCGTTGATCGCGAACCCGGGATTGGGGGCGGGCGACGAGGTGCAGTTGGCTCTCACCGCCGTGAACTGCACGAGCGCGGATGCCCTGAGAGCGAAGGGAGTGACGGTGACGCTTCCGGGGTGCCCGGGGTAGGGAGTAGTGCCCTCGATGAAGCGGACGGGCCCACCGTCTCCGAAGAGAGCGTTTGCGCGTCGGAGGGCGGTACATGCACCGCCCCACCACCGGAGACCTTCTCGGGAAGCCAGCAAAAGGAGGTGACGGTCACATTCGATGCGGGGGCCATCCCTACGAGTCTCGACCTCGAGTTAACCGCCACCCTCGATGGCAACGCGGACTCGGACGAGGGCACCGTCACGATTGCTGACGATGTGTCGGTCAATGCGGTGGCTCAGCGCAGTCCGGTCTATGCGGATCCGATTCGGGCCAGATGCCGAACGAACGGAGCGAGGAGTGCCGCAAGCCCGGCGTAGCTGACAACGCTTCCCTGCAATGCTTCGACGTCGACTGTGGCTAGTAGCGCTCCCGCGGTGGGGACCAAAAGCCATTCGTTCAGAGCGAGCCCTCTCAGACCCCACTTCCACGAGAGGACAAGAAACCACAGGGGAGCGACGCAAGCCGCCAGGAGGTGAACACCGACCCCTCTTGCGGTGGCATCGAACAAGATCTGGGTCAGAAGGACAGCCCACATGATCACTAGGATCAGCCACTTGCCCCGTGATTCATCCCGAGCTATCCGCCGACCGGTCACCTTCCACCTTCCACGTTGTCGTCGGAGAGCCTGCCCACAGCCGCCACTGCTAAGCCGCCAGCGACAGTAGTACGCTCTGCGCCCCTCTGGGCAGCGATGACGGTAGCCCGCATTTCCTCCCTGGCCTCGAACGTGTTCATGCCACTCTTTCTCACCCGACCAGCATTTATCGCATAGTCGGCAACTGCTTCGCTGGTTCCGCCAAGCATTCGCTTGATGTCGCCGCCGAACCCACCAAGCATCGCCCCACCGCCCGCTCCGTAGGCCACGTCGGCCAGGTCAACTCCTTCGCCGCGGACAAGCCCCATTGCTACGGCCTCGGCAGCTCCGGCGGCTCCGTGCTTGATAGCTCGCATAGGGAGTGACGGTGACGCTTCCGGGGTGCCCGGGGTAGAGGTGTCAGCGGGGGTCCCACCACCCCGAGTCGACGGCCAACGAGTCGGGGAGTGAGGTCCAGACTCCCAACCTGAGCCACGGGCTGAGGCCATCCGCGAAGGCCGGCGTATCGAGAGCCTGGAGCAAGGCCCCGTGTGATCCCCCGTGCACCGTGATGAGCTTCGCGGTCGCGAAGTGTCGGCGGACTTCGTGTGCGTTGCCGATCGGGGTGGAGGTGTCCCAGCTGCCGTGGACCAGGAGGGCCGGCACGTCGGACACGAACGACTCGCCGAACCAGGGGGATGCCTCGACGCCCCACGCCTCGCACATCTCGGCGCCCTCGATGATCTGGTTTCCGACGAGCTCCACCGCCGGGTCGGCCGAGAGTCGGTCGAACCGTTCGGCACTGATCCCGGACGTGCACTCATACTGATAGAAGGCGGCGTCACGAAGTCGCAGCCGGCGCCGAGAATCGAGAATTTCGGTGGCGGCCGCGCCGAAGTCCTCGTGCACGAGGCGTACGATGTCGTTCGGCCAGCGGCCGATCTGCGGCGGAAATTGGGTTCCGCTTTCGTATCCTTGGATCAGCGAGCGAAGCTCGGTGGGGCCGAGGGACACGAGCGTCGTGTCACCCCTGTCGGAGCCCACGACCGGGACCTCGAACGGCCGCTCTGCCGATCGATCAAGCAGTTGGTGATAGGCGGGGATCAAGCCCAGCTCCGGCATGGCGGCGCCCCACGCCCCCGATCGCTCGGCGGCCTCGGCGATTCGGGTCAGAGCCGACGCCACACCCGAGGGTGCGTCGAAGGTATGGTCGGGTCCTTCGACTGCGGCCAGGGTCACTCGGGCGACGAGGTCGGGGTGGAGTCGTGCCACGGCGATGGCCCAATGGGACCCGAAGCTCGAACCCACGAGTTGGATCTCGTCGTACCCGAGGGCTCGGGCCAGGTCCGCCACGTCCTCCGCCGCCTCCATCACGTCGAAACCGTCGAGATCGACTCCGCCGGCTTCGTGGGTTGCCCGGCAGAGCGCCATCGCTTGGGCGACGGCCTCGCGTCGGGCGGTCGGATCGAGGGCGACGTCCGTCGAGAGTGCGTCGTCCCCTTCGGGGCACGGGGTCGGGGTCGAGCGACCGAAACCGCGCTGCCCTGGAACGATCAGGTCGGCGTGCTCTGCGTACGGGGCCAGCTGGGCTTCGTAGTATCCGTCGCGCGTCACCAGCGGGCTCAGACCGTCGCCCCCGGGTCCCCCGCGGAGCAGGAAGACCGCGGGTGCGCCGGATGTGCTGTCGTGGGCCGTGAAGCGATGGAACTCGACTGCGATCTCGGCGTCACTCACGGACGAACGGTTCATGGGAACCGTGATCGATCCGTGTTCGTACGGGAGCCTCGCACCTGTGGACAAGACGATCTCGGCAACGGTCGCCTCCACACGCGTGGTGGGGAGGGCGGACTTTGCACCACCGCTCGGTGAACAGGCCGTCGTGGCGACGAGGCCCACGAAGAGGTGTCGTGCGAGCGGTTGGGGCGCGTTCACGGTGAGGGCTCCAACGGCCGGTGCTCGAGGACGAGCTGGCGCAGGAGGGAGGCGAGGGCGTTTCGGTCTCCGGCGGACATCGAGGCCAGAAAATCCTCTGCGGCCGTCAGGCGAAGCTCCAGAGTTTCGACCACGAGATCGCCGCCCGCATCGGTGAGTCGAACCAGGCGGGCCCGCCGGTCGCGGGGGTCGGGCGCCCGTGTCACGAGCCCTCGACCTTCGAGTCGGTCGAGGCACGCGGTCATCGACCCGGACTGGAGGAGGACCGTGCGGCAGAGCTCCGCGGGTCGGAGTTCGTACGGCGTCCCCGAGCGTCGGAGGGTCGCGAGGACCCCGAAGTCGGAGTAGCCGAGGCCGAAGGGGGCCAACACCTCATCGGCCTCCCGCCGGAGGTGCTCTCCGAGGATCAGAAGCCTACCGACGACCTCCATGGACGAAGTGTCGAGTCGGGGGCGTTCTCCCTTCCACTCGGAGCGAAGGCGATCGATGAGGTCATGGGTCGGCATCGGCATAGTCTCGATACCAAGTATCTCGATGTCAAGGTAAATTGCCCTGGCGCCTCCGCTCTCGAAATCGACGTCAAATGTTCCCGAATTTCGGCCAATGTGGCCGACCTCCGAACTCCTTCCGCAGAGCACCCTTAGGACGCTGAGCCGCCAGGGGCCCGGTCCGTGGCACGGACCCTGCCGCCTTTCCCGCACGACGGTCGGCACGACGTCGCTCGTTGGATGGCAGTCCCCCCTGGGCATCGAACCCTCACCCGAAGTGGAGAGACGAACGATGCCTGAAGCACTCATTCTCTGGCCGGAGCAACCCGGCCTTTCGATGGCGGTCGCCCTGACGGCGATCGTCCTCGCGATGTACGGAGCACGGGCTCCGGCACATCGCATGATCCAGGGACTCGCCCGCGCGATCAATCAGGGGTGCAAGCTCACCGCTGAAGCGATCATGCGGCTTCACGACCGATTGGCCGCGCGGAACCGCGAGGTTCTACTGGCGTCGGGCATGGAGGACACGGAGCGGCAGATCGAGCAGGAGTTCACGCGCATCTCCGATGCCGTCGAGCGTGACCTGTCGAAGTACCCGGCGCTCCATCGTCAGCTGGCCGACCAGGTTCAGCGGATCGACGAGGACTACCAGAAGGCGACCGAAACCCCGCCGATGCCGGAGTCGTGGGCGTCCACCCTGTCCGCGGCCGGTGAATTGGCCGAGCGGTCGGGGAACGCCACGGTGGCGGCCAAGGCCGTCGATGCGCTCCGGGTCGGTATCGAGGGCGCGCATCAGGAAGCGATGGACGAGTACCGGGACAGCAGCCGCAAGCGTCACGAGACGCTGTCGAAGATGGTCCCGGCGTGGCGCTCGATGGATCAGACGCTCACTCGCGTCGAGAAGTCGGTCGAGGGGATCTTCGAGCGGTCGAATCACCTCGATGATCTGATGGAGAAGTACCGCGGGATCGCGGCGAAGAGTGATGCGGCGGAGCGCCAGTTGGCTTCGTCGGCGTTCACGCAGTTCTTCATTGCGGGTACGGTGCTCGTCATCGCGCTGCTCGGCGGATTCATCAACTTCCAGCTGATCGCGCTCCCGATGTCCGAGATGGTTGGGGCGACGAGTCGACTCGGCTCGATGCCGACGTCCGACGTGGCGGCTCTCGTGATCATCCTCATCGAGGTCACGATGGGACTCTTCCTGATGGAGGCCCTGCGGATCACCCGCCTCTTCCCGGTGATCGGTCGGCTCGATGCGCCGACGCGCCGCCGGATGGCGTGGGCCGCCTTCTCCCTGCTGGTCATTTTGGCCAGCATCGAGGCCTCCCTGGCGTACATGCGGGACGTGCTCGCGGCGGATCGCGCGGCGCTGACGCAGACGCTGGCCGGGGTATCCGCCGAGCGGCCGGAGTTCATGTGGATTCCGGCGGTGGGCCAGATGGTGATGGGCTTCATCCTGCCCTTCGCCCTGACCTTCGTCGCCATTCCGCTCGAGTCTTTCGTGCACTCCGCACGTTCGGTGGGCGGACAGATGGTCGTCGGCCTGCTGCGCGGTACGGCCTTCGGTGTGGGACTCTTCGGCTTTGCCGCCGACCACGCCGGGAAGTGGGCCAAGAACCTGTACGACGTCGTGATCTTCCTGCCGATCCGGATCGAAGAAGCCATCCGCGAGTCGAGGCAGGGTGAGAGCGTCGTCGAGATCCGTACGCCCAAGCGTACGACGGCCTAGGAGGACGATCATGAACCTTCGTCGTCGGACAACGAGCGGCGTCGTGAGTTGGGGTACCCTTCGGGGTGCCGCGCTGCTCGCGGCTGCTGCGGTGATCACCGGATGCTCGGCGCCCCCGCCGGGCACGGGTGTCTTCCTGCTCCTCGACACGTCCGGTACGTACGCCGGAGAACTCGGGCGAGCCCAGACGGTGATCAACTACCTGCTCGGCACCCTCGACCCGGGGGACTCGTTCGGAGTCGCCCGGATCGACGGGGGGAGCTTCAGTGAGAAGGACATCCTCACCCGGGTGACCTTCGACACCCGCCCGTCGATTGCCAACGACCAGAAGCGCGTCTTCGTCGAGACGGTCACGACGTTCGCGGATACGGTCGACGCGGCAGCCCATACCGACATCACCGGTGGGGTGCTGCAGGGGGTGGAGTGGCTCAACGAGGTCGGGCCGGGGGTCAAGACGATCCTGATCTTCTCCGACATGGAGGAGGATCTGCCCGCGGGCCACATCCGCGACTTCCCGATCGAGATGGAGGGGGTGCACGTGATCGCCCTCAACGTCACGAAGCTCGGGTCGGACAACATCGACCCGCGGGAGTATTCGGCTCGTCTGCAGGCGTGGAAGGAGCGCGTCGAGGCGGGTGGTGGTCAGTGGACGGTCATCAACGACCTCGAACGGCTGGACGTCGCGCTGCAACTGTAGCGCGCACCGTTCCCCGGTGTCTCGCCCCTCGGGGCGGGGCACCGCGGGGACCCCGTTCCGCGTGACGGGGCTCCGCGTGACGGGGCTCAGTAGGGACGGGGCTCCGTAGGGACGGGGCTCCGTAGGGACGGGGGCTGGAACCCTCCGTGCCGAAGCGGTTCTTTTTCGGCATGCTCGCTTCCACCGAAGAACGATCCGACTCGGGCTCCACCGACTCGGTCGGCGCCCTTCTGGCGTTGATGAGCGGGCGCCGGACCGTCGCGTTGACCGGTGCGGGGATCAGCACCGAGTCCGGCATTCCGGACTACCGGGGCCCTGAGGGACGCCTCCGTAAGAGGGCACCGGTCCAATACAACGACTTCGTCCGTTCCGAGGGGTCCCGCCGACGGTACTGGGCGCGCAGTGCCGTGGGTTGGGGTCGGGTGCGTACGGCGAACCCTAACCCGGCGCACATCGGCCTGGCGGCACTCGAGTCGTCGGGGGCGGTGAACGGCGTCATCACACAGAACGTCGATGGACTTCACCACGCGGCCGGCAGTCGGCGGGTCGTGGAACTACACGGCAACCTGGCGCACGTGGTGTGCCTGGGCTGTGACGCCCGCCTCACCCGTGCCGAGATGCAGGAGAGGTTGGCGGAATCGAACGCCCTGTGGTTGGCCGAGCGGGAGGCCGAAGACGGCGCGATCGAGTCCGCGCCCGACGGGGACGCCGACCTGGGCGACGACGTCTACGACGGCTTCGTCGTCCCCGCCTGCGGGTGCGGAGGAGTCCTCAAACCCGACGTCGTCTTCTTCGGGGAGAACGTACCGAAGCCGCGGGTCGCCGAGGCGTGGAGCCTGGTCGACGACGCCGAACTGCTCCTCATCCTCGGCTCGTCCCTGACGGTCTTCTCAGGGCGCCGCTTCGTCTACGGAGCGGGCCAACGCGCCATGCCCGTCGCTGTGGTGAACCTCGGGCCCACCCGGGCCGACGACGTCGCGGTCGTGAAGGTCGAGGGGAAGCTCGGCCGACTCGTTCCGCTCATCGCGGAGCGATTGGGCTGAAGAGGTCGCGGGCGGCCTCGGTCGACCGCCGTTGGCTTTGGTTGGGCTGTGGTTGGCCGTGGTTGGCCGGGGGCGGCGCCCGGCCTTCGCCGAGCCGTCAGCCGCCGATGTGGACGACACATCGACGGGTCGACCCCCGTCTGCGGTGCTCCCACAGGTAGATCCCCTGCCAGGTGCCCAACGCCAGACGGCCGTCGGCGATAGGGATCGAGAGGGTCGTCGCGGTGATGGCCGCGCGGATGTGCGCGGGCATGTCGTCCGCCCCTTCGAGGGTGTGTGTGTAGTGGGGGTCGCCCTCGGGAACGTGCCTGTCGATCCACTGCTCGAGGTCGTGGCGGGCGCTCGGGTCGGCGTTCTCCTGAATCGTGAGGCTGGCCGAGGTGTGCTGGATCATCACCGTGCACAGCCCCTCGACGAGGCCGCTCTCTGCGACCGCGGCCTGCACCTCCCGGGTGATCTCCCGCAGCCCGCGTCCGGTGGTCCGAATCTCGATCCGACCGATCATGGGGCTCGCCTCCTCCTCAGTAGCTGTACGTGATCCCGGTTCGAAGTCGGGTATCCAGAGCCGAGATGACCGACGGTGGCCGGCTGTCGTAGCGCAGGTCGAACGACACGGTCAGCGCCATCGTCTCCGACACGGCGGCCGAGACACGGAACTTCTCGAGCGCCCGATAGTCCCCGAACGTGGTCAGCGCCGGCTGCACGTACGTGGTCGACGTCACCACCAGATTCTCCGTCGCCAGGATCCGGAGGGTGAGGAAGTTGGTCCACCGGACTTCGAGGGTGTTCGCCGGGTGTGTCGCGGTGTCGGGGAGGGCCAGGCGCTCGTACTCGAGGATGAAGCCGGAGCCCGCCCCGAACTCACCCCAATCACCCCGCGCGAAGCCGGTCCGGAGCCCCGAACCGGCAAGGGCTCGGAAGGTGAGGCGCTGCGCCCGGTCGTAGTTCAGCTGTCCGTACCACTCGGGGTTGAATCGTGGCGACACCGTCGTGTACAGGCGTCGGTAGTGCAGGAGGCCGGAGGAAGCGAATCGACTCCGATCGATGAAGCCCACACCCCCGTCTCCGATGAGGAGGCGCGTCTCCGACGGTGTCACGTCGTACATCCGCGCGCTGAGGTCGACGGCAATGAAGTCGACGTTTCCGGTGCGGATCGACACGTCTCCGCCGAGGGTGCCCGATCGACCGAGCGGAGGGTCGGACAATCGGAGGGCCTCGATGTCCACCTGTGCGGATAGGCTGGGGGTCGCTAGGCCGAGAAGGAGGAGGGCTAGAGGCGAGATCGAGCGGTAGCATCGGAACATTCGGTTAGAGTAACATCAACGTTGCCGCGGGGATGAGGGTCTCGATTCCGAGTGCCCTTCGCGGCTTCCCCAGCTCCCTCGACGCCACTGCCATGCCCTCGCCCCGATCCGCCGTTTCGTTCCGGACGGCTCTTTCACTCGTCGTTCTCGGTTGTGCTCTCCTTCCGTCCTCGGCGGCCGGACAGAGCCGTGCGGAGGCGGTCCGCACGTCCGTGGCTCCGCTCATCGACGGACGCCCGGACGAGAGCGCGTGGCAGGCTGCGACACCGCTGACCGACTTCGTCCAGCGGGAGCCGACCGACGGTGCGCCCGCTTCGGAGCGCACCGAGGTCCGAATCCTCTACGACGAGAACGCGATCTATCTGGCCGTCTGGGCGTTCGACTCGCAGGCCCGGTCGATCGTGTCCGGGGACGCGATCCGCGACTTCGAGGTGACCGACGCGGACGCGGTCCTCGTCGTGTTCGACACGTACAACGACGACCAGAACGGCTTCGTCTTCGGGACGACGCCCGCGGGGATCGAGTACGACGGACAGGTGTCGTCCGGCGGCAGCGGGGGAGGGCGCTTCCTCGGTGGTGGCGGCAACAGCCAGCAGCGCTTCCAGGCCGGCGCCGGCGGTGGCTTCAACAAGAACTGGGACGGAAGCTGGGAGGTGGCCTCGACGCGCGACGGGGACGGGTGGTACTCGGAGTTCCGGATCCCCTTCAGCACACTCCGCTACGGAAGTGGAGCCGACATGTGGGGACTCAACGTGTCCCGCCGCGTGCGGAGGCTGAACGAAGAGGTGTTCTGGTCACCGGTTCCGCGCGAGTTCAACCTGTACCGACTGGACTTCGCGGGTGACCTCGCGGGTCTCGAGCCGCCCTTCCGGCGTGCCGTGACCGTGACCCCGTACGTGCTCGGCTCGACCGCGCGGGACTACGCCGGTGGGCAGCCTTCCTTCGACGAGGATGGACAGGTCGGCGGTGAGGCCAAGATCCAGGTGACGCAGGGCATGACGCTGGACCTCACGGTCAACACGGACTTCGCCCAGGTCGAGGTCGACGACGCGCAGGTCAACCTCACCCGCTTCCAGCTCCTCTTCCCCGAGAAGCGCCCCTTCTTCCTCGAGAACGCGGGCTTCTTCGCGGTAGGTGGCGGTGGGTCCGACCTCTTCTTCAGTCGGCGGATCGGCATCGACGGCGGTGCTCCGGTCTCCATCCGCGGCGGTGGCCGACTCTCGGGTCGCGCGGCCGGACTCAACATCGGTGCGCTCCACATCCAGACGGACGGGACCGTGGCGGGCGCGGATCGGAATTCGTACTCGGTGGCTCGTGTGGCGAAGGAGCTTCCCGGGCGCTCACGCATCGGGGCTCTCTTTACCGACCGCCGCAGCGACGTGTCGGGAGACGACAACCAGGTGTACGCGGTCGACGGGCAGATCGGTCTCGGTGACCAGCTGACGCTCAACTCCTTCCTGGCCAAGACGGAGACTCCGGGAACGACGGAGTCCGACGTGGCCTTCGACGTCACGGCGGCGTGGGCTTCGAGGAGTGCATCCGGCAACGCCACCTTCCAGCAGATCGGAGAGGCGTTCGATCCGCAGATCGGCTTCGTACCCAGGAAGGGCCACCGGTACTACCAGCTCTTCGGTCAGTACGTGATCCGACCGAGCGGCCCGTGGCGGGAGCTACGGCCGCACTTCTCCTACTTCACGTACAGGAATCGGTCGACGGTCGCGGCCCCCGGCTTCGAGATCTCGTCGCGCTGGCACCTCGACTCGCACTGGGAGTGGCACTCCGGCATGGAGCTCCACACCGGGGCCAACTACGTGACCGAGGGGCTGTACGAGCCGTTCGAGATCCCGGGTGTCGGTGTGACTGTGCCGGCTGGACACTACGCCGGGTGGGAGGCGGCCTTCGTCTACTTCACCGACCAGTCCCGCCCGGTGTCGTTCAACTCGCGGTTCAACTGGGGCGCCTTCCTCTCGGGATCGAAGCGCACGAGTAGCGGGGACGTGACCGTTCGCTACGGCGATCGCTCCAGCGCCACACTCGCGCTGTCGTACAACGACGTCGACCTACCCGAAGGCGAGTTCTCGACGACGCTCACCTCGTTCAAACTCGGCTACTTCTTCACACCCCGGATCTACCTCCAGGGCCTCGTCCAGTACTCGGATCAGGTGGATCAGTGGTCGAGCAACCTCCGCTTCGGCTGGCTGGACACGGCGGGCACGGGGCTCTTCATCGTGTACAACGACGTCCAGGGGATCGACTCCCTGATGGGGACGCAGGCGCGTTCCTTCTTCATCAAGTACACGCGGCAGTTCAACCTCTTCGGGATGGGGAGCTGAACGCGGCGTGATCCCGTGAGCCGATCTCCCACCCTTTCCGGTTCTCCATACGAAGGCGGTCGACACGACCGCTCGCACGAGAACGGACGAGGGAGATCGGAGCGTGGAGAGAACAACGGGTCAGCGGCTGACGCGCCGCTCGTTTCTGCTGGGGATCGCCGGGGCAGCGGTCGCGTACGCGACCCCGCTTCGGGGTGAGGCGGTAGACCGGCCCCACTTCGCGCACCCGGAGCCCCGCCCCGACGTGGACGGCTCGAAGGTGCTGGCTGCATCGGATGTCCGTGAGGACATGGCCGAGGTGTTCGACGGTATTCGCCAGATCCCGCACATCGCGGACGGAATCGGATGCCACTGCGGCTGTGGAGCGATGCCCGATATGCGCTCCCTCCTCTCGTGCTACGAAGGCATCGGCATGGCGCAGTTCTGCGTCATCTGCTCGGGCGAGGGCCGGATGGCCGTACGCCTGCACGCCGAGGGCCACACCCTGGACGAAATCCGGGACGCGATCGACCGCCGTTTCGGCTGACGCGCCCCTATCACCCGACATACGAGGACGAGAACGATGAAACGACACATGCTGATGGGCGCCGTTGTGGCCGCCGCCGTCTTGATCGGAAGCCCCGCTGGTGCCGACGCACAAATCCGGGCGAGTGAGCGCGGCTCGGTCACCCAGACGCTCGACGGGACGACGATCACGATCGACTACGCTCGGCCCACCGCTCGAGGACGGACCCTCTTCGGAGAGGTCGTCCCGTTCGACGTGGTGTGGACGCCGGGTGCGAACTGGGCCACCACCCTCGAGACCGACAAGGACATTCGGATCAACGGAGTCGACGTGGCCGCCGGCGCATACTCGGTCTGGATGACACCGCGCGAGGGACGCTGGACGATGACGCTCAACGACGAGACCGAACTCTTTCACTTCCAGAAGCCGGACCCGGCCACGGGTACGTACCAGATCGAGATCGAGCCGAAGTCGTCCGGCCACGTCGAGATGCTGACCTGGTCGTTCCCCTCGGTGTCCGGTGACGCGGCCGTGCTCCACATGCAGTGGGGTGAGACCGTGGCCCCGATGCAGGTCCTGGTCGAGCCGACCAAAGCCGTGGCGCTGGCCGCCGAGGTGCGCTCCGCCTACGTGGGCGAGTACGGGCTCGAGATCGCTCCGGGCATCGGTTGGCCGACCGAGGCCAGGATGGTCGTCCGCGAGGACGCGGACGGGATGCTGAAAGGGTGGATGTCCTTCCCCTTCCATCCGGGCGACGAACTCGAGTTCGACATGATTCCGGCTGGCCGGGATCGCTTCCACGCGGGTCTGTACCGCGACGGCAAGCTCTTCAACGTCGAGACGGGCGTCGCGTTCGAGTTCGAGGTGGACGAGCGCGCGAACGGGCTCGTTCTCCGTGGGATCGAGGGTTC
>JAUIKL010000274.1 GCA_030430625.1 Gemmatimonadota bacterium
GATACGATCACCCCGTCGGCCGCGAAGCTGCCCACGGGCTCGAAGGCGCCGGGAGTCTCGATATCGGGGCCCTCACCGATCTCGATGCTGATCGGGGTCACCCGCGCCGCCCCCTGCGTGTGGACGACGACGTCGTTCAGCGCGTAGAAGCTCTCACCGACGAGTTGGCCGTCGGCTTCGATCCTGGCGTGCAGCCGGTACCGCTGTTCGAGGAAGGCCCCACCGCCGATGACCTCGTCGAGTCCCTCCTCGAGCCGTTCATCCGGGAAGGCGGTCAGGAAGCCGAGGCGTCCCAGGTTGACGCCGAGCACGGGGGTCTGCGTCCCCACGGTGAGGCGGGCGGCCCTGAGGAAGGTGCCGTCGCCGCCGAGGGCGATCATGAGGTCGACGGGCGTCTCGGAAAGGTCGAGACCCCGACCCGGGGTGCGGCCCGCCTCCTCCTCGACATTCGTCGAGATGCCGTGCCTGGACGCCCATGAAAGCAGCCGGTCGATGATCCCGAGGAGTTCGTCGGAATGCTCCCGGTACACGACCCCGACCGACCGGATCGGGCCGGTCAGCCGCGTCCGGGCGGACTCGGTCACGCGGTTTCGAGCTCCGCGGCCCGTTGCACACGGCTGCGGATAGCGGCCGTGATCCCATCGAGGTCCAATCCGATCTCGGCCATGAGTTCGCCGCGGGATCCGTGCTGCACGAAGGCGTCGGGTACACCCAGGGCAGCCACCCTCGGGCGATTCGCCATGTCGAGGTCGTCGATCTCGCGGGACATGAAGGCCCCGAAGCCGTTGCTCACCTGTCCCTCTTCGAGGGTCACGACGAGCGGGTGACTCCGCACCATCTCCTCGAAGACCGTGCGGTCGTACGGCTTCAGGAACCGACAGTTCACGACGGTGCAGCGGATGCCCTCGGCGTCCAGCTTCTCCGCCGCGGCCACGGCCTCGAGGACCATGGTGCCGGTCGCGAGGAGGACGGCGTCCCCACCGTTGCGTAGCACCTCCCACGTGTGCGGCTCGATCGGGGCGATCTGGTCGAGGTGCGGCACCTCGTAGGGGACGGCGGCTCGCGGCCAGCGCACGGACCAGGGCCCGTCGGCGGCCTGGGTCGCCAGACGCAGGAGGGCCAACATCTCGGCGCCGTCCTTGGGGGCGGTGACCGTCATGCCCGGGATCGAGAGCATGTACGGGATGTCGAGCACACCGTGGTGCGTCGGGCCGTCCTCTCCGGCGATGCCCGCCCGGTCCATGCCGAACACCACGTTCAGCTCCTGGAGGGCGACGTCGTGCACGATGTTGTCGTACGCGCGCTGCAGGAAGGTCGAGTAGATGGCGACGATCGGCTTGACGCCCTGTGTGGCCATGCCGGCGGCGAAGGTGACCCCGTGGCCCTCGGCGATCCCGACGTCGAAGTACCGATCGGGGTGCGCCTCGTGGAACATGTCCGTCGACGTCCCGTCAGGCATCGCGGCGGTGATCGCCACGACCTTCGGGTCGGCGTCGGCCAACTCGATCAGCCCCTTTCCGAACACCTTCTGGTAGCGCGGAAGGCCCGGCTTCTTCTTCGAGACCTCGCCGGTGACCTTGTCGAAGGTCCCGGGCGCGTGCCCCCACCACGGATCGTCCTCGGCGCGGGAGAAGCCCTTCCCCTTCTGCGTGAGGGCGTGGACGAGGACGGTGCCCTTCATCTTCCGGACCCGCCGGAAGGTGTCGACGAGCTTGAGCACGTCGTGACCGTCGACCGGGCCCACGTATTTGAAGCCGAGCTCTTCGAAGATCAGGCCGGGTGTGATGAGGTGCTTGAACGACTCCTCCATCCGACCGGCGACCTCCTCCATGACGTCACCGACGCCGCCGGGTGTCCGGTGCAGGACCTCCTTCACCACCTCGCGGACCTTGTTGTACGCGGGGTTGGTGATCATGCCGGTCAGATACTTGTTCATCGCGCCGACAGCCGGGGCGATCGACATGTCGTTGTCGTTGAGCACGACGACGAAGTCGCGGCCGGTGTGGCCGGCGTTGTTCAACGCCTCGTAGGCGAGTCCGCACCCCATCGCGCCGTCACCGATGACCGCGACGACGTCGAAGTCCTGGTCGGTGAGGTCGCGTCCGACCGCCATCCCCCACGCGGCCGAGATCGATGTGGCGGCGTGGCCGGCGCCGAACGCGTCGTACTCCGACTCGTCCCGGCGACAGAAGGGGGCGAGCCCCTCCTTCGTCCGGATCGTCGGAAGCGCCTCGTTGCGGCCCGTCAGGATCTTGTGGATGTACGCCTGGTGGCCCGTGTCCCAGACGATCTGGTCCTCGGGCGTGTCGAAGACGTAGTGCAGCGCCACGGTGAGTTCCGCCACGCCGAGGGAGGCACCGAAGTGGCCGCCCTTCTCCGAGACCACGTCGATGTGGCGCTCGCGAACGGCGTCGACGACGGCGGGAAGCTCCTTCTTCTTCAGCGCGCGGAGGTCCGCGGGGTATTTGATTCGATCCAGCAACGACACCCGGATCCGCTCCTCGGTTCAGAGTCCGCCCCGACGGTCCCGTCGGCGGCGATCGGGGAACACAAAAGATAGAGGCACGGACCGTGCCGCAAAGCGCATCCTACTTCTCGCGCTCGACGACGTAACGGGCCAGAGCCTCCAGGGCGGGAGATCGGATCCCTCCGACCCCCAGGGCGCGGACGGCTTCGTCCACCTCTTCCGCGGCGCGCCGACGGGCTTCATCGAGCCCGTGGAGGGCCACATACGTCGACTTGTCGAGCTCGGCATCGCTCGGATTCTTGCCCAGCGTCTCGGCCGTCTGGGTGGCGTCGAGCACATCGTCGGCAATCTGGAAGGCGAGGCCGATGCCGGCGCCGTAGCGCTCGTACGCCTCGAGTTGCTCCGGCGGGGCTTCGGCCGCGAGCCCACCGAGGACGAGAGATGCGGTCAGCAGAGCCCCCGTCTTCATCCGGTGGAGGGCGTCGAGTTGGGCCGCGTCGAGCGCCTGGCCCTCGCCGAGTAGATCGACCCACTGACCACCGACCATTCCGGCCGCGCCCGAGGCCGTCATGATCCGGCCTACGACGGCGCGACGGACCGACGGATCGAGCCCCAACGCAGCGCACGCCCGCCAAGCCTGGAGCCCGGCGGCGGGGATCAGCACGGCGCCGGCCCGGGTGGTTACGTCCTCGCCGTGCACACGGTGGGTGGTGGGGCGACCGCG
>JAUIKL010000275.1 GCA_030430625.1 Gemmatimonadota bacterium
GGAGGCCCTGCTGGCCGTCCAGCGTTTCGCGGGGCTCCGTCTGCGCGAGGAGCAGGACCGGGATCTGAGCACCTTCCGTGTCCACTTCGACCACTACTTCCTCGAGAGTTCGCTCTACGACGACGGACATGTCGAACGGACGATCGAGGCGCTCCGCGCGACGGGGCTCGTGTACGAAAAGGACGGGGCGACGTGGCTGGAGACGACGCGCTTCGGGGATCAGAAGGACCGTGTGATGGTCCGGAGCAACGGGCTCCCGACCTACTTCCTCCCCGACGTCGCCTACCACAAAAACAAGTGGGACCGCGGCTTCGAGACCGTCGTGAACGTCCAGGGCGCCGACCATCACGGCACGGTCGACCGCGTCCGAGCGGGGATCCAGGCGCTGGGCCTCCCCGCGGGGTACCCGGAGTACGTCCTTCATCAGATGGCTCGCGTCATCCAGGACGGGGAGGAGGTCAAGTTCTCGAAGCGTGCCGGGTCCGGGATGACCCTCCGCGAGCTGTGTGACCGCGTCGGGGTGGACGTGACCCGGTACTTCTTCCAGATGCGAAAGCCCGATGCGCAGATGCTCTTCGATCTCGACATCGCGCTGGACCACTCGGACAAGAACCCCGTCTACAAGGTTCAGTACGCCCACGCCCGAATGTGCTCGATCTTCCGAAAAGCGGATGTGGACCGGACCACGGTGTCCGCCGAAGGTACCCCGCTGGAACGGTTGGATCACGAAATGGAGCGGGAGTTGATCCAGCAGTTGGCCGACTTCCCCGGAGTCGTCCGACGCGCTGCGGAGCACCGTGCCCCGCACATGGTCTGCGACTACCTCGAGCAGACCGCAGGGGCGGCCAACTCCTGGTACCACGCCGGGAACCCGTCTCGCAATCCGGAGCTGGCGGTGCTCACCGACGATCCGGACCTGAGACGCGCACGGCTCGCTTTGGCCCGGGGTGTGCAGATCGTACTCAACAACGGCCTCACCCTATTGGGCATCGATGCTCCCGAGCAGATGCTCCGAGACGAACCGCACGAGGAGAACACCGCCTGATGTCGATCCTGTGTGTGGGAAGCGTGGCTCTGGACTCCGTCGAGACCCCGTTCGGCTCGGCCGAGCGGGTCCTGGGCGGCTCCGCCGTCTACTTCGCGGCGGCCGCTTCGGTTCTGAGCCCCGTTCACGTCGTCGGTGTGGTGGGGTCGGACTACCCCCTCTCCGACCTCGACTTCCTGGCGGCGCGAGGTGTCGATCTGTCGGGGATCGAGCAGAAGGAGGGCAAGAGCTTCTTCTGGGCCGGGCGCTACGAGTACGACCTCAACACCCGGACGACCCTGGATACCCAACTCGGGGTCTTCGCCGACTTCTCGCCGAAGATTCCCGAGTCGATGAGGGACCCGCGCTACCTCTTCCTCGGGAACATCGATCCTGCGCTCCAGATCGACGTTCTCGACCAGGTGGGTGAGCCCGAGGTCGTGGCGTGCGACACGATGAACTTCTGGATCGAGGGAAGCCGGGAGAAGCTGCTCGAACTCATCGGGCGCGTTCGGATCCTCATGGTCAACGACGAGGAAGTCCGCCAACTGGCCGGTGAGCCCAACCTACTGAAGGCGGCTCGCTGGGTTCAGGAGCGCGGGCCGGAGATGGTCGTCGTGAAGAAGGGAGAACACGGCGCGATCCTCTTCGAGGCCAACGGCCTCTTCTTCGTACCGGGCTACCCGCTCGAGGACGTCTTCGACCCCACGGGCGCAGGGGACTCCTTTGCCGGCGGCTTCATCGGTCAGATCGCGCGTGACGGTGAAGTCACCAGCCCATCGCTCCGCAGGGCGATGGTGACCGGGTCGGCTCTCGGGTCGTTCGCGTGCGAACACTTCTCGATCGACCGACTCAAGGATCTCACCCTCGACGCGATCGATGATCGCGTCCAGGCCTTTCAACGAATGACCGCCTTCGAATCTCCGGTGGGAGTCGACAGTGTCTGACGGACTGAGCTATGCCGATACGGGTGTCGATCTCGATGCCGCCGAACGCGCCAAAGAGGGACTCAAGGGGCTCGTCGCCTCGACGCGTGACCGGTACACCCTGTCCGAACTGGGGCAGTTCGGTGGCCTCTACGCCGTGCCGGACCACATCGCGAGCCCCGTGCTCGTGTCGAGCGCCGACGGGGTGGGGACCAAGCTGAAGGTCGCCTTCGCGACGGGCCGCCACGACACGGTCGGGCAGTGCCTGGTCAACCACTGCGTGAACGACATTCTGGTCCAGGGCGCGGCGCCCATGTTCTTCCTCGACTACCTGGCGACGGGTGTCCTGGAGGAGTCCGTCGTCCAGGACGTCGTGCGCGGGGTGGCGACGGCGTGTCTGGAGAACAGCTGCGCCCTGCTCGGTGGGGAAACGGCTCAGATGCCCGACTTCTACGCGGAGGGCGAGTACGACCTGGCGGGCTTCATCGTCGGGCAGGTCGAGCGGCGATCCCTGATCGACGGGTCTGCCATCGTCGAGGGGGACGTGCTGGTCGGCCTCGAGGCGTCCGGGCTCCACACCAACGGGTACACGCTCGCTCGCCGCATCGTCTTCGACGTGCTCGGGCTCGGCGTGGACGACGAACTGCCGGGCACGGGCGTGTCCGTCGGCGGCGAACTCCTCAAGGTTCACCGGAGCTACCTGAATGCGCTGCGCACGCCGCTGGCCGACGGTCTGGTGCACGGTCTCGCTCACATCACGGGCGGTGGGATCCCCGGCAACCTTCCTCGCGTCCTGCCGGAGGGCCTCGGCGCGTCGATCGAGTCGGGTTCGTGGCCGATCCTTCCGGTCTTCGGGGCTCTGCAGGAGGCCGGTGGTGTCGAGCGAAGCGAGATGGACCGCGTGTTCAACATGGGTGTCGGGATGATCGTCGTGTGCGATGAAGCGGATGCCGCTGCGGTCATCGAGGCCGCGCGGGCCGACGAGATCGACGCCTGGCGGATCGGCTCGGTCGTCCCGGGCGACGGCGTCCGGTACAGCTGACGTGAGGGGCATCGGGCGGCTTCTGGTGGGCTTCGCTTCGGCGGGGCTCCTCCATGCGGCCCCCGTCCACGCCCAGCGGCCCTCGGACCTCGCGAGTCCGTGCATCGCCACCAACGGGGCCGACGCCGGGTGCGGTGCGGCAGCCGTGGCCGCGGACGCGCTCCTCGGGACGCTGGCCGTCGCTG
>JAUIKL010000276.1 GCA_030430625.1 Gemmatimonadota bacterium
CTTCTGCGCGGTGCGTTCGGGTCGCCCGGAGTCTTCCTCTCGATCACCCTCGTGAGGTCGGTCCCGCTGATCCTCACGGGCCTCGCCGTGGCGCTGGCCTTCCAGGCGGGCGTCTGGAACATCGGGGCCGAGGGTCAACTCTACGCCGGCGCGGTCGCCGCCACCTTCGTGGGTCTCGCCTTCGGCCATCTCCCCGGGCCCGTCCTGGTCCCCGTCGTGCTGGCCTCCTCGGTCCTGGCCGGTTCGGTGTGGGCGCTCGTCCCGGCTTGGATGCGCGTCCGCCTGGGGGTGGGCGAGGTGATCACCACGATCCTGATGAACTTCGTGGGGATTCACTTCGCGGCCCTGATGGTGCACGGGCCGATGCAGGAGTCGCGAGGGGTGTTCCCGCAGTCCGACGTCCTGCCCGAGTCGGCGCGCCTTCCCCTCCTGACGCCGGAAGGTCGGCTGCATGTCGGGCTCCTGGTCGGCCTGGGCCTGTCCGGACTCCTCCTGTGGGTGCTTCGAAGGACGGCGGTCGGATACCGGATCCGGGCCACGGGTGCCGCTCCGGAGGCCGCTCGTATCGCCGGGCGTATCGACACCGGGCGAACCATCTTCGTGGCCTTCCTCGTCTCGGGTGCCATCGCGGGCCTGGCCGGAGGTGTCGAGGTGTCTGGTGTCACCTTCGCCCTCTACGAAGGGCTGTCACCGGGGTGGGGATACACGGCGATCGCCGTGGCTCTGCTCGCGGGGCTCCACCCCGTCGGCGTCGTGCTCACGGGCGTGCTCTTCGGCGCGCTCCAGGCTGGCGCCGGTGCCATGCAGAGAGAAGCGGGGATTCCCGCCGCTTGGGTCGGCGTGGTCGAGGCGCTGGTGATCCTGGCGGTGCTGGGGTTGGATCGGGTCCGGCGGGAGCGGAGCCGAGGATGAACTACGCCGAGTTCATCGTCTTCCTGGAGGCCGCCGTTCGACTCGGGGTCCCCTTGGCCCTGGCCGCGCTCGGCGAGACCGTCTCGGAGCGCACGGGTGTCATCAACATCGGGCTCGAAGGATCGATCATCGCGGGGGCCCTCGGCGGTGCCCTCGGTGCGCTCGCCTTCGAGTCAGCGGGTATGGGTGTCCTGGTGGGGGCATCGGCGGGGCTGGCGGTGGCCGGCGTCTTCGCGCTCTTCACCCTCGGCCTCGGGGTGGACCAGATCATTACGGGTACGGCGGTGACGATCGGTGGGCTGGGCATGACCGGAGCGATCTATCAGGCGCGCTTCGGCACCACCGGAACGGAGCTTTCGCTCCCGACGCTGAGCCGACTTCCCGTCCCGGCGTTGGAGGCGATACCCCTGATCGGTGGCCCGCTCTTCGACCAGGCGCCCACCGCGTACCTGGCGTACCTCATGGCTCCGATGCTCTGGTGGTTCCTCTTCAGGACCTCGACCGGGCTGTCGGTGCGCGCCGTCGGGGAGGAGCCCGACGCGGCTCGCGCCGCGGGGATCCGTGTCCGTCGTGTCCGCGTACTCGCTACGCTCTTCGCGGGCGGGATGGCGGGTGTGGCGGGAGCCCACCTGGCGCTGGCGCATGCGGGCACGTTCGCCGAGGGGATGAGTGCGGGGCGCGGGTTCATTGCGATCGCCGTCGTCGTGCTCGGCCGTTGGAACCCGCCCCTCGTCCTGGCGGCTGCTCTCTTCTTCGGTGCGGCTTCGGCTCTGCAGTTCTTTCTGCAGGCGCTCGGCTTCGACCTCCCGTACCAACTGTTCCTCATGCTCCCCTACGTCCTGACCCTGGCGGGGCTGGCTGGCTGGGTGGGTCGCTCGCGGGCCCCGGCGGCGCTCGCACTTCCCTGGGAGGGGGATCGTCAGGGCTGAGCCCGACCGCGAGTCGGATGCTCCGGGACCCTCGCGGGCGTGTCGCCCGTACTCTACCCGTCTATCTTACCTGACTGGATCCTGACCCGAACGCGGCGTGCGCGTCCCGAGCCGTGCGCCCCGTGCAGAGCGGAGATCGCATGACCCGTCCCTGGACCCGATGTCTCGGCTTGCTCGCGCTGGCCCTCCTCCCGGCCGCAGCCCCCCTGTCCGCGCAGCTATTGGAGGGTACCGGGACCGTGGCCACCGGTCTGCTCCTCCGGCAGATGGACGGGGTCAAGCGTGTGCTGATGATCGGAGCACACCCCGACGACGAAGTCACGAGCTTCCTGACCGCCATGGCCCGCGGGCACGGGGCCGAGACTGCCTACCTCTCGCTCACTCGTGGAGACGGAGGCCAGAACCTGATCGGGCCCGAACTCTGGGAGGGCCTCGGCATCGTTCGGACCGGCGAGTTGCTCGCGGCGCGTGAGCTCGACGGTGGCGGCCAGTACTTCACGCGAGCTTTCGACTACGGCTTCTCGAAGACTGCCGACGAAGCGCTCTCCCTCTGGCCGCGCGAGGAGCTGCTTCGAGATGTCGTCCTCGTGGTGCGGACCTTCCGCCCCCACGTGATCGTGTCGGTCTTCCGTGGGACCCCTGCCGACGGGCACGGACAGCACCAGGCGGCCGGTATCATGGCCCGCGAGGCATTCGAGGCCGCGGGCGACCCGAGCCGCTTTCCGGAGCTCGGGCTCGAGGCGTGGGCGCCTCAGAAGCTGTACCAGTCCTCTCGCCGCCAGTTCTTCCCGGGAGACGAGGAGCCCGACGCCGGATCGGTCGATGTGGATACGGGCCTCCTCGATCCGCTCCTCGGTCGTTCTCTTCTCCAACTCTCGATGGAGAGTCGGTCACAGCATCGGTCCCAGGACATGGGAGCCGCCCAGCCCCCGGGCCCGCAGCTCACGGGAGTGACCCTGGTGGAGAGTCGTGTGCCGGACAACGGACTCGGTGTGTTCGCGGGCATCGACACGACGATGACCGGCTTGGCGGCTACGCTGCCCTCGCCCGCGCGAGCCCGGGCCGAGTCCCATCTCGAGTCGTATAGGGCGGCGGTGGCTCGGGCTCGGTCCGGCTTCGGACTCGACCCCCAGGTGGTCGCACCGGATCTGATGGAGGCCAAGGCGAGCGTCGACGCGGCGCTCACGGAAGGCGGATCAGCCGCTCCTTCCGAGTACGCCTTCTCTCTCGGGCGGAAGGTCGAACTGGCCGAGCGCGCCGTCATGGCGGCCACCGGGGTTTCCTTTCAGCTCCGCTCGGTGGACGACCTCGTCGTCCCGGGTCAATC
>JAUIKL010000039.1 GCA_030430625.1 Gemmatimonadota bacterium
GCTGTGTGTCCTGGTCGGAGGGCACGTCGCCTACTTCGGTCCTCCCTCCGGAGCGCTCGACTTCTTCCGTGTCGAGCGGTACGCCGATCTCTTCGGCCAACTGGAGAAGCAGGAGCCGTCGGCGTGGCACCTGAGTGCCCGAGCGGACGGGACGCAGCGGTGGTTCCGGGATCGGCCGGGACCGCTCCGGGCCCTCGCCGATCGTGGTCTCCGAGGATCCGATGTGTCCCCCTCGGAAGGCAGGCACTCGTGACCCGACCTCGGTGGCGGGTCCTGGCCGCTCGGTATCGAGACGGACTCTTCGGCGACTTCGGCGGCACCTTCATCCTCCTGGCCCAGGCGCCGTTGATCGGGTGGTTGTGTACGGTCGTCTGGGGATCGATCGAGCGCGACACCCCGGCCCTCTACTTCGTCCTCTGCCTCACCGCCGTCTGGTTCGGGTGCATCAACGCGTGCCGCGAGATCGTGAAGGAGCGAAGGATCCACGAGCGCGAACGCCTCTTCGGTGTGCGCGGGCGGGACGAGGTGCTGTCGAAGGCGGCCGTCCTCGCGGGCATCGGCGCGGTGCAGGTGGTGTTGCTCCAGGGGACGGTGGAGTGGCAGCTGCAGCTGAGGGGGCCCATGGGCCTCGAGATACTGGCCCTCTTCGGTGCCTCGCTGGCTGGCACCGGTCTGGGGCTCACCGTGAGTGCCCTGGCGTCGACGCAGGAACGGGCCGTCTTTGCCGTACCGCTCCTCCTCCTGCCACAAATCTTGTTCTCGGAGTTGGCGATCCCCGATACTCTCTACAGCGACGTCGTGGCGGCTGCCGAGAAGGTGATGCCCGTGCACTGGGCGTTCCGGGTGTTCGAGGAGAGTGCTGCCGTCGAGCCGAGTTGGCTCTCGGTTGCCGGGTCGCTGGCTGTGCTCTTTGCCATGGCGTGTGCCCTGATCCTGCTCGCGACGCTGGCCATCGTACCCCGACGTGAGGTGGTGACATGAAGAAGCCGATCGTCGTCTTCGCGGTCGTAGCGACACTGCTCGGAGGGTACCTGGCGGTCGCGCACGTGTCGGGAGGCGCGTTCGCCACCTTCGGTCTGCCGCTCGGTGGGGACCGCGGTCTGTTGCGGCGCACGGCACTCTCCTTCATGGAGGACATCCAGTTCAAGGACTTCGATCGAGCGGCGAGCTACCACGCGCCGGAATTGGTCGAGTCGGTCGATATCCCCTTCCTGATCCAGCGCCTCTTCGCCGTCCGACCCGAGGCTCTCGACATCATGGGATACGAGGTCGTGTTCGCCGAGCTGGACTCGAGCGACCTCCGCGCCCGCGTGAAGCTGAGGGTGCGCGCGAAGCTGCTGGCCAACGAACGGATCGAAGAGCGGGAACTGATCCTCTACTTCTATCGCGACGATGTGGCGGCGCCGTGGTACATGAAGCTCGAGGACAGTCTCAGGGACCTGACCCCCGACGCGGACCGAGCCCACTGAAGCCCTTGCTCCTCACGTTACGTGAGGGGCGATCCTGGTCGAGCGTTCGCTGGGAACGCATGATTCGAAACGACGACGAGGAGGGATCATGAAGGCTGGACAGGACCCGGCTCTGCAGGCGGAGGCGCAGGCCCGCTGGGGCGACACCGAGGCGTTCAAGGAGTCGACGCGACGCGCGAAATCGTACTCGGACGCGGACTGGGCGAAGATCAAGGGCGAGATCGAGTCGATCGAAGTCGCCTTTGCCGAGGCCCTGGACGAGGGCGAGCCGGCGGACGGGACTCGGGCGGTGGAGTTGGCGGAGCAGGCCCGCATGCACATCGATCGCTGGTTCTATCCGTGTGCGCCCTCGATGCACGTGGCGCTGGCCGAGATGTACACGACGGACGTCCGGTTCCGAGCCCACTACGACGATCGCCGCGCAGGTTTGGCGGACTTCGTGGCTGCGGCCATCAAGGCGAACGCGGCCACGTCGCCGGGCGCGTGAAGGAGGAGGGGGCTGGGCGGCTGTCCAGCCCCCTCCGGCTCCAATCGCCAGGAGCCTCCACGTGCGCTTCTCGGCGCAGCGCGGCCAGGCCTTGGGGAGACGTGTACGAGAAGAGGCCGCCCCACCCCTTGCGGATGGAGCGGCCCCGATGCTTCGAGGATGGGCGCCTAGAGCCAGCGAACCTCACCGCTGGACACGTCGTACATGGCGCCGACCAGGGCAATCGTGCCCTCGGTCTCCAACTCGGCCAGCACGGGGCTGTCCGAGCGGATGGCCGCCAGCGTCGCCGCCACGTTGGCCTCGGCGACCGCGTCGGTGAAGCCGGCGTCCTCGTCGGATACCTCGGCCCGCACCTGGTCGACGATCGGCTCGATCTTCTGAACCAGATGGGTCAGGTTGCCCAGGCGGGCCTTCCCGATGGCGCCCTTGACCGCGCCGCACGACGTGTGGCCGAGGACGACGATCGCCTTGGAGCCGGCCAGCTTGCACGCGAACTCCATGCTGCCGAGCAGGTCCTCGTTCACGACGTTGCCGGCCACTCGGGCCGTGAAGATGTCACCGATCCCCTGATCGAAGACCGTCTCGACCGGAACCCGTGAATCGATGCAGCCGAGGACGACGGCGTACGGGTGCTGGCCCGTGGACGTGACCTGGATGTCGCTCTCGGGATCCCGGGGCGCGGAAGCGCGGTCGAGGAAGCGGCGGTTGCCGTCCTTGAGGGCTTGGACGGCAGCCGTCGGAGAGAGGGCCGCTTGGCTTTCGGCTGTATGAGGCATGATGGCACCAGCTGTGGGTTGTGGATCGAAGTTGATACGGGGTGGTGTTCGGGGGCGACCGATCGTCAGGCGTCGGCAGACTCGAGTACGCGATCCGTGGTGGGCTCACCGGGGATCGGTAGATCGCGGCGCTCTTCCTCCAGGTACTTCTCGAGCCAGGCGGCGCACGTACTCCAGTTCTCGAAGCAGAAGGGGAGGGGGACGAGATTCGGGATCATCCGGCTCCGTTCCGCGAGATCCCGGGGCTGTCCGTGGATGTCCGTGAACGCGACGCGGATCCCCTGCTCACGGAGGTCCATGATGGCCTCCTCCAGGGCGTAGAGACCGGACTGGTCCATGTACGGGACCCGCTCCATCCGAAGGACGACGACCTCGAGGTCGGGGAGTCGGGTCACCAACTCCTGGAAACGGTTCGCGAAGCCGAAGAAGAGCGGTCCGTCGAGGTGCTTGATGAAGACCTTGTCACCGCGGCGCGCGATCAGGTCGCCTTCGTCGGCCCAGGGGATCTCTCGGGAGAACTCCTTGAGCGGTGCCGAGTGCATCCGGTGCTCGATGACGTCCGAGATGTTCTTCATGAAGAGGAGTGCGGAGAGCACCATCCCGGCCGCGACGGCCACGAGGAGGTCGACGAAGACGGTGAGCGCGAGGACGAGGATCATCACCACGGCGTCCGCACGCGGCACCGTCCGGAGGTGCTTGAGACCCCGGTAGTCGACGATCCCGATACCGACCGTGATCAGGATCCCGGCCAGCACCGCGTTCGGCACATGCCCGACCAGGGAGCCGAGGCCGAGCAGCACGGCAAGAAGGAAGGAGCCGGCCACGACACCCGAGAGCGGGCTCGTTCCACCCGACTTGATGTTGATCACCGTACGCATCGTCGCCCCGGCGCCGGGCAGTCCACCGATGAGGGCGGAGCCCATGTTGCCGAGCCCCTGTCCGACCAGCTCGCGGTTACTGTCGTGACGCGTCTTGGTCATGTTGTCCGCCACCAGTGACGTCAGCAGCGAATCGATCGCCCCGAGCGCCGCCAGCGTGAAGGCGTACTCCAGGACGACGATCATGTGCTCCCAGTTGCTGAAGACCGCGACGAAGCCCAGCTGAAGCTCGGGCAGGCCGGTCGGGATCGGTCCACGGGAGTTGATTCGGAGGATCGAGTCCGGGTCCAGCAGGAAGAAGGCGCCGGCCGACACGGCCACGAGGGCCACGAGCGAAGACGGGACGACCTTCGTGACTCGGGGCAGCGCGTAGATGATCCCGATCGTCAGGAGCGCGACAGCCACCGACGCGAGGTTCAGGATCTCCGGGATCTGGTGCATCGACCGGATCGTGCCCATCGGCCCACCCGCCGGCGCGTTGACACCGAAGAAGGGGAAGATCTGGGTGATCACGATGATGACGCCGATCCCACTCATGAACCCGGACACGACCGGGTACGGCATGTAGCGCACGTACTTCCCGATCCCGACCAGGCCCATGGCCACCTGGATGGCGCCGGCCAGGAAGAAGGTCGCGATGATCAGCGGGATCGCCGTGTTGAAGTCCCCCGCGTAGGCGATCGCGTCGGCGATGACGACGGCCGAGACGACGGTCATCGGAGCCGTCGGACCACTGATCTGGGTTCGTGTGCCGCCGAAGATGGCGGCGATGATCGCCAACGCGATGGCGCCGTACAGTCCGGCGATCGCCCCTAATTCCGTTTGCTCACCGAAGGCGAGGGCCAGCGGGAGGGCGACGATTCCCGCGGTCAGACCTCCGAAGAAGTTGCCGCGCGCGTTGTCGAAGAATGAAGTTGGGTTGGCCATCGTGGTGTCGTAGCCCGCGAATGGGGAGTGGCGCTGGATATCTCAGCACTCATGTTGCATGATTTCTGAGCCGAGATTGGGAATACATGACAAATGTGTCAATAGTGAGGGGGGAGACATGAGCGAGGCGACCGCGGGGTGGCACTTCCTGACCAACCACGCCCACGTCCTCCTCTGCATATCCGAGGACCCGGATATGACCGTGCGCGACCTGGCGGCTCACGTCGGGATCACCGAGCGCGCCGTCATGCGGATCATCGGCGATCTCGACGAGGGAGGCATGATCGAGCGGACCCGGGAAGGGCGTCGGAACCACTACGAGATCCACCGGGATCAACCGCTGAGGCATCCGGTGGAGGCGCACTGCACCGTCGGTGACCTCATCGAAATGTTCCGCGCGGCGCTGCAGAACGCGCGCTGACGGGCAGCTTTCCCAACGACGATGGGCGCTACCCTGGTGACTCGGCGTCGCACCGCCCCGTCGCGGACCCGGGCCGCGGCCCGGATCGGGGCGGGCGCGCTCATCGCAGCCTGTGTACTCCTCTCCGCCGCGTGCAGCGAAACCCCGGTCGAGCCTGGACCCGCTGATCGCGTCGAGCCTGTCGCGCGACCCTCCGCGGTCCGCGGCGTCTACGTGAATGCCCAGGTGGCCGGGGACGAGGCACGACTCGGATCGCTCCTCGATCAGGTGGCCGGCAGTCGGATCAACGCCGTCGTCATCGATGTGAAGGAGCGCGGGGAGGTGAGCTACGCGAGTCGGGTCGCCCTGGTCGAAGAGGCCGGCGCGTCGAGGGGGTACATCGCCGATCTCCGTTCACTCCTCGAGGAGTTGCGCGAACGCGAGCTGTATCCGATCGCGCGGATCGTCGTCTTCAGCGACCGCGTGCTGGCGGGCGCCCGTACCGATTGGGCGATCCAGACGACCGCGGGGGCGGTGTGGCTCGACCCGGAAGGGGACCGGCCCTGGGTCGACCCGTACAACAGCTCGGTCTGGCAGTACAACATCGACCTGGCCCGCGAGGCGCTCGAGGCCGGCTTCGCGGAAGTTCAGTGGGACTACGTCCGCTTCCCCGACGTCAACGACTCCACCAGGGCCACGCTCGTCTTTCCCGCTCGGGCCGGTCGCACGATGGACGACGCGATCGAGGAGTTCATCGCGGAGTCGAAGAGTCAGCTCGCCGACCTGGGGGCGCCGGTGACCTCCGATGTCTTCGGGAGGGTGATCACCGAACAGGACGGGTCGGACATCGGGCAGGAGTGGAGTCGCCTGGTTCGAGTCAACGACGTCCTCCTACCCATGGTGTACCCGGCCCTGTATCACCTGGGGGCGTTCGGAATCCCCAACCCCAACGACGCGCCGTACGAGACGGTGCGGGCCGCGATGGACTTTGCGGTCGAGCGACGCGGACAGACCGCGGGCGCTCGCGCGACCCTTCGACCCTGGCTCCAGGCGTTCAGCTTGAACGGGGTCGACTACGGCGCGGATCAGATGCGGGCACAGATCGAGGCCGTGGAGGACGCGGGGCTGACCGAGTGGCTGTTCTGGAACCCGGACAGCGTGTATCCGGACGGGGTCTTCTAGCGGGCGAAGCGTCGGGACCGTCGAGCCCGGAGCGCCGCGTGCCCGATCAAGGCGACGGCTGCAGTCCGGCTCACGACGACGAAGGTCGACCCGAGTTCGAACTCGGTCGCGACCTGAGCGGGCACGAACCAGAAGTAGGTCGACGCTGCGACGACGGACGACACGAGCATGCCGAGGTCGAACGTGTCCGCCCGCCGACCGAGGGTGGCCCGGAAAAGCGACCAGCTGCAGATCGACAGGGCTGCGGCCCACCCGTACGCGGCCGCCGGTCCCGTCCACGCGTCGGGTTTCGTGAAGTACGCCGCCACGAAGCCGGGGAAGGCCGCCACGAAGGCACCGAACGGTGTGGAGAGCCACGGACGGTTCGCCGCTCCGCGCACCAGCGAGCGGGGCGAACCGGCCGGGTTGAGGTCCAGACATGCCAGAGAACACGCCTCGCAGCTGGAGCAGCGCGCGTTGGGCAGGGCCAGGGCCGGGTCTCGGCCGTAGAGCCGCTCCACCGGGAGGATCGGACAGATGGCGTTGCAGAATCCCCCCTTCATCCGGATCTGCGTCCCGGCCCACAGTGCGAGTGCCGACATGAGGAGCAGGACACAGAAGAGCGCTTCCGGGTCGTCGTCGAGCCCGAGGTGTCGTGCGGGGACGACGAGCGCCAAGGTCGCGATGCCGACCGCGCCGCTCACTCGAACCATCCGACCGGTCTGCCTCCCACCGTCGGCCCTCGATCCGGAAAGCAGGTTCAGCGTGGCCAGTGGGCAGACGTTTCTCCACAGCCGCGCATCGACGAGGAAGAGGGCGGGGAGGAGGGGAACGATCACACCCCAGAAGACGCGTAGCGCCGCGTCCGGGCGCACGAGTAGGCCGATCAGCATGAGCCCGAAGCCTACCAGCACCACGGTGCGGGCTGCACGCCAGGTCGGCGCGTCCGGGGTGAATCGGTCGGTCGGGTGCATCGAAGCGTGGGTCGAAGGTCCGAAACAATGTCCGACACTTCGTCCGAAGAGCGCCGTGGGAGCTTCGCACCCCGTCCGTGTGGGAGATGTCCCCACGGCCCCTGGGTCCGCGTCCCTTTCGGCCGATCCTTCCCGTAGGTAGAATACCTTAGCACTCACGGGAAGAGGGGAGGGGCCGATGTCCGATACGCTGCCGTTGCTCAAAGGCACGCTCGAGTTGCTCATCATGAAGGCGCTCAGTGTCGAGAGCACACACGGGTATGGGCTCTCGGTCTGGATGGAGCGAGGATCGCGGGGCGCGATCGTCGTCGACGACAGCGCCATCTACCAGGCGCTTCGCCGGCTCGAGGGGAAGCGACTCGTGGAAGCCGAGTGGGGGCTGACGGAAAACAACCGTCGAGCGCGATTCTATCGGCTCACGACCTTCGGTGAGCAGCAGCTCGACGCCGAGGCCCGGACGTGGAGCCGCTACGTCGAGTCCGTCGGGGCGCTCCTGGCGTCCGGCTCGGGAGGGGAGGGGTGAAGCGCCGTAGGCTCCGCCTCCCCGCCGTCCGGGGCGGCCGTCGCAGGGAGGCGGAAGAGGAGTTGGAGGCGCACGTCCAGCTGCATCAGGACGACCTGATTGCGGCCGGGTACGACCCCCAGGAGGCCCGGCGGATCGCGTCCGAGCGACTGGGGGATCGAGACGAGACTCGAAGGGCGCTGGAGAGGGCCGCCCGGGAACGTGACCGGCGCCTGGTCGGCTTCGAGCGGCTGGAGGGGCTCCGGCGCGACATCTCGGTGGCCCTCCGGCGCATGGTCCATCGCCCGGGCCATTCGGCGCTCGGTGTCGGGATCTTCGCCTTCGGTATCGCTCTGACGACGACGATGTTCACCGTCGTCGATGGCGTGCTGCTGCGGCCGCTGCCCTTCCCGGAGGCCGATCGACTGGTGGCGCTCTATTCGGTGCCCGAAGAGGGTGAAGCCTTCCCCTGGGTCTCGATGGGAAACTGGTACGACTGGGCCGCCGAGAACCGGACGCTCGCGGCTACGGCGATCCACTCGCAGGAACCGATCGACATGACCGTCTCGGATGTCGGTGAGCCTTTCGTGGCGCCCGCCGTGCGCGTGCACGGTCCCTTCTTCGAGACGCTCGGAATTCCACTGATCCACGGTGCCGTTCCCGACAGTGCAGCGGTCGGGCGCGGCGAGGCTCTCGTCGTCGTCTCCGAGCCCTTCTGGCGGACTGCCCTGGGTGGCGCGGGGTTGAGCGACCTGACCCTGACGCTCGACGGAGCACGATATGGGGTCAGCGGAGTGGTCCAGTCCGGGTACGAACATCCGGAGGGAACCGATGTGTGGCTGCCCCGGCCCGCTCGCCCGCAACTCGGCATGATGCGCAACAACATCAACTTCCGCGCCATCGGACGGCTGCGGGACGATGTGGCCCTCGAGCAGGCCCGCCTCGACCTGACGACGATCGCGGACGGGATCCGGCGCTCGGACCCGGCCGGTATCTACTCCTGGGGTGTGGAGGTGCGGCCGCTCACCGACGACCTAGTCGGGGATGCGCGCCCCTATCTGCTCCTCCTGATGGGCGCGGTCGGGCTGGTGTTGCTCATTGCCTGCGTGAACCTGGCCGCCCTGGGCTTCGCGCGCGGAACCGACCGGGCCGACGAGGTCGAGCTCCGGTTGGCTCTCGGCGCGGGTCGCGTCCGCATCGTGAGGCAACTCCTCGCGGAGGAGCTGACCCTGGCCGTGATCGGGGGCGCGGTGGGGGTCCTTCTGGCCTGGCTCGGGACGGAGATGCTCGTGGGAGCCGTCGGCGAGGTCGTGCCGAGGGGAGGTAGTGTTCGCTTCGA
Organism: Gemmatimonadota bacterium; assembly: GCA_030430625.1. Lineage (GTDB taxonomy): Bacteria > Gemmatimonadota > Gemmatimonadetes > Longimicrobiales > Gaopeijiaceae > UBA2589. The sequence continues at coordinate 8,914 of JAUIKL010000039.1, forward strand.
CGGCCGGGTCGCCCTCTTCGGTGCCGTGGCCGCCCTGGCCTCCGGTGCGGCAGCGGGTCTTCCGCCGGCCCTCATGGTCTCCGGAGGCACGCGGGGAGGGGGCGGGCGCCGGGTGGTGGGTCACCGTCGAGACCTTCCGGGAACGGTGCTCGTGGCGGGCGAGGTAGCGCTCACCGTACTGCTCGTCACCGGGGGCACGCTGCTCTACCTCAACCTGTCCGCCATCGGGTCCCGATCGCTCGGGTGGGAACCGTCCGGGCTGGCCGCGCTTCAGGTGTCGCTGACGGACCCCGCGTACCGAGGTGACCCTACGCGCGTCCTGGCCTACTGGGACGAGGTCGATCGGACTCTCGCGGCTTCACCGGAGGTGGAGGCGGTGGGGTTCGCCACCTGGGCACCGACGACCGGGGGAGGGAGTGGCTTCGTCGACGTGCGGGGTGATGCCGAGCCGGAGGGTGGGGCGGGGTACCGCGTCGTCGGAGGCGCATACTTCGACGCCCTCGAGATCCCTTTGGCCCAGGGGCGCGGCTTCGATGCGCGGGACCAGGCCGACACCGAACCGGTGGTCCTCGTGAGCCAGGCTATGGCCGACGAGTTCTGGCCCGGTGTGAGCCCCCTCGGACAACGGGTGAGGTCGCCGAGCATGGAGGCGTTCTTCTTCGGCGGCGAGGCCCCCTGGCGTACGATCGTCGGTGTCGTCGGTGACGTGCGCCACTTCGGATACGACTCCGACCCGCAGGGAACGATGTACGTGCCCCACATGCAGATGGCGGGAATGGCGACGTCGATGACCGCGACCGTACGACTTCGCGGGGCGCCCTCGGCCGACGCTCTCGACCGACTCCGCCGGGAGGTGCAGTCGATCGATCCGAGTCTGGCCGTTCGAGCCTCGTTCTTCGAGGACCGGCTCCGCAACCTGCTCGCAGAGCGGAGACTCGTACTTCTTCTCCTCGGCGTGTTTGCGGCGGCCGGCCTCCTCCTCGCCTCTCTCGGCGTGTACAGCGTGATCTCCCACGCGGTGGCCCGCAGGGGAAGGGAGATCGCGATCCGTTCCGCCCTGGGTGCGGGGCGCGGTCGAGTCGCTCGGTCCGTCGTGGTGGGCGCGATGCGCTGGGTCGGCATCGGAACGGCGATCGGTCTCGTGGCCGCGTTCGCGGCCCGCGGCTCGGTGACCGACCTCCTGGTCGATGTCGGAGCCACCGATCCCCGTGCCTATGTCGTGGCCGCCCTCTTTCTCGGGTTCGTCACCCTGTGCGCGGCCGCGGTCCCCGCGGTCCGCGCGAGCCGTGTCGATCCGCTGGTGGGGCTGCGCTCCGACTGAGCAGCCGCGTCCCGGCCGGCCGGACATGCCCGGCTTTCGGCTCGGGTGGGAGGCGCACATCTTCTCCCGGCCGGTACTCCCGGTCCCCGCCGGTGCTCCCGGCGTCTGCGACCCCCATCACTGGAAGCTCCCATGCGACGCGTCCCCATCCGCTCCTTCACTCCCGCCCTGCTCCTCGCGCTGTCGGCGTGTGGAGGACAAGGTTCGTCGGGCCCGTCGACGGCGGAGCCGTTCGACGTCGTAGAGGCGACGATTCCGGAGATGCAGGCGGCGATGGAGGCGGGGCAACTGACGTCGCGGGACCTGGTCGAGGCGCACCTGGCTCGCATCGCCATGTACGAAGAGCGGGTGAACGCGGTGATGGCGGTGAACACGAACGCGCTGGCCGACGCCGATCGCCTCGATGCCGAGCGCGCGGCCGGCAACGTTCGGGGGCCGCTGCACGGGATCCCGATCGCGTTGAAGGACAACGTGCACACGACCGACGTTCCGACCACGGGGGGCGCGATGGCATTCGAGGGCTTCGTGCCGCCGTACGATGCCACGCTGACGACCAACCTCGAAGAGGCGGGCGCGGTCATCATCGCCAAGACCGTCATGACCGAGCTGGCCAACTTCACCGCCGCGGGTATGCCTGGGAACTACAGCGCGGTCGGCGGCTACGGACTCAACCCGTACGACCCGAGGCGCGATCCCCGCGAGGGGCGTGACGACGGTCGCCCGGTCATGGGCGTCGGAGGTTCCAGCTCGGGGATCGGCACGGCGATGAGCTTCTGGGCGGGCAACGTCGGGACGGAGACGTCCGGCTCCATCCTGTCCCCGTCGAACGCCAACATGCTCGTCGGAATCAAGCCGACGGTCGGTCGGATCAGCCGCTACGGCGTCATCCCGATCACCGGGGATCAGGACACGGCCGGCCCCATGGCCCGTACGGTCACGGACGCGGCTATCATGATGGGTGCGCTCGAGGGGGCGGCACCGGACCCGAACGATCCGGTCACGAACAAGTGCACACCGCCGGCCAACGGAGATTACACGGCCTTCCTGAATGCGGACGGGCTGGCCGGTGCACGGATCGGGATCCCGCGCGCACTCTACTACGATTCGATCCAGGTGCCGGGTACCGACCGATGGCAGGGACGGTTGTCCGAGGAAGCGAGCGCTGTGATGGCCGAGGCGATCCAGGTCCTTCGCGATGCGGGTGCAGAAGTCGTCGACCCGGCGGATATCCCGAGTGTCCTCGACCCGGACCCCGCGACATCGTTGATCACGAACGGCAACAGTTCCGTCCTCTTCTACGGGATGAAGCGGGACTTCAACGCGTGGCTGGAGACGCTCGGAGGGACGGCCCCTGTCTCGACACTGACCGAACTGCGCACCTGGAACCGCGAGCACGCCTCCGCGGGGACGATCAAGTACGATCAGCTCCGGCTCGATCAGTCCGATGCCATCGATCTCGACGCCGACCGCGCTCAGTACGAAGAGGACCGCGCCCGGGACATCGAGTTGAACGGGACACGCGGAATCGATGCCGCCATGGAGGAGCATGACCTCGACGCGCTTCTCTTCCCGGCGTCCGGTGGAGCGGGGATCGCGGCCCGGCCCGGCTACCCGACCGTCATCGTGCCATGGGCCTTCGTGGCCAACGATGGCGGCCCCGACTTCCCGGACGGCTTCGAACCTCTCCCGCGGCCCTTCGGCGTGAGCTTCACGGGATCGGCCTGCTCGGAACCGCGCCTGATCGAGTTGGCGTATGCCTTCGAGCAGGCGACGAACCGTCGCGTGGCCCCGCCCGGGATGAACTGACCACCTGCCGACCGCTCGACCAGGGAGCTCGAATGCGCCTCCGACACCGTCTGATCGGGTGTGCGGTCACCGTCCTCGTGGCCGCGGCTTCTGGCGGCACGTCGGTGCCCGTCGGGGCGCAGATCGTCCCGGGGCAGGTCTACACCGGGGGACAGCTCGTTCAGGACCCGACGAGCGGCCTGGCGGTGACGGTCCCGGTCGGTTGGCGGGGTGCCCTGGCACCCGACGGGTCGGCCTTCCTCCTCGAGCCGGAGGCGGGGCAGGGGTTGATCGTGATTCGGGCCGAGCCGGCGACCGAAGCCGAGGCCCGGGCGGTTCTGACGCAACCGGTGCCACTCGGCAACGGTGTCGTGATTACACCGAGTGGGGAGATCGAGGAGATCGGTCGCGGCCACATGACGACGGCGTACACGGTGTCGGGTACGCCTGGAGACTTCGTGAGCACGGTCGACGTGCGGATGACCGACACGGGGCTCGGAGTCGGCTTCGTCCTTCTGTCGCCGGCGGGCGCGCACGCCGATCAGCTACAGGATCTCCGGGCCCTCGCGCTCAGCCTGGGCGTGACCGAGCCGACCCCCACGCCGACAACGGGTGGCAACGACGAGTGGGAACCGTGGCTCCGCGGCGCCTACCTCGCGCGCTTCTACTCGGGGAGTGGCTACACGGAGTCCACCGAACTCTGGCTGTGCTCGGACGGCTCGTTCTACATGGACGACCAGTCGGGTGGGTACGGCGGAGGCGCGAGCGGGGCCTTCCAGACGACCAACGGAGGTCGATGGTCGGCCACGGGAAGTGGGGCGACGGGGACCCTCATTCTGAACTGGTCGAACGGGCAGCAGTCGACTTGGGACCTCGAGTTCGACTACGAGCAGCGCCGCACGTACGTGAACGGGAACCGATGGCTGCGGGGTGAGAACGAGCGCTGTGGCTGATCTGGGCTCCGTCCCGGAGCTGCTGGAGGGGCCGGCGGCGTGGATCGGCGTCGAGATGGCGGGCCGATCGGACGAGTGGATCGTGCGGCTTTCCGGCGATCAGGTCGCGGAGCTCGAGGCAGCAGCTCGGCACTTCCTCTCCCTCGGGCGTGACATCGGTGAGATCACGGCCGCCGATTTTCCTCTGCCGACCTTCTCCGCCTACCTCTCCTCACTCAAGGATCGACTCCTCCACGGGATCGGCTTCGAGGTACTCCGGGGACTTCCGGTCGCGTCGTACGACCAGCGCATGGCCGCTGCGATCTTCTGTGGGGTGGGAGCACACCTGGGGTCGGCGCGCTCTCAGAACGCGGACGGACACATCCTCGGGCACGTTCGGGATACCGGGGCGAGTTCGGCGAACCCCGAGACGAGGATCTACCTCACCTCCGAGCGTCAGACCTTCCATACCGACAGCGCCGACATCGTGGGCCTCATGTGCCTGCGAGACGCCCAGTCGGGTGGCGACTCCCTGCTCGTCAGCGCCCTCTCGATCTACAACCGAATGAGGCGTGAGCGCCCGGACCTCCTCGCGCTCCTCTTCGAGCCGATCGCCACCGACCGGCGCGGGGAGGTGCCTCCGGGACAGGAGCCGTTCACGACGATCCCCGTCCTGAGCTGGCACGACGGTCATCTGACCGTCTACTACCAGCGGCAGTACATCGAGTCGGCGCAGCGCTTCGACTCCGCGCCGCGGCTGACCGACGCGCACCGGGAGGCGCTGGACCTCTTCGACGCGCTGGCCAACGATCCGGAACTCCACGTTCGCATGCGCCTGGAGCCGGGAGACATCCAGTTCGTGTACAACCACTCGCAGCTTCACGATCGGACCGACTTCGTCGACTGGCCGGAGCCGGCTCGCCGGCGGCATCTCCTCCGACTCTGGCTGTCGCCCGAGGGTGATCGAGAACTGCCGGACGTCTTTCGACAACGGTACGGGACGATCGACGTCGGGCGGCGCGGTGGAATCGTGACCGAGCGAACGGTGCTCAGCGCCCCCATCGACGTCGCGACGTGAGAAACGAGGACTTCGACCTTCCGAATCTGATTCCGGCTCCCCGGAGTCTGCCGATCACGCTGATCGTGCGTTCGCTCTTCGGCGGCTTCTTGAGTCAGTTCGGTTGGCTCTTCTTCTCCTTCGGGATGGTGTTCGTCTGGGTCTTCGACGCCGGCGGGGGCGTCGTCGAGGCGATCCGCTTCATGGGGGGGACCGAGACCGTCCAGGGTGAAGTCATGGCGTCCATGGGGACGAGCATGAGCGTCAATGAAAGGCCTGTGTACCGAAACGACTTCCGCTTCGAGTTGGCCGACGGCACGGAGTACCGGAACATCTCCTACCAGACCGGCTCTTTCCTGGACGCCGGGCAGGCGGTCGAGATCGAATACCTCACCCGCGACCCGAGGGTCTCCCGCATCGTGGGACTTCGGACGACCCCGGCGGGTCTCGGTGTCGTCTTCGTCTTCCTCTTTCCGCTGATCGGGGCCGTATTCGGGTTCGTCGGCTTGAGGAGTGGGTTGAAGATGATGCGGCTGATGAGTCAGGGTCGACTCACGAGGGGCACCCTACTGACGAAGGAGGCCACGTCGACGCGGGTGAACGAACAGCCGGTGATGAAGCTGACCTTCGGCTTCGAGGACGAGTACGGGGAGACGCACCACGCCGTCGCGAGATCGCACCGGCCGGAGAGGCTCGAGGACGAGGCCATGGAGCTGGTGATCTACGACCCGCGTTCGCCCGCCGACGCCGCGGTCCTCGACGAACTCTCGTGCCAACCGAGGGTCGACCCCGAGGGCCGTTTCACCGCCACGAAGCACGGGATCCCGACGGCCCTCTACCTCCTCCTTCCGGGCGCCGGCATGATGGCGCTCCTACGGTACCTCACGACGCTCTTCTGAGGCGGGGCCGCGGCTCAGAAGCGGAGGAGGCGGGTCCCCTTCACGACGAGCCCTCGGGCCCGTAGGCCCATGCCTCCGGGCCCGGTTTCCCGCTCGTCCGTCCAGACTACGAACAGCTCACTCCCGGGCGCGTACTCCCAACGGAAGCGGACGTTGCTCGACAGCGTGTTCGTTGCGTCGTTGTACTGGATCAGCGAGCTGGCGAACATACGCGGCGTGAATGCGTAGTCGGCCCTCAGCCGATAGACGGCCTGGGTCGATTCGCCCTGGGGAAGGTCGATGAGGTTCAGCGAGAAGCCCGGTTCCAGAGAGAGATTGTTCGAGACGACGACCCGGCCCTGGTTGACGTTCACGGCTCGGATGGAGCCCGAGTAGAAGTTCCCCCACTGGAACGACACGCCACCGGACAGCCGGCGCTGCGGGCCCGCTGTGTACGAGAGCCGTTGGCTCCGGAAGTTGTACCGGCCCGGTAGGATCGTGAGGTCGTCCGAGATCGAGAACGACTCGTCGATCCGCTCGAACTCGTCGACGATCTCGGCCGCGTATCGGTCGCTGTTCTCCATCTCGACATCGAAGCGACCGGTCTGCCTTCGGGACTGCATGAAGCCTGCGGTGTTGGCGAAGTGGTCGACCGAGATCTCCCATGTCAGCTTGCGGATCGACTCGATCGAGGCGGGGCGTGGTGAGAAGCGGAGGGAGCCCGCACGCTTCACGAAGTCGGAGCGGCGCAGGAAGCCGACTTCCGGGTTGAACGCACCCCCGACCTCGAGGTGGGAGGCCGTGGCTCCGTAGCGATCCCCGTTGTAGCTCCCGGACAGCTGCCAGCTGTCCTCGTTGCCTGCGAGCCCGGGGGTCTCGGTGCGCGCCCAGTAGCCGCCCACCTGTAGGTCCTGTGTGATGCCGAAGGCGGCATCGGCGCCGTAGACGCGGTTCGCGCCGCCACCGTCTACCGCGATGTTGCGGTTGGTGAAGATCGCTCCGAGCGAACTGCGCTCGAGGATGTCCCGCTTCACGCGGAGTACGGTGTAGTTCGTGCTCGCGACCCCGGCCGCGTCGTCGGCTCCGGTCTGGATGTTCACGGCCCCCACACCGAAGGCGCCGACCTTACCCGTGACGCGGGCGCCGGCCCGGATGGGGAGGACGAGACCCTGGTCGAGTCCGATCCGCCGGCTGTAGAAGATCGTCGGAGCGTCTCCACCGCCACGGCCGAAGCCCGCTCCTGGGCGAAAGCCCCCGCCGCCGCCTCGCCCGAAGTCGAAGACCCCGCGCCCCTCGAGGAAGAAGTCGCGCTTTTCGGGGAAGAAAAGGGAGAAGCGGGTGAGGTTCACCTGCTGCTCGTCGACCTCGACCTGCGCGAAGTCGGTGTTGATCGTGACGTCTGCCGTCAGGTTGGCCGTGAGCCCGTACTTCAGGTCGAGCCCCACGTCTCCCGTGGCTTCGTTCGAGGTGGTCGGCGTCGAAACCAGGTCCGTCGAAATCCCGCCGATGGCGTAGGGCTTCAACTCGATGTTGTTGCCGGCGGATGGAAGGTCGAGGCCGACGACCGTGCCGGCCGCGGATACGCGGTTCAACGCCTGGGGCCCGGCCAGGAAGGGGGGCACCGGGTTGAGGTACGTCCACTCGTTCTTGTGCCGAATCGAGCGTCGGAGCTGGATGCCCCACATCTGATCGGGTCCGGCGATGTACCTCAGCGACTTGAAGGGGATCGACATCTCGACCACCCAGCCGCCGTCGAACTCACCACCGGCCACGTCCCAGACCGGGTTCCAGTCGGAGTTCGGACTCCCTTCGTCGATCACCGAGTAGTCCGCCCGTGCGCCCAGGGGGTTCGCGTAGAACATCGACCCGCTACGCCGGTCGTAGAAGGTGTCGAACATCACCCCGAAGTGTTCGTTGTTCCTGAGCCCGGGGGTGTCGCGTCTAAGCTCGTTGGCCACCCACTGCTCGGGGGGCGCCTCGTCCCAGCACCGGCACGTCACGTAGATGTTCGTGTCGTCGAAGGCCACCCAGACGTCGGTCCGTTCCGAGGACGGGTCGCCGGCCGTGGGCGCCACCTGGATGAAGCCTCCGAAGGGGGCGTACTCGTCGTAGACCGCTTCGTCGAGGCGGCCGTCGAGCACCAGGGGGGCGTCGAGACGAATGGCGCGGACCGTCGCCCGGCCCTGCGCGTCCCGGGTGATCGACTCCGGCCAATCCGGAGCAGGGGATCCGTCGAGCATGGGACCGCCGACCTGCGCGGCCGCAGGGCTCGCGGCGGCCAGCGTGGTACACAGGGCGGCCACCGGCGCCAGGCGAAGGGCCGCTGAACGGCGGGGCCTCACGGTGCTGTAGGAGGTCATGCGCGGTC